>NZ_LMUG01000060.1:0-17653 GCF_009766125.1 Acidisoma sp. S159
GCACACACCTTCTTCTCCGCCATCTGCATCGCAGCCAGTGTCACCTTCTATCTCAAAGAATGAGTCCTGACCCTAGATTTCTACAAGCTGCATGCCCTGACCGACGACGATATCCGTGGAATCCGGGCTCTCCTACACGGAGCCTCGGCCACAGCAAAGCCGGTGCTTGAGGGCTATATCCGCATGTTCGGCCTGGTCGGCCGTCTGAAGGCGAACCCGCCGTCAGGCTTGGCGTACGATGCTGATTTCCAGGAACTGCTCCATCATCAGATGATAATCGTTGAGGAAAACTATAACGCTCTCATCGAAGGCAAAATCAAACCGATGTTCGACGCGATGAGGCGCAAAGAGGGGGCGGGTTTTACGCTCCCGTAGCAGGCTGGCGCCGGCATTAACCGCCATCATATGCGGGACGACGTTCCAGCTACGCTCAAGGCTAAAGCCATGGACCTCTGTCGCCCGTGCGAGAACTTTTTCTCGCACGCCTTTGGTGCGCAGATTTTGCAGACTGAGAAAATGCACAAACCGGCCGCACTAATCAGGATCATCATTTATAAGACGCTAAAGAATGGCAATCCTGACTGAAGACGCGAGCCAAGACCTCAGGAGCCCGATGAGCTCAGGTAAGAAGTTGAGATCACTGTGTCGGCGCCGCTGCGGTCGAGAATCTCGGTGTTACAAGCATGATATGGAATACGGCGGACCTCCTGTTTCGACCATATATATATTTGCAGTCGGATAAGCCTTTTGAATAGGCCGCCACGAAAGATTTGTTTATCTCGACCGAGATGCGTCCCGAAGCCGATCTAGCGACGGAAAAGCACTCATGTGATGTAATTGCTTCGGCCGTACAATTATCTGCTCAAACGGGCGAAAGCTTCGACCGTAAATCAGAAGTCCTGTTAGCCAGAGACCTGAAGGATTCCGCGTGCTGTTTAATATCTTTCGCACAATAGGCATAGAGGGGATCTACGGGGTGCTCGATGGCGCGATGTTCATAGTAACCTGGCACGAGAAAAAACTCTGCGGAATTGAGTCCTTGTCGACCGAGGTGAACGATTCCGTGTGCAATTTTGTTGCGTAATTTGCTGAGTGCTTCCGCTTCTATAACTATACCGTGGATCAATGCCTCGGTGAGCTGGCAAGGCCGCAAATTGGAGGGCTGGTCAATCGCACCGCGAAGCTTTTCCACCCTCCCTCGAAAATTACTCACGTCCCCAGTGTAGGCATGTCGACCCCTCTGAGATAGCGAAGGTATCCCTTTCAGCAAAGCATAGAGCTCGAATAGCTCTTGCTCTAGCTTCTCCCATAACGACAAGGCATATCCGACAGCCTCAAATATGGCCACCTCGGTCGGATCGCCTTTCTGGGGAAGCCATGTAATAGGGACGGGCATCCGAGTGCCTACCATCGTGCTCAATCCTAGCGGTGGGCATCCTAAACCCGTGTGGACCTCGATTGCATCGTCGAACATAACACGGACCACTCTCTGCTCGAGAAGCCCACGACTATCCCAACAACCTTACGCATACCAACAACTAGCGGCCAGCTAAGATTAACTGATTGATAAAATGGATTCCTTCTCTGCCGAGCCGCAAGTGGACGGACCTCAGCCCGCGGCCATCACAGCTTCTGCCCGCGGTTCAGCTGTCGGCGATGCGTCTGGATACGGTTCATTTCCTGGCGGATGGCGTGATCGTCGCCACTTTCCGCGCCTCAACCAGCTCATGCCGTTCGCGCGGGTGCCGTTCCTCTGCCTGTTTCACATCCGCCGCACCTTCGCCTGGCGCTGATCGAGCGACATCTGCCGCCGCGCCTCGCTCTCTGCCTGTAAATGCAGTTTGCGGCCAATGGCCTGGTCGCGCTTGCCGGTCAGTCTTTCCATCGCATGCGCCTGCCGGCCTTTGCCGAAGGCCACGCGCTCGACACGGCCGAGCCAGCTTTTGTGCCGTTTCTCCATTTTACGGATCGGCTCGGCAAAACGCTGGCGGATGGCGGCGACTTCCCTGGCCTGGCGTTCGGTGTGAAGATTGGGCGGCTGCATCGCCACCTGCTGCAAATCCTTTTGCAGCGCCTCCATATGCCGCGTCTGGTTGCGCACCAGCCGGCGCATCAACGCCTCATCGCGCACGCGCACGGCTTCCGTCGCCGCGATGCGGTCCGCCGGTATATCGTCAGGCGGGGAATCCTTGCGGGCCCAGCCGCCGGTTAGCTCGCCGATCCGCATGATTTAAATGCTCCCTGCCCCGGCCTCGCGGCTTCATTTTGATATTCTGCCGCCATGACCGCTCCGCCTCCTGTCGGGGCCTCGCGGTTCGCTGGCCTGCTTCGCGGCCGTGCGCACCCATTGCCCGACCGTCAGCCCTCGACACGCGCTTCAGGATGGCCTCGGCCGCCGCCTCCTGCGTCGCGACCGTCGCAAAGGGCGCTTCTGGTCGCGGGGACCGTTCGGCGCGTCGGTGCGGCGGTCGCTGACGAACGCGCCCCACCTGCCGTCCTTCATGCGCACGGTGTTGTAGATGCGGCCATCATGGTTGATCATCTGGTGCAACGCATCGCCGATCGTGACGGCATAGGCGCCGGCGCAGTTTGATGACTACGACAATCGGCGCGACAAGGAGGACGAGCAACGGCAAGGCGGCCGTGTCGATATGCTGATCACCGCGCACCTGCCGGCGTCCGTTCGCACTCAGCTTAAATCCTCGCGGCCGAACAGGGCCGCGCCATGCACAGCCTGCTGGTCGAGGCGCTGGACGCCTTGTTCGAGCGATACGGTAAACCGCCAGTGCCTCCGGGAGATGGGGAATGAGGCGCTGATATATGCGCCGATCCGGCCGGTCTTAGCTGCCCGTCGCTGCCGGGTCCAACAACGTATATTGTCACGTTGCCGAATTGTTTATTTGTGATATCGTGGAGAATGAAACAACGTGACTAGCCGCGTTGTCGACAACGTGAGGAGCAGACAACGTGAAGCAGATGAAGGTGCTTGAAATCTGGAGCGAGAAAGGTGGCGCGGGAAAATCAACCCTCACCATCCATATTGCGGTCGCCGCGAAGCTTGCTGGGCTGAAAGTGGCAATCATCGACATCGATCCGCAGGCCAGCTCCGCCGACTGGGCCGATCAAAGGGGCAGCGAGCCCGAGGCCGTGGCTATACCCTCGTCCCGGCTCGACAAGCTGCTCTCCGACCTACGCGCCAACGGTGACATGGACCTCGTCATCATCGATACGCCACGCGAAGCCAATAACGCCGGTTATATCGCCGCCCTCGCCGCGGACTTCGTGCTGGTTCCCTTCAAACGAGGCGGGTTCGATTTCCGCGCTCTCAAGCGGACCATTGATTCCTGCCTGTTGGCAAAGAAGCGCCCGTGCCTGCTGTTGAACGGGATGCGGATTGGGGCCACGCGGGTCGAGGCTGACGTCCGCGAAGCTTTGGTCGAGCATGAATGCGACATCGCGCCCGTGGTGTTCCATGACCGTGCCCCCTACGTAACCGCATCGATCACGGGCTTTACAGCGCAGGAAACCGAACCCGACAGCGCTGCTGCGGCCGAGATAGGAGAGCTATTCACATGGATTTCTCGACAACTCGGGTTGTCAACAACCCGACAACGTGACAAAAAGGCTGTGTCGTTGTCGACAACAAAACAACGTGACAGAAAGGCAGCAGCATGAGCGCTAAAGGATCATTGAAGGAACTGGCGGCAAGATCTGCAGCACCTGCGCCGGCAACGACCGAAGCCACAGCAGAGTCGATCGACCCAGGCCGGAGCTACCGCACGGCACAGACCAGGCAGGACACGCGGCAAGTTTCCGGGCACTTCAATCCGGAGGTTGCTCAGACCCTTCGACTTATCGCCGCCGAACAAAACAAAGACGTTCAGGAGGTTTTAGCCGAGGCTTTGAATATGGCTTTTACCCGATATGGGAAGGCCGTCCGGGCCGAGGTCAAAAGCGGCCGCCGCAAGAAAACCGAAACCAACTAGTATTCCCAATATGGGACAACTTATGTTGTCCACAATGCCACAATGCCACAATGCCACAACGTGGCATGAAAACGTAGCCTCAGCTTAGAGTAGGGCAGCGGCAAGGGCGAAAAGGAGTAGGGCAGGGACGTCATGACAGGCAGTTCGCTCCATGATCTCCTGCTTGGGTGGCCGAACGGCCGCGCAGCTATGCCGATGCGAAACTGCCAGGCTGGCCCCGGACGGTCTCGTGGGAAGAGGCCATTAATGGGGGCCTGTCGGTCCGCAGATTTCGCGGGCCGGAGGAATTGCCGCTAATCGAAAGACATGAAGCCCAATGACCCATGCCGAGGTTGCGGCACGCCTGCAGCGTGATGCCGCATCGTTCTTCCGCACCGTCGCCAGCCAAAGGAGCCGTTAAAAACGCAGATGACGGAAATGCCGACGTTTACGAGCGGGTCGCCAGTCTGGTGGAAGTCGATCCGGCCGGAACGCTTAAGGAGCGCTCACACATATCGCGCTAAGCGAGAGGCCTCTAGGCCACCCTGGTGGATTTGATGGACAATGGCGGAAGGGCATTGCCCACAACTCCGCAGGCGCAACCACCAGGGGAGCTTTTATAAAGCGTGATAATGTCACTTGTGGGAATTAAATCAATAGGTTAGGGGGCTCTAGACGGGAAGACAGGCACGGTAAGTAATGTTTACCGTGCCTTGGTATGAGGAGAGGGGGACGTTGCCTTAATATTCGGCATCCCCTTCCACACGTCCTAGACTACTTGCTTAGGGTTCCAGAGGTATCAGATCGGTAACCCCCTGCTTCTTGTCCATCCACGCAGCGGCAATCGGGCTCCGCCAGCTGAGCAACTCGTGGATGCGCCGATAGTCGGCAGTGACGTTGCGCGTGAAGATGGGCTCGTGATGAGCAATTCGGTTTCTGAGACGACGAATCTCTATTAGGTCTGCGCGAGCAGTCGCCCGGGCTATCGGGATTAGAAGTGTTCTCGGCGAGCCCGGAAATGACGCGCGGAAATGCGGTTTCCAGAGCCGATCATCTTGGCCAACGGTGAAAGTGCTTTCCCAAAAAGCGAATCTTAGCTCTGCAACAATTTTACCGGCCGTTGGCATTCTTGATGCGACCGATCGAAGGTCGCGCTCGGGATGATAGTCCTGCTCCCTTTTGGGGCGGGGAAGGCTCCTGAGGAAACCATTCGACCACGGCCAGTTAGCCCCGTGAACCCGCTCGAGCGCCTGCACGATACCGTTGCGGACGGCAACCTCGCAAACCTGCAAGGGTACAATGAAGGCGGCTGAGAGGTCGAGATTCCATTCGTAGAGAGCAAGTGCCTTGGTGCGGTCATTGCCTCTTGCCTGCAGGTAGGTGGCGAACCTGGGGGCTGAGATGACCTCGGGGAGGTTCCGCAGCTCATCTGGTGTAAACGACAATAGTTAGCCTACCTTTTCGTGAAGGAGCCACGCCTCCGAGGCGTTGTCTTTGATACGACCAAGGCGTATATTTGCGTCGTTGGCCTTGAGAAACGCGGGCGCAAGCCCCCCCTCATCGTCATAGGATACCGAAAGCCCGCCTTTATGGCGGGCTTTTTCGTTCTAACTGCATGAGGCGGCAGAGAGTGATTTGGGTCGCCGTACCTCTGTCATTGCCCCGGGGCCTCACTCATCCTCGCCTGACGGCAAGAGTGCCGAGCCGGATGCTCATGGCATGCACGCTCACGCCATAACGCTTGGCGAGCCTCCCGACGGCCTGCGCATCCTCCATGTCTACAAGTGCGGCCTCGGGGTCTGCCTCTAGGAACCGGCGCGGCATCAAGAGGCGGGCCGCAAAGAAATTGGCCTCAATCTCCTCGATATCGACGCCAAGCCCGGAGGCCTCGGATCGCAGGTTCACCCGGAAATCCCGATCGTAGCGCACTTCCTCGCCATGGTGCAGCAGCGCGTGCGCGAGTTCGTGCGCAATTGTGAAACGCCGCCGCGTCAGCGGGTGGTCTTTATTCACGCCGATGACGACTTCTTTACCCTTGCGGACGACCAGGCCGGATACGTCGCCAAGGCTTGTCGCGCGGATGGCGATGCCTTGGGCTTGCACGATCCGGTCCACCGGGACGGGCGGAGTGTTCACCCCGGCTGCGACCATCAGCGCGTCCGTCAACTGCTCGATGCGGGTGTACCGTGGCCGGGTGCCAGTCATTGGCCGGATCGACGGTCAGCTTTGGTCCTCAGCTTGTAGGTCTGCATGAATTTCATCACTTCCTCCGGTAGATCGGGTGGGTCAGCTGGCGGTTGCTGCGGCGGGACCAACTCCATAGGGGGTATGGTCAAGGCGTCTGCCAGCGCAAGAAACTGGTGCAGCAACACTGCCTGACGCCCGGCTTCAATGTTCGCGATTGACGCGCGCGAGAGGCCGATCCGGGCGGAAAGATCAGACTGCGTGATGCGCATCGACTCACGCCGCGTCCGCACCTTGCGACCAAATGCCGCATAGATTTGATCAGTCACATCGACTCCGCCCCCTGAATGTCGGAATCCTGGACGCCGGCTCCCTAAATGTCAATTACACAAACATTCTCTGGCAGCCCCGTGGATGGGAATGCGACAGCAATACAAACATCACAATCTATGTGCTATTTTTGTTGACCACGCCCCGCATGGGCTTGATGGTGATGTGCAGGCCTTGTCGAGTCGCGGGCCGCCATTGAAGGAGCTCAGGCCGATGGCCGACGTACAGGTGAAGTGCATCAATAAGCAGCTGCGCAACGATACCCACGAGGGGATCACGCATCTGGGGGGCGCGGGCTGGAAATGGACCCGCGCGGAGGTGATCCAGTCCATCGAGGGGCGGACCAACACCTTCTTCACCTACGTGAACGGCAAACGTGCCGAAGTGGGTGTCGTCCCGGGACCGAACGGCAAATACGTCCGCACGCACGCGGACGGCTACTACAACGACAATCTGCTGGCCCTGATGGAGTGCGTGGCGGCGTAATCGCGGCACGAAGAAATAATCTTGGACGGCCACGCACGGGCTTCAAAACTCCTGCCTGGCCGACGAATTTGCAGGAACAAACTAATGCCGACACTAAAAGTGGCGCATCTGCGTCAGCAAGGTATCGATCTAGTGATCGCGCCTCTCAACAGTGATTTTGGACATAAGACCCGTCAGGATCAGGAAGAGATCATCAGTGAAATCCACGTACGATCCGGGTCAGCAGGTCTCGCCGGCACGGTCGTTCCGGTTTGGGACAATGGCGGTGGCCAGATGGCCTTCATTGCACCAAACAATTGGCATCCATTCTTCCGTAGCCTGGCTCTTTCGGCGGTGTGGGCAAACGTGAGTCGTGAGATTTCGTGGTAGTTAAGAAGGGCCGGTGGAACATCGTCTTCAAGAGATCAGACGCGCTCATCTCGATAAGTGCACGAGGTCATCTTCAGCAAGTCTTCGAATACGCCAGCCGGACCAGCTGTCAGTGGATTGAATTTGGGCTAAGCGCGCAATCGAAGCGCCCTTCAATGCCCTACGCGCCAGGTTGCGGAACTTAGGAGGAAAGCAGAACACCTAATTTCTCGCTTTTCCCTCCGAATGGGGGATGATTGTGCTCTCGGCATGTAGGTCGCTTCGCATTATCCTCGACCGATCCTCTCAGTTCAGGCTGCTTCCTGTATAGGGCCACACCTGGCTCACGCTGAACCTGAAGCACTACTTCACCTCGGTCCAAAAACCACTGAAAGCCGTGGCGAGCTATTTGAGTTTGACCGGCGTTGTAGAGAGCAAAGGCTTTTAAAAGGAACGCCGCAAGTATGCCTGCGACGTTGGAGCACCACTCTTCACATCTGCCACCTCGTCACACTCCATTTGATTTATGCATCACCGCTAAAATGGTGAGTTCGAGGACGACATTCACGATCGCTCCCCCCGTCAGGACTCCTAGTGTAGTGCTGGCACCATACCCGCTAAGCAAGAGCGCTCCGATTGACGGCGCCGCTGCTTGCACGATCAGACTGGCATCGCGAGCCGCCCCATCGTCACCGCATATTGCGGCCCAGGAAACAGCGCGAGGGGAAGCGTTCCCCGGGCGATGGACTCCAAACCAATTCCTGCCCCGTAGCAGACGAGTGAAAGCGCGATAATCGGCACCGAGACCCAGAGCGCGACGACTCCGAGCGCCACCAGCGACGTTGCGACGACCTTGGTCCAAATCGGGTGATGGTAGCGGGCGATGAAAAACTCGATGGTTCGCGCGCCGACTTGGCACGGACCGACCAGTGCGCCCAGAGCTACCGCCGCTCCAAGTGTGAGTCCCCGCGACTGGAGGATGGTGAGGAGATGAACCGAAACAAGCGTCGAGATCATCGCGCTCAAGGTTATTGCCATCGCAACCAGGCCGAAGAGGACGCGATTGAGGTTGCGGCCTTGGCCAACATCGCCAACCAGACCTTCGCGTCCGGTGATCGGTTCGGGCGGAGGTTCACGGAAAGCAACCTCACGAGGCAAGGCGAACAAGTAAAGAGGCACGAGGACGAAGAGGTGGATGGCAGCATAGGACCAGCATGCCTCTCGCCAGCCGAGATGCGTGACCAGATAGGCCGATAACGGCCAGCATACTGTGCTGGCAAATCCGCCGAACAATGTGAGCGTTGTAATGGCGGGCCGGGCCGCTTGGCCGTAAAGACGCCCAAGCGTCGCGAAGGCGGGATCGTACAGTCCGGCTCCCATCCCAAGGCCAATAATCACCCAAGCAAGAAAATAGGCAGGCAGGCTCTGTGCGTACCCGAGGAGAGCAAGTCCCACGGCAAGCAAGATCGCGCTGATCGCCAGAACGGGGCGGCCACCGTAACGTGCGATGGCGCGGCCAACTCGTGGCGAGACAAGACCCGCGACCAGCAATCCAAGCGACACGCCCCCGATAATCCAGGGAAATGGCCATCCAGTATCCCTGACAATCGGCTTCGCAAGGACCGCCAGAAGATAGTAGGACGAACCCCAGGCAAAAATTTGAGCTATCCCCAGGCCCGTGATGACCACGGCGTATTGGGATGAATCTGTCGCCGCTGCAACGGAGTTCTGTGGAATAGGCGTGCTCACGCAGCCAATCCACAACCGCACCCATCCTGACCGGCGTCCTTAGCGACCGCATCCGCGACACAACAGGCGTCTTGCCTGGTAATGGCCGGACCGCCACAGCAGCCTGCTGCCGTCATTTCACCGTCCAGAAATTCCACCTTGCAGATGCCCGTCTCCGGAAGCGCAAGCTGAATGCGGTCCGCTGACTCCAGGTCACCTGCAATCGCGGCGACAACGGAACGGACTTGCTCGTAGCCGGTCAGCAAAAGGAACGTTGGGGCACGACCGTAGCTTTTGACGCCAACCGTATAGAAACCGGGTTCCGGATGGCTGAGTTCCCGGTGGCCATGGGGCGGCACATCTCCGCATGAATGCAGGTTCGGATCGATCAGTGGACCCAACGCCCGGACACTTTCAAGCCACGGGTCGAGCTCAAGGCGAAGCTCCCGGGTCATTATCAAGTCGGGTCGCTGACCGGTCGCGACCACGATGCGGTCCACTGCGCCAATGCTGCGCGGACCGTCGACGCCGTCGGCTTCGACGACAAGGCCGTCGCCGGTCTTGAGAATTCTCGTCGTGGCGAAGCCTGTGACCAGAGTTACGACTCCCCGTTCGACGAGGCCCTTCAGCAACCATCCAAGTTCGCCCCGGGCCGGGAGCTGGTCGGCCAGCCCGCCGCCGTAGACCCGGACCAAGTCCGTTCCCCGCACAGCCCAGATGATCGAGGTGTCCGGCTGGTCCTCCGCGAGCTTGGCGAGGTCCAGCAGGACGTTCGCCGCGGAATAGCCAGAACCCACCACCAGTGTGCGGTGTCCGGCGTAGGTGGCTCGGTCGTGGCCGAGAATATTCGGCATGCCATAGGCAATGCGCGTCTTGTTGTCCGCCTCTCCAAGTGCAGGGAGCCCATTCGCTCCCATGGGGTTCTGCGCCGCCCAGGTTCCCGAAGCGTCGATAGCGGCGCGGGCCAACTCCACACGCTGCGCGCCACTTGGCAAAGACAGCCGCAATTGAAACGGCTTCGCCTCGCGTCCTTCGGTTTTTACCTTGTCGGTGTTGAGGCGCGAGATGGCTTCAACGCGGGTCCCGACTTCGATAGCCGCTGCCAATTCGGGGGTTTCCGAAAGGGGCTTCAGATAACGGGCATAGAGGTCGCTTCCTGTCGGCAGCTCTGTCAGTGGCGGCATCGTCCACCCTTGCCGCTCCAAAAGCGCCCGAGCAACGGCGTCCACGTTCAGTTCCCACGGCGTGAAAACCCGTACATGGCCCCACTCGCGAAGGTTGGCGCCCACTGTGGTTCCGGCTTCAAAGACCTTCACCGGAAGCCCACGAGCAACAAGATGTGCGGCAGCCGCAAGACCAACTGGCCCTCCGCCAATGACCGCGACGGGAAGAGATTCGAGCGTCATGTCAGCATCTCCTTCTTTCATTCCGGAATAATGGAATTAGTTGCCAAATTGAGATCAGGCTGCCACCTCGTCTTCTGCAGTTCTGGGGGCGTCTACGCAGCATTCGGCGACCAGGAAACCAACCAGGGCATTCATCTCCAGATAGTTCGCCCGACAAATCAACGTCGTCACCTGCCGCTCCTGGGTCACCAAACCCGTCAAAATCAGCCGGTGCAGATGATGTGAAAGCGTCGACGCGGCTAGTTCGAGGCGCTCCTGCAACTGGCCAACCGCCATTCCCGTATCACCCGCACGGACCAGCATGCGGTAGACCTTCAGTCGCGTAGGATTACCGAGAGCCTCGAGTTGCTTCGCCGCTTTTTCGACTTTCATGGAAATAGATTATCGTTCTTCACAAGATGCCGCAAGTGGTATTTCCATTCTGATGGAAATTAGGCATCTGCGGCCTCGCCCAGCAACCGCTCAACGATAACGACGTCTCGCCAAGTGTCGTCGAGTTTTGCATGTCGCCGGTAGATGCCGACTTCGCTGAAACCTAGTGAGCTGCATAATTTGCGGCTCGGCGTATTCTCGACGAAGATCCGCGAAAGCAGTTTCCAGAACCCGGCCGTTTCCGCGATTTCAAGCAACGCCGCCAAGGCGACACGGCCAGCGCCCTGTCCGCGATGAACGCGGCCTACGTAAACCGAGAATTCGGCAATCCCAGAATAACAGTCGCGATCCCGGTACGAGGATGTCGACGCCCAGGCGACAATCTGTCCAACCTTGTTTACCACCACTACAACAGGATAGCGCCCCGTGATCCGCCCAGCGACCTGTTCCGGTGTTCGCGGTTGGGTTTCAAAGGTCGCCACCCTGTCTGCAATGCCTTCGTTGTAAATAGCTGTGACAGCTGGGACATCACTTGCTGTTGCCGGTCGGGCCAAGAGGGTCTCGGATACGCTGGTTGCCATGGCGGTCACAGTTTTTCCGGAAGCTTAAAACTTGCCTTTCGCTCGCTGTAGCGGTCGACCAGATAGTCAGCCCTGTCGCGCAGCAGCCAGGTGAAGCGTAGGAGTTCCTCCATCACATCGACTACACGGTCGTAGTTGCTAGAAGGCTTCATGCGCCCAGCATCATCGAACTGCTCATAAGCTTTCGGCACACTCGACTGATTCGGGATGGTGAACATGCGCATCCACCGGCCAAGCAGGCGCAGTGTGTTGACCGCGTTGAAGCTCTGCGACCCGCCCGAAACCTGCATGACGGCGAGCGTCCGGCCCTGGGTCGGCCGGACAGAGCCTTCCTCCAGCGGAAGCCAATCGATCTGGTTTTTGAAAACGCCGGTGATGGCGCCGTGGCGTTCCGGGCTGCACCAGACCTGCCCCTCAGACCAGAGCGACAAGGCGCGGAGTTCCTGAACCTTGGGATGGTCCTTCGGCACACTGTCCGCCACTGGCAGATCACGCGGATCAAAGATCCGGGTTTCAGCGCCCATCACGCGTAGGAGGCGTTCGGCTTCCTCAATGAGCAGGCGGCTATAGGACCGCTCCCGCAGTGACCCGTAAAGCAGAAGGATCCGGGGAGCGTGCTGAACCCGTTCGAACGGTTCCAATCTTACAGAGTCGACCGGGAGAAGGAGTTCGCGCTGAAGTACCGGAAAAATATCCACTGTACCACGCTCTTCCTCGGAGGAGCTCATGATGGCGTTCCTAACGTCTGTCGCGCCGACCAAGCCTGAGCTGCGATTTGTACCGGGTCCCATGGGCTTGAGAATGGCGGCGCATAGCTCAAGTCAATGTCATTAACTCCGTCGACCGACATGGTGTGGAACAGTGCCGTCGCGTAAATGTCGATCCGTTTTGCGACTTCCGCCTTCCATGGGCCGATAATCTGCGCACCGAGCAGGCGGCCGGTCTGACGATCGCCAGTGATCCTGACTCGTAGTTCACGGGCACCGGGATAATAGGCTTTATGATCCCAAGCCTGACTTTCGACCGTCAATGGATCAAAGCCGGCGGCCAACGCCTCGCGGTCGAGCAAACCCGTTCGTGCCATCACGAGATCGAACAGTTTGACGACCTGGGTGCCAACGGACCCTTCGAAGAGTCGGTTGCCTCCCAGAGCCGTCTCACCTGCGATCCGCCCCTGCTTGTGGGACGTGGTACCGAGAGGAAGCCACGCATCACGTTCAAGCATCCGGTGCCAGGTTTGGACGCAGTCGCCTGCCGCAAAAACGTCGGAAGCACTCGTCCGCATAGCCCGATCGACGGTGATCGCTCCGTTCTGACCAAGCGCCAGGCCAGCATCCCGTGCGAGCCGCGTGTCGGGCCGCGTGCCTGTCGCGACAATGACCAGATCAGCGGCCTCACCCAGGCCAATACCATGACAGACCCTCAGCGAGCCCTGGAGACGCTCCACGGCCGTGACGGAGCATCCGACGAGGATGCGCACATCATGCCGCTCCAACTCCTCCTCCATGGCTCGGCCGAAAGCGGCATCAACGGTCGGGAAGACCGGGTTGCTGCGGCTAATAACCGTGACCTTGAGGCCGCGATGGGCAAGCGCCTCCGCCATCTCAAGACCGATATAGCCAGCACCGATAATGACCGCCGTCCGGGCTTCGGGCCGGGTCTCCAGGGCGTCATTCACGGTGAGCGCGTCGTTCATGGTGTGCAGCACATAGACGCCTGGAAGATTAATACCGGGCAGGTCTGGTCGGACAGGGACCGCCCCCGTTCCGAGGATCAGGCGATCGTAGGAGAGTTCTATTCTACGGTCCTTGGTTGCTGCCGTCACACGATGGAGGGTGGGGTCGATTGACTCCACGCGATGGCTCCGGAGAACGTCTATGCCGTCGAACTCCGTTCTATGCGCCAAGCTCTGCCAGCGAGGCGTTTCTCCACTCAGGTAATAGGGCAGCCCGCAGATGCTCCAATTCGGAAAGTCATCCGCGAGCAGCACGCTGACCTCAGTCGCTCGGTCCAATTCGCGGATGCGCAACGCTGCACTAATGCCCGCATCGCTTCCGCCTACAATCAGGATTCGCATCGCACAGCTCCTTGCGAGTCGAAGAAGACGAACCGCATCCTGTTAGCGTCCCAGTCCGTCACGTCAGGGTGTTGTCACCAATGGGAGCCAGAGCGCCAGGGCGACCAGCACGACAAGCAGCACGGGTGGCGTGATGGCGAGGCCGACTCGCATATATTGGCCCCAAGTGATTGTGATGCCCTTCCGGGACAGAACGTGCAGCCAGAGCAGCGTAGCGAGGCTGCCGATCGGCGTGAACTTCGGCCCAAGGTCGCACCCGACAACGTTGGCGTAGATCATCAACTCGCGTGTCAAGGCCGGAATGCCATGTGCCTGCTCGATCGATAAGGCGCCGACTAACACCCCCGGCATATTGTTCATGACCGAGGACAGGATGGCGGCGCCGAAGCCCGTTCCGATGGTCGCGACCCACGGACCGTGTTCACCAAGCCAGACGAGACTCGCCGCTAAATAATTCGTCAGACCGGCATTCCTCAGGCCGTAAACCACGAGGTACATACCGAGGCTGAACACCACGATCTGCCACGGGGCACCTCGAAGAACCTTGCCTACGGAAATGACAGCACCGTTTCCACGACGATGCCACCGACCGGCGAGAGCGAGCAGCACAAGAGCTCCGGCTCCCGTTACTACGGAGACCGGAATGCCCAACGGTGCGAGCACGAAGTAAGCGACAAGGAGAACCACGAGCAGCGGAAACGCTGCAGCAAAAACACTATGATCGCGGATAGCGCTGTGTGGTGCCTCAAGTTGCGCGACTGGATAGATCGCAGGCACATCTCGATGGTAGAAAATCCAAAGAACGACGAGCGTAGCCGCCAATGCCACGATGTCCACCGGAACCATGACCGCCGCATACCGGTTGAAGGTCACACCGAAATAGTTCGCGCTGACGATGTTGACCAGGTTCGAGATGATGAGTGGCAGACTAGTCGTGTCCGCCACGAAGCCCGTGGCCACGACAAAGGCGAGCGTCGCGACTGGAGAGAAGTCCAGGCGCAGCAGGATGGCCACCACGATGGGCGTCAACAAAAGCGCTGCACCATCATTGGCAAACACCGCGGCAATAGCGGCACCCAGCAGCACGACAAGCGGAAACAGCCGCCGCCCCAGGCCGCCGCCCCATCGGGCGACGTGCAGCGCCGCCCACTGGAAGAAGCCCGCCTCATCCAGCAGCAACGAGATGATGATGAGGGCAACGAAGGTGAAGGTCGCGTTCCACACGATATGCCAGACCGTCGGCACGTCGCCCCATCCGATGACCCCCGTCAGAAGGGCGACAATTGCGCCACCCATTGCGCTCCAGCCAATACCTAGTCCGCGCGGCTGCCAGATGACGAGAATAAGAGTTACGACGAAAATGGCGAGAGCCAGCATTAAAGGATCCTTCAAGTACAGACGCGGCAAGGCTCCATCGCTCGGACAAGCGGCAGCACATCAGATAGATCAGAAGAAATTGGTTGAGATAGTATTAGGTCAGCCGGTGCCCGGACGCGTCCACGACGGCCTCGCCGTCTTCTTTGGCGAAAGCACCTTGCTGCTCCTGCGGAAGAATATCCAACACGACCTCGGACGGTCGGCAGAGCCGGACCCCAAGCGGCGTGACGACGAGCGGACGATTAATAAGTATGGGGCGGGCTATCATGGCATCCAGCAATTCATCGTCGGTCAATGCGACGTCGTCTAAACCAAGTTCAGCGTAAGGCGTGCCCTTCTCACGGAGCACCGTTCGTGGCGTCAGCCCAGCTCGCATGATGATTTGCTTAAGCAAGTTGCGAACGGGAGGGGTCTTCAGATACTCGATGACGTGAGGCTCGATCCCTGCGTTGCGGATCATCGCCAAGGCATTCCGCGAGGTGCCGCAATCGGGATTATGGTAAATAACAATGTCGACCGAGTTCATCACGCCACATCCGAACGAGGTGAAGACGCACCTTCGGTATGACCGATCTCGCGTAGTTTGGCACTCAGGCTGAAGCGCTCCAACTTCGACAGCGGAAGGGCCAAAAAAAGCGAGATGCGGTTCTTCATGTAGCGGAATGCATCCACATAGGCCCGCTCCTGTTCCATCGCCGAGCCTCGGACGGCAGCTGGGTCCATGATGCCCCAGTGCGCTGTCATCGGCTGCCCAGGCCAGACGGGGCATGTCTCGCCTGCCGCGTCGTCACAAACCGTAAATACGAAATCCATAATCGGTGCATCGGGAGCCACAAACTCGTCCCATGGTTTCGAGCGAAAGCCGTCTATGGGGTAGTCGAAGCTCTCGAGCACTTTCAGTGCCAGAGGTTGGACCGCCCCCTTAGGATGGCTTCCTGCTGAATAGGCGTTGAAGCGGCCACTGCCATCTTTCTGCAGAATGCTTTCGGCCAGAATCGACCGGGCGGAGTTACCTGTGCAGAGAAAAAGGACGTTGAACTTTCGTTCAGTCATTGCAGCACCTCTTCTGGCGGGCAGCAGGGAATGAGGTCGGCGATTAGCGGGGCGCAAAGCTCCGGGCGCCCCTCACAGCAGTCTTTAACGAGAAAGAGCATCATCGCGCGTAAGCGGTCGAGATCTGCGCGGTAAAGGATGGTTCGACTGCGCCGTTCCGACCGCACCAGGCCCGCCCGAGCCAAGATGCCCAGATGCGTAGACATGGTGTTCTGCGGAACGTCCATCTGACGAGCGACCTCGCCGGCCGGCAGCCCTTCCGGTTCAAGCTTCACCAGAAGCTTAAACGTCTCGAGCCGGGTGTCTTGAGCGAGCCCGGCTAGCGCGCGAATGGCCTCTTCAGTATCCATGAATCTACTTTACTGGATTTATGGATGGAAGTCTATATTGACCCTGGTGGTTTGGGCGGGGTGCTACCTTGCGCTAATTAACTAGGCCGACGCGCTATCGAGGGCGTAACCCTCTTCACGAACGGTTCGGACGATGTCGAGCTCCCCGCTGCCGTTGATGCTCAGTCTCAACCGCCGGATATGCACGTCAACCGTCCGCGGCAAAACAGGAACATCGGGTCCCCAGACGGCGTCCAGCAGCTCTTTCCGACTAAAAAGTCGGTCCGGGTGCCGCATAAGAAACTCCAGAAGGCGGTAGCCTATCGGACTAAGGTGAATATTCCTGTCATTCCGACGCACGCGATGTGAAACAGGGTCAATCACTAAGTTTTGGACGCTGATGGGTTGCTTGTCGAAGTCCATCCCGAAGCGGCGAAACAAGGGGCGCGCCTTGACGAGCAGCGCTTCGATCTGAAAGGGCTTTAAGATGTAGCCATCAGCGTCCAACGCCGCATCGCAAACAGTATTCATCTCATCAGGATTTGCCATAATGAGCAGAACGGGCAGACCCGCGGCACGAGTGATCGTTCGAATGCTTTGATAGAAATCGCTAGTGGAAGCGCTGAGAAGACTCGACGACATGAGTATCAGGTGGGGACGAAAGGCGGCCACGGCCCGCAGGACCGCGTGTCTGTCCTCCACCGCTTCGGCGATAAACCCGCAGCCCTCGAGTTGTTCACAAATTTGAAGTGAGAGCACTGGGCTCTCTCCCGCAACGATAATCATCCTGCGCGACGGATGGGAAGCCGCGCCGCCATCCGGCCTTCCAGTCAGCGACGAACCAAGCAAAGTTGCGGAGTGTGTGTGCTGGAAGTGGTGCATGCCACATCACGCCGCTACGCTGACAGAGCTGGTCTTTGGACGCGGCCCAGAATTCGGCTTCCTTTGTCCAAGCGGCGGCGCTTCCACGATCCAGGCGTCGGCGAATTTAAGGTTGTTCAGGATGTTTACCCGTTCGTGCTCCTGGTCGTCGCCATGACAGCGGATCTCATCAACCAAGGAAACCGGCGCGCTGATCAGCAATCACCGCCTGCGTCATGTCAGAAATATATGTCGCGTTCCGCGCCAGATCGAATCGCGCCGATTGAATGACGTGCGGGATGACCGGATAGCGCTGCCATTCCGGGTTCTTGAATTCTCCATTCTCGAAGCGCAGCGCCACCCGCGAAAAATCCTCCCGCCAGCCTCCACTGGGTGCCGGGGGCGTATGGTCATAGAAGTGGAACCGTCCCGGATCGAGCAACGCCGGCTTGCGGCCCAGTATCCGCCCGATCCTAAACCCGGCCCCACGCGCCCTGACGACGGCTGGGCGGCAATGGCGCTTGCCTCGCGATAGACGGCCGTCGCCAACCGCTCG
>NZ_LMUG01000060.1:17663-37604 GCF_009766125.1 Acidisoma sp. S159
CGGCGGCTGTGTCACCTTGGCCCGGCGGCGGTGGAAGCTAGCGCGGGATAGCCCCAGCGCTTCGCAGACGGCGGCGATCACCCCTCGCTCAGGCGCCAGAGCGGCTACGGCATCCATCAGGACTCCTCGTCGCTGACGATCGGCAGACCCAGAAGCGAAGCCACTTTTTTTTGGATGTCGATGACCGCCTCGGCACGACGGAGCTGGAGCGCGAGACGCTTATTGTCGCGCACCAATTGGGCGTGTTCAACCGCCACGGGATCGATCGGCGCGCATCTGGGGCCGCGCTTGACGGCCTTCAAGGCTTCGTAGGCGCCAGCGTCACGTTGGCGCCGCCAGTCGGTCAGCGCCGACGAATAAAGCCCCTCGCGCCGCAAAATCCCGCCGGCGCCGCCCGGCCCCACGCGGTCGACCTCACGGAGAATTCTGAGCTTGTCGGCAGCTGTGAACGTGCGCCGACGCGGACGGTCCCCAAGTTCGGGCGACGCTGCCGATGGCGCTGAAACCAGCGTCGGCCTAGGGCCATCCTCGTTTTCAGCGCCATCGGCAGCAAAGGGCTTTTCGGATGTCGTGCGGGGCATGACCATGTCGATATTTCACCTGCGCCCTCAAGGCTAAACTTCCCGGACGTCAATGTCTCATCGTCATTGGCACGGAGGGCGGACCCTGACGCCGGCCCGGCACAAGGGCGCGGGCTCCATAGCGGCTCAAAACCGCCAGCGGCTCAGCCGCAGGGCGGTTTAGATGCGAGTGATGGATCTCGGAGGGAGTTGGTCGGGAGCGGGCCGCGCGTCGATCCAAGAACGCAGGAAGGACGTCGGGTAAGCAGCTCGCTGGGAAATCCGCCCGGGTAGTACGTTCGGAACGGGAAGTGTCGCGATGGTGGTACAGGCCATCAATTGGCAGCTTGGCATCTTGTCCGTGTTCATGCCGACACCGTGACCATGCGGACAGAGCTGGCAGAGATGCTGAGACGAGGTCCCGCCCATACTAGCCTCCATCGGCGTCGCTCGTGCGCCGACCGAGAGCGTGGTTGCTAAGGCTAGAAGCAAAGCCATCAGCAAATGCGAGAGCCATCTACTCATGGTGTGGGATACTACTGCTCCATCGATTCCGCCTCAAGTGACGAAATCGCAAAGGAGCCCCCTCAGATGGCCGAGACCACAAGAGGCGATGACTGCTTAGACCCTCTCCATCGGCTAAAACCCTTTTGCTGACGCATGTGCCCGCATGAAGACCCGGCAACACGATAAAGCACGCGTTTGATACCACCACGTCCGGTCAGCGTAGGATGCCAGTATAACCTAGCGAGTAGCGGCCGGCTGGCGGATCGTGCTGCGCCACGCCGGGGATTGGATTCCCTTGTCGGATAGTGACGGCACGGCGCGATTGCCGAACGCCGCTTTCTTCAGGCAAGGCCTCTCAGTTGGCCGAACGAGGCTGCGCCAAGCGTCGAAGTTCGCGGCCTTGCCAACACAGGTCGTAAGATCGAACATCCGCGCAACGAGACACCTAAACCGTCCTTGTCGGACCAACTTGGATCCTCAAAAGAAGTTCTTTCCGACGTTTATTTCGGCGCTGCGCTCGTATCCAGCTCGCAAAAGCTCGTGTTAGGCCGCGGGCAAGCTTCAATCTGAGATCGGCATTCAATGAGTCTGTAAGTCGTAAAATGTGGGCAATTTGCCCAAAAGCGTCGGGATGTTTGCCATCGTTCCATGCTGCCATGGCTCCTACTACGCCTGCGGGAAAAATTGAAACCGCGATTTTTGAGTCGAGCAGAAGAATCATGTTGTCTTTAGATGATCGAAGCCAATACATCTTGTGATAGACCGTCTCGTCATCATCGTCTGGCGTGAGAGGGTTTTCGCCGGCCTTCAGATGGGCCTCAGCAATGCGCTGGCATTGCGCCTCGTGGTTGCTGACCGACTGGAGTTTTACGATAAGCGGCTGAACCCGACTTAGTCTCTCAAGATTTTGAATATGCTGCCCTAGAAGCTCCTTGCCAGAGCCGTCTCTGGTTAGCCTGTTGGCATATTGTTCAAGACTAACTCCGAGCGCATGCGCGCTGTTGTTAAGCATGAATAGAGCGACGGCCGGCCCAAATTCGACCTTGATCTCGTTGCCGTACTTAGTGGGATCGCCGTCAAAACGGCTGAGCATTGCCGCTTGCAAGCGAGGCTCGTCTGAATTGCGGACTGCCACTTCGCCGCGTGTGACGCGCGCCGAAAGTGTCTGAGCGGCGTTAAGGGCAAGAGCAAGGTTCGTCGCTGTGTCCACCGTCAAGACCAAGCGAACTTTTTGGACGTCATCAATGCCATAGTCCGCGGTGCCGTCGCGACGGTTATATTCGATAACGCGTGCGGAGATTGATATCGGATCTCCGACTCCAACTTTTGCTTTGAAAAACGCGCCATTCCAGAGAGTCCACAAATGATCGGTCGCGCGGTCCCCATTCTGAAATCTCACGTCTCTTAGCAGCGCAAAAAAGGGTGGGCGGCCGTCAATCGTTCTAAAGTCGGCAATCTTTGCGATCATTTCAACCCGACTCCCAAGATGGGGAGCGAGAGAGGAACGGACGCCTTTTTCCCCCGGGGTCATGAGCTCGCCAGCCTTGCCTGGAAATGTGTTGCCGATTGTGCCGAAAACGGGCAGGTTCCGGGCTTACATCCTGTAGCGACTACAGGAGCAAGGATTTGAATAGTTCCTGCCTTCCAAGCCGATAACGAAGTCTAATCTGGTTCCCGATAACCCGGCCGCGCTTCCTCCCGTAACTCCGGACCAACCGCATGACGACGGATGAAAACCCCAAGCTACGGACAGAGCTAAAGGTTCTCACTTGGACGCTCGCCCAATGGGAGACGGGAAAACCTGGCGAAGCTTGAAGGGGACGAGGACGATTACCCTCAACACGTCTCGTCTTGGCGGGCGCGGGTAGCCGAAATCGAAAAGGAGCTCCTTTGATCTTGATTGGCGAGCTTTCACGGCTAACTGGTGTCCACGTCGAAACCATTCGCTACTATGAGCGCAGCGGGATCTTGCACAGGGCGCAGCGCACTGAAAACGGCCGGCGATCGTACGGCGACCGCGACGTGCAGCGCCTAACCTTCATCCGCCATGCGCGGAAGCTGGGATTTGAGCTCTCGACGATCCGCGCCCTGCTTGCTTTGCAAGAAAACCCTGCCGAAAGTTGTCAAGAGGTGATCAATATTACCCGTGGCCATTTCGCTACGGTGCAAGATCGGATTACCCGGCTGATCGCGCTTAGAGACGAGTTACGCCGAATGGTCGAAATTTGCGGTGGCGGCCGTGTAGCTGAGTGCCAGATTATCGATGCCCTGAACGGCAGCGTGGGCACAAATGGCGCCAAGCCCCAAGGAAATGGCACGCCGGCCGACTAGCGATCTAGGAGTAATCGGACGCTACACGCGCTGCCGTGCTCGATGGTCGGCATGGTCTGGCGCCAGCCCTTGGCGACCATCAGGCCCGAATTGCTGGCCGCCAGACGATACTAACCGTCTTGCCGTCGACGCGCTTTATCGCGCGCAGCGAAGCATATTTTAGCGAAGTTCTTCCCTTCAAATCATCCAAGGCGGTCGGCCCGCATTTCGGTCTGACCCCGAGCGATACCAATCTGGAGAGACAGATGTGAAGGCCGGATTTCCAAGGTCGGTGACGCCGGCGTGCGGACAGCACTCTACGAAGCAGCCAGTGTCATTCTGACCCGGCCGGTAGCTCGACGCTCGAGAGTTGGGCCGCGCAAACGTATCAACCAAGGAGACCGGCGCGCTGATCAGCGATCACCGCCTGCGTCATGTCACAGCTATATGTCGCGTTGCGCGCCAGCTCGAACCGCGCTGATTGGATGACGTGCGGGATGACCTGATAGTGCTGCCATTCCGGGTTTTTGAATTCGCCATTCTCGAAGCGCAGCGCCACCCACGAAAAATCCTCCCGCCAGCCTCCACTGGGTGCTGGGGGCGTATGATCGTAGAAGTGGAACCGTCCCGGATCGAGCAACGCCGGCTTGCGGCCCAGCAGCCGCCCGATCCTAAACCCCGGCCCCACGCGCCCTGACGACGGCTGGGCGGCAATGGCGCTTGCCTCGCGATAGACGGCCGTCGCCAACCGCTCGATCGCATTGGTGACGCTGATACCAGGACTGCCCCAGCGGTGCGTGAAGCAGACGTGCCAGCTATCCACCTGCGCATCGACCGTCATGAGCGTCCAGACGCCCGCCGTTCCGGCAGCGCCGCCGGGATACAGCTCCCGTGGCGTAAATTCCCGCCAGTTGCGTGTCAGATTCGGCGAAGTCGCATCCTCGAAGGCCACCATTCCCTCCGGCTGACCGATCGGCAAGCTGCACCGCTGGTCGTTGACTGCCTCTTCCACCAGGTTGTGGATGCGTGACCAGGCGGCCGTGGCCTCCTCCATCGTCCTCAGCTCCTCGAAATCCACCACGGGCACGAACACGCCAACATCATGGTCGCTCCTGTCTGGCGGCGCTGATCGGAACAACCATGCCGCATAGTCCTGCACCGTCTCGTGCTGGGACGTGGTGAGGGCGGCCTTGCACACAGCATCATGGTCCTGCCATCGCGCATGAGCATGGGCATAGGCGTCCGACGGCATCTGCCCGGCTTCGATGAGACCTATCGCCTCCTGCTGGGCGCGATCACGCGCGAGGGCATGAGCGTCGTGACGCTCTTGCCAATTCGGATCGTAGTCGGGATTCCGATAGGCCATGGTCCTGCCTCCTTTCACTCAGCCGCGTCCCGGTGGCGTGTCGCGACCGGCACATAGGCTTTGACCCGCGCCGGGAATTCTACCGGCTTGAACGCCACCTGTGACCAGTCGGGGTTGGTCGCCGTCTTGAGGTAGCCGTTGCAGGAAGCAAGCCGCATGATCTCGGAATCCATCACCGCCGGCTCACGATAGATCCGGACGGCCTGGGACGTGCTGGTCGAGGCGTGCTTACCCTGGGTGCGCGAGGTCGTGGTCTCGTCACGCTCGACCTGATGCTCGCCGATCACCTGCGACGCGAATTTGGCCGTGCCGCCGCCCTCGCTCGCCCCGCACCGCAGGATCAGCTTGTTGTCGCAGTTCTCGACGATCGTATGCGCCTCCGCCTCGCCATAGACGGCCCGCACCTGGGCGATGGACTGAATGCCCATCGCGATGCAGCCACCCTTCTTGCGTATCCGTGCCATGGCATCCTTAAGACCTTGGATGCGGCCCAGCGCGTCCAGTTCGTCGATGTGGAACCACATCCGCCGCGACAGCGAGTCCTCGAACGACAGCCCCTCCGAGATCGCCAACCCCATCCAGCACGAGATCAGACCGCGCAGCGCCGGTATCTGCTGGGCGCGGTAGGGCATCCAGAGCGAGCCCTTGCCTTCTCGCATCCAGCGCCGCACCGAGAAGGACGGCCCCTGCACGCGCGCGAGCTGGCGCATGCCCCCCAAGGCCGGCGCCAGCGTTCCCATGACGCTGCCAAACATCTTCTCATTGCCTCCCTCGAAATACCGGTGCGCCGCCGTGCCTTCGCAGAGCGTCGCCAACTTCTCCTTGTCGGCTGTCGCCATCGCCTCGAAGAAGGCGTCCGACGTGCCGAGCCGGTGCTCGTGCCAGGTCTGCAGGCAGGCTGCGAAGATTTCCTGGGCGTATGTGACCCACTCATTGTCCTCGTCCCCCTTGGGGTAAGGCAGCACGGACTCCGCCAGGAAGCGGTAATCGCTGTCCTCCGTGATCTCCGCCAGGATGTCCCACTTGGCGCTGCGGGCATCGGCCGGATTGAGGATCACATCGCCCTCCCGGTAGAACAGGCGCATGGCGCTCCCGTCCGGGTCGGCCACGATATGACGATCGCCACGATGCATGGCGGTGTGCATCAGGGCCAGCAAGGCCACGGATTTGCCCGAACCGGTCACGCCGATCGTCACCAGGTGCTGGGTCTCGGCGGCCGGGTCCAGCATCATCCCAGCCAGGACCGTGCGGCCGGACTTCTCCGCCGCCTGGATGGTTTTGAGGGTATTGCTGAAATGCCGGCGAACCCGCGTGCCCCGCACCACCGAACGATCCTGCACGGGGGCCAGCAAGACGGGGGCTAGGCTGCCGGCCAAAAAGGCCAGTCCCGGCATGGCGAATACCGTCAACAGGATGTTCGGCATGGGCACCCAGGCCATCAGGAAGAACCCGACGATGCCTCCCGCCAGCCATCCGGCAGCGGCCTGCGCCAAGCTGATCCAGTGCCGGTGCCGCGCCGCGACGATCCCGCCATAGACCAGCACACCCGGCAGCACCGCCGCCATGAAGGCGAAAGGATATCCCTCCGCCACCATCGGGGGAAAGCGCCAGACCAGGTAGGCTGAGAAATTATCCCGATACGACCACGCCTCCTGCGTCAGGTTCCACATGTTCATGCGGACCTGCGGCGGCATGACACTCACCATCACGTAATGCCAGGTCAGACCAATGACGGCCAAACCGGCTGCCAGGCTCATCGCGAAGATGAGTGGCTCGTCGTTGTTCTTCGTCTTCATCGTCCCTTCTCCTTGCCAGGTCAGAGCGACCCCAGGATTGCCGTCGCCCTGCCGCCAGCGTTGGACGTTTTGGTGCGAACGGAAACCCGTGGTTCTGACCCGCCGAGGGTCAGAGAGAACGGCGCGAACAGACTGAGCTCTTGGCTCACCTCTCGTTTTCGTGACCTCGATCTTTAGTCTGCCGCCGCTCGGCCGCCGGCTTGTCGCGCTCCTGCATGGCCTGGCGTACCTGGTCCGGCGTCGTCTTCCGGTCCGAGCGGGCCGCCTCGCCCTCTTTGAAGGCTTCCCTGAGCGCCTGCCGATGCGCCTCGGACTCGCTGGCCACCTTGGTTGGTTTTTCCTCCCCGAATTGCTCGCGCAACTGTTCTCGCCGATCGGACGACGTCTCCTTAGGCTTGGGCCGGAAGGTCTTCTGCAAATCCTGCATCCTTTCCTCCTTGCTCATCGGCTGCTCCGCTGCCGCGAAACGCGCCCGCAGCGCCTCGGCACGGTCACGCACGGCGGCGAACACCTGCTCTGCCCGCTCCCAGGCCTCCGACAACCGTTCCCGTCCGCGATCGAGCCAAGCTCGCGCGTTCTCCGCCCAGGCTTTCTCCGTCTCAAAACCACGCCGCTCCGCGAAGTCCAGCGTGCTCACCTTCGGCCGCGCGCGGCTCAGCCGCCGCGACAGGGCGGCCTCGTCCTTAAAATCATCCCGGCCGGCATAAAGCGTCGCGGTCTCCCGGTGCCTGGTCATGCCGACATAGGCCAGGTGTCGGTCCATTCCCCCCGACGCCAGCACGAAGGTCCGATCGACTGTCGCGCCCTGCGCCTTGTGCAGCGTCACCGCATAGCCGTGGTCGATATAGGCGTAGGCGTCCTGCTCGACCGTGACGTGACGCGCTGTGCCCACCTCGTTCTCGGTATCCAGGCGCGCGATTAACGTTCCGTTCTCCGCGTGTTCCACGGTGGCCAGCGTGCCGTTCTTCACCCCGAGGTCGCGGTCGTTCTTCAGGAACACCAGGCGATCGCCGGTCGCGAAGGAACGCTCACCCCGCGCTGTCTGGTATGGTGCTTCCGCTGCCAAAGCACCGGCCCGCTGCCGCTCGGCGCGCACCTGGGCATTGAGGTCCAGCACATCCTGATTTGTATGCGCCAGGATGAGGCTGGTGCCTCCTGCCCGCTCGGCCGCCACGCTGTCGCGCGCGATCGCCGCCTTGGCGGCCTCTCGGTCTTCTACCAGCCGCACATGTCCACGCTCGGCATAAGCCGCCAAACCAACCGCGACCGCCCCCGCCGCAAACGCCTGGCTGGCTTCCCGCGCCCATGGCTCCCGCTGCCGGCGGATAGTCTCGATTTCTGCCACCCCGATCTGCTCGGCCACCGCCCTAAACGCGGCACCGGCCTCGATCGGCTGCAGCTGCCGCGCATCACCCACCAACACCACTTTCGCGCCGGCCGCCTGCGCCACCTCAAGCACCCGGCCCATCTGCCGGCTGCCCACCATGCCCGCCTCGTCGATCACCAGCACATCCCGGCTGGCCAAGACATCGCGGCCATTGCGCCAGCCATATTCGAGCGCATGCAGGGTCCGACTTTCGATGCCGGCGGAGGCTTGCAACGCCTCCGCGGCCTTGCCTGCCAGCGCCGCCCCGCGCACCCGATAGCCCTCGGCCTCCCAGGCCTCCCGCGCTGCTGCGAGCGAGGCCGATTTGCCGGCGCCGGCGGCACCGGCAATGGCGGCAATCTGACCTGGTCCGACAATATGCGCGACCGCCGCACGCTGCTCCTCGGAGAGGCGCTCATGGCGAGACAGGGCAGCCTCGACCCGCGCCGGAGAAACGTCATGGCCCGGTGTCGCGGCAAGCACGTCCGCCGCCGCCATCATCCGCGCCTCGGCCGCGATCATGTCACGCGTCGAGAACCGCGCTGGCTCCCAGCGATCTCCCTCCGACAGACGCACCAATTCCCGGGATGCGTCGAGCTGCGCCAGCGCTGTCCGGAACTGCTCGGGATCGTCCAGATGTTGGTGCAGTTCGCGCGCCATGTCGTGGCGCGTAAACACGGCCTCCCGCTGCGTCAGCGCCTCCAGCACCAGCTCAGGCCGCGCCATAATCCGCGCAGCGTTGTCACGCCGGATTTCCGCGTGATCCTCGACCCGCTCCGGCTCCAAGCCTCGACGATCCATCGCGACGGCATGCACGCCGATATGCTTCGTCGGCGTCAGATCGATCCCGCGCTCGGCGTAGCTCCGCGGATCAGCATGCAGGTCCAATCCGTGCCGTTCCGCCACCGCGTTCAGGCGCTCGGCCAGGACTTCTCGCAGCGCGTAGATCGCGTCATCGCCGACCGCCATGCCGCACTTCTTCTGGTCGGTGTTCGACAGCTCCAGCGCTGCTTTTCCTCGGAACCCTTCCGGGCCGATCTCGCGCGTCGTCATCATCAGATGGACATGGTGGTTACGCTGATCGCCTTCTTTGTCTGGAAGGTGGATCGCCCAGTCCACTGCTACGTCGTAGCGCGTCGCGATCTCTCCCGCCCAGGCGCGGGCCACGTCCTGCCTCTGTTCGGCGGTCATCTCCGCCGGCAGCGCCATTTCTACCTTACGAGCCGTGCGGGAATCTTTTCGTCGCTCCGCCGCCTCCGCTTCATTCCAAAGCTGCTCGCGCGTCCAAGTCGGTCCGCCGCGCGCGGGCATCTCAATTCCGCTCGCGACCACACCGAAGCGGCGCGTGTAGTCATGCGTTTCCTGGGCTCGTTCATCGTAGAGTTTTTCGCCGGAGCGGTAAGCGGCAGCGGCAACCGCACTCTGGCCCGCACCACGGCTGACGTGTCGGCTCGCGTCCATGCGGAATTGCGACCAGGCGAGCATCGGCTAGGCCAGGAGATCGAGGACCATCAGCACCTCGTCCCGGTAATCCCCGCTGCCAACTTTGAGTGCCCGAGGCTCTATCCCGTACTGCCGAAAGCCTAACGTCTCATAGAGAGCGTGAGCAGCCTGATTGCCGCGCGTGACGGTGAGAAGAATCTGCGTCAGCTCGACCTTCTCGCGAGCTCGCGCGATCACCCGCTCAAGTAAAGCTCGGGCGATTCCCCTGCCCTGCCACTCCGGCCGAACATACATCCCCCAGACGGAACCCTTGTGCTGATATTTTCGCCGGCTATGCCACTGAAAGCCGGCTATTCCCACAAGACCCGCTCCATCGACGAAAGCGCCAAACACGATGCCCGACGCGTCAGCAGAGAGAAGGTTTGATAACTCTTCGTCCCTTTTCTGACTCCACTCGTCAAAGGAGGCACTGAATGACTCCGGATGGAGAGCTAATGCCTCCAGCCGCAACTCACGAAAGCTGTGGACCTCGGAGCATTGTAAGGGGCGGATCGAAAGATCAACCAACGAGAACTTCCCGGCTGAACATCGGAGCAAGAGGCAAACGGATCAGCCCGCCCTACAGAAGGCTATCGCGCGGAGTTGCCAAAGGCAACTCGTTAGTGCGCATTTAGACGCCTTCCTCCGCTTCGCTCCGGATGGCTCAATGACGCTTTTCGGCACAGGAGGAGGCTTGGCACCAGCGTCTCTGGCTTGTTAGGCTCGGGGCAGGTCAACCGGAAGAGAACCTTATGGCCCGCAAGCCCCGCGACTTCGATGCTGAACTCCAGGCCCTCATGGACAAAGCCAAGAAGGTTAAAAACCAGAAGACCGTCCAGCTCGGTGAACTCGTCCAACTTACCGGCGCCGATACCCTGCCCCTGGAAGCCCTCGCCGGAGCACTTCTGGCCGCGGTCGATCAGTCAAAAAGCGCCCCCGATACACTCGCGAGGTGGACCGAACAGGGCCAGAGCTTCTTTCAGGGCAGCACCAAGCGCGGGAAGAAAGCTTCAACCGGCGACACTGCTCCTTGAGCTCCAGGCCGCCAGCCGCCAGCTCCGGCGTCTAACCGTGCAAAGGAACCGCCTCGATGCCTCTCGTGCTCGTGCCGACACGCGGCAGTGGGTGCAGGATCGGCGGACGCGAACACGTCATCTCATCGAGCTCGGCGGTCTCGTCCACAAGGCGGGCCTAGTCGATCTCCTCGACGATGATCGCGCGACCCTCCTCGGCGCCTTCCTCGACATCGCCAACCAGCTTCGGATCGGCGAGGAGGGTGACGACCGCAACCCTCAGCAATTGGCGGCAGCCTGGCGCCGACGCGGGCTCCGCGCGTTTGATGCCGACAAGGAAGCCATAGCGATGGCGCCGCCATCCGACCGGGTGAAGAACAACGTTCGCGCTGAAAAGAACCTTCGGCTGCCGCCTGACGAGACGCCTGCGTGAGCAGAAAGCCGACCAACATAACGCCAGCTAAAGGCCGACAAAGCCCAACTCGCTGAGACTGAACGCAAGCTAAGATACCCGACGCAGATCATCGCCGGCCGCCTGCTCTTCGACGCCGCATCCAAAGACAAGCGGTGGTCCCGTCATCTCTCGGTGCTGCTGTTACGGATCGATCGGCCGATCGACAAAGAGCCCCTCGAGGGCTGGAGCATCGAACAGTACAAAGCGGAAGGTGGCAAATCAACAATCGCAAGACCACCGCTATTGAGTCGGGTGACGACGCGACAGCAGACGAACCAACCAGGAAGGCTCCGTCTTCGGATCATGCGGCCTGCGGAACACGCAGGATGCGCTCGCCTGCGGCTCTTGCCGTCTACCACTTAGCAGCGTTTCCCTAACCTTTGGCGTAGCCCGCGCCGATAGTGTTGCGGACTAGGATCGCCCTCCTCCAACATCCCTGGCTTCCTCAACGGCTGGAATCCGCTTGAGCCGAAGTTCGTCAATCGGACCTGCAGGGTCGCGCCGTGGTGCAGAGCTGGCAGGAACGCGCCACGGTCATCAAACACCACGCGCGATCTGCTCCGCCTGATGCTTCTGTGCTGGGCTGGTTGCGGGGCACCAAGCACCTCGCGGATGGCCGCTTCCGGCAGGGCGGTCATGTCCTCATCTGCGCGCCAACTGGCGCGGGCAAGGACCTCGGCGCCGTCATCCAAAACCTGCTGGATTATCCCGGCTCGGCCTCGTGCTCGACTTCAAAGGCAAGAATTACGCCGTCACAGCCGCAACACGCCGCGCGGCCGGCCAGGACGTCGTCCCGATCGATCCGTTCGGCATTACTGGCGCCCGGACTCATGGCATGAACTGGCTTGATGCCTTGAATCCCGATGACTCCGATGTCGTGGCACTGGCCGCCCTGCCGCCCGAGCGGCGCTCCATGGCCGAGCTCAGAAACATCGTCACCGCCTCTGAGATGACTGGGCGGAAGTCCTCGCCGACATGCTGGCCCTCCCGCGGGCAGCGGATTGTCGCCCGCACCGCGACCGCGCATCTCAATCGCCCGGAACATGGCTCCGTTCTCTCGACCGTCGTGCGTCATACCGCCTGGCTCGATGACCCGCGCCTGGTGGCGGCCTTCAGTCGCAGCGACTTCGATCTGCGCTACCTCGAGCGCCCCACAATGACGTCTATCTCACTCTGCCCCAGATCATCTTTGCGCCTGCCTGGGCTTCGTCCGCGGCTTCATTGGCAACGCCATAGCCGCGAACTAAGGGCGCCCGGCTCAGGGCCTCGCTAAGCCGCAAGTATCACTGCTGAGCTAACTTTGGTTATCAGCTGCTTTGCTAGCCTCCGCAGATGCAGAACACGCAAAGGCAAGATTATCCACAGGCTAAATTATCCACATAGTAGTTTCAAGATTCTAAGTTCATAGATTCGTCCACCAAAGTAAGAACGATATCAATAACTTGTGGGCGTTAGAGTAACTTGGTGGGGGGGGAACGTAACCTATTGGGGGCTTAACGTAACTTTTTGGGGGTTTAGCCCAACCTGATGGGGGTAGAGTCGAAGCTTTCCTGCGAGCGGACTACGAGCCTCGAATTTGAGGTTTAGGGACCGGCTGCGGTTCTGATCCCTAGACAGGGTATATTTGAGATTCTTGGCTGTCCCTTAACTCGTATCGTAACCTTTGGGGGGCATTGCCTAAGATTCAGGTGAGATAACAGGCTTAACGTAACCTTTTGGGGGCGGCCGATCATAACCCATTCTTGACACTGAGTTACGATAACATTACGCGTGACGGTGTGAACTACCGCACCATAGATCAAAAACCGAACGGCGATGACTTCGCTAAAGCCCGTGAACTAATCGAAATTCGCGGAACGAGTGGCCTGTCGCTTCAGGACAGGCGTGTCATGAATGCTCTCTATGCGAATGCTGGTCAAAGACTTTGCGACGAAGTCGAGCACGTTATCTCGTTAGCCGATCTCCGCGGGCCACATAAAGGTGGCGAGCGCGTAAAGGATTCCGTACGTCGCCTCATGCGTACGCTAGTTGAGGTTCCTACGCTTGACCGCAAGGGTAACCCGGCAACCAAAATGGTGCAGATATTATCCGAGACAACCGTCAGCGATGACGACGACAATCCTGCAGGAATGGTTATCTATTCTTTCTCGCATGGCATGCGCGCAATCATCAAGGATTCTACATTATGGGGACGTGTTCGCAGCAGTGTGATCTTTGCCTTTACGTCTAAGTATTCGCTTGCGCTCTATGAGCTGATTTCGGCGCGCATCAACTTGAAGCACATGTGGCAGGAGGAATTCGGCGTTGACGATTTGCGCTCCCTGCTGGGCGTGCCGGATGGGAAATTAGAGCGTACCCCTAACTTGCTCCAAAAGGTCATCACACCAGCTGTTCTTGAGGTTAATGGGCTTGCTGATTTCGGTGTAAAAATTGACGTCATCCGTGAAGGCGGAAAGGTGCGCGGACTGGTAACCGGCTTCCGGGTATCGTGGTGGCGAAAAAACGAACACGAGCTGAAGTCTGCGTTCAGTGAAATAAAGCGTAGCAAAATAGGACGAATCGCTCGGCTGCGGGGAGATGAGGTTTCGGTAGTAAAGTTAGAGTTTCCTGTTGTTTCATAGCAGCTTGCGCGAGGGGGACGGGAAAACTCGGCTTGGGATCTGGCTGCGAAACCATCTCCAAGCCGCGAGAAGAGGAATACACAATCGTCATAGGCAAGGTCTTTCTTGTCTCGATGTCGGTGCGCCTCTTTAAGCTAGGGTGCAAAGCCGAGGCGTCAAAGCCCCCGACCAACTCATAGGGCCATAGTGAGTTATAATTTCGAGAATTTGTTTGCGCCGGACTTCGAAGACTTGAGCCGAGATCTACTTGAACGCGAGTTTGGCACACGGTTTGAAACATTTGGGCGTGGCCCCGACGGCGGTATTGACGGACGCCACGCTGTAGCTAATGGATCGGTAATTCTCCAAGCGAAGCATTAACCGCCGGGCCGAGCGTTATGGCCGCGAGGGAGTGCCGCTCAGCCTGTCTACCCTGGCTGACCAGGTCGGCGCCTGCACCGCTGTGCTGATGCCGTTGTTCTAATGCCTGCAGGCCCAAATCATGGCCGCCGAACGGCTGCATGGCGACGACACAACCGTGCCGGTGCTGGCGCGGAGCAGGACCGACATCGCCCGGCTCTGGACCTACGTGCGTGACGACCGACCGTTTGGCGGTCCCGCGCCGCCAGGAGCGGTGTTCTACTACTCGCGTGACCGGGGCGGCGAACATCCGCAGGATCATCTGGCAGGATACAGCGGCATCCTCCAGGCCGACGCCTATGGTGGCTACGGCAAGCTTTACGACGCTGGGCGCAAACCCGGGTTGATCTTGGAGGCCGCTTGTTGGGCCCACGCACGCCGGAAGTTCTTTGTCCTGGCCGATGTCATGGGCAGCGCGCGCCGGGCTGCACAGGGCAAAAGCCCGGCGGTGCTGTCGCCGATCTGCCTGGAGGCTATGCAGCGCATTGACGCCCTGTTCGACATCGAACGCGACATCAACGGCCACAGCCCGGAAGACCGTCGAACGACCCGCCAGGCCTCGTCGGCGGCGCTGGTGGCCGACCTGCACCGATGGCTGGGTGAGCAACGCGCCAGGCTCGCGCGCGGCAACGACGTCGCACGCGCCATCGACTACCTGCTAAAGCGCTGGACGGCGTTCACTCGATTCCTGGACGATGGACGGATCTGCGTGTCGAACAATGCCGCCGAACGCGCCCTGAGAGGGGTCGCTCTCGGACGTAAGTCATGGTTGTTCTGCGGCTCGGACCGTGGCGGACAGCGCGCCGCGGTGATGTACAGCCTGATCGTCACCGCCAAGATGAATGACGTCGATCCGCAAGCCTGGATCGCCGATGTGCTGGCTCGCATCGCAGAGCATCCAGTTCAGCGTCTCGGCGACCTGCTGCCCTGGAACTGGGAGGGAGCCAAAACTAAGAACACCAGTCAGACCGCCTGAGCCCCGCACTAACCGCCCCCGTTAACACCGCGGTCCTCGGCAGAGGCTTACGCAGAACCCAGCCTGCAAGAGGTGCGAAAGCGGGCGGCAGCTTGCAATTTATACCAAAAAGGATATATTTTGGTATGGCATGGACGGTTGAATTCATCGATGAAGGCGTAAGAGACGCCCTTACGGCAATGCCGCCTGACATCCAGGCGGCTTTCCGCCGCATCGTCGAGTTGATCGGCAGCTACGGCCTCGAACGGATGCGCGAACCCTACGTGAAGCATCTGGAGGGGCCGGTCTGGGAAATGCGGATGAAGGGCAAGGACGGCATCGCGCGCGCCGCCTACGTGACCGCCACAGGCCGCCGTGTCGTCGTCGTGCATGTCTTCCCGAAGAAGACCCAGAAAACGCCACGCCGTGAAATTGAGACAGCCCTGCGAAGGGCGAAGGAGGTAAAATGAACCGCAAGTTTATCCCGGTCGAGGAGGCGTTCCGCGAGTGGGAAAAGAACCCGGAATTCCGGGCAGCCTATGACGCTCTTGAAGACGAATTCGCCCTTGCCGGCGCGCTGATCAAGGCGCGCGGCGAAGCCGACATGACGCAGGAACAGGTCGCCCAGGCGATGGGGACGACGCAGGCCGTGGTTGCCCGGCTCGAAAGCGGCCGCTCAATGCCGTCGACACGCACCCTTGAGCGGTTCGCCAAGGCGACCGGGACGCGGCTGCGCATCAGCTTTGAACCGGAAAAACCCGCTACAGGTCCGGCGCATCGCTGAAGACCTGGCCCGTATGAGAGCTACCGCTAGGAGGGTAGAGGCGCATGGCCAGAATAAACGCGATCGATATGCGCTTGCTCGACGATGTATTCGCTTCGCCCAGAGGGCCGGGATACGTATTGGATTTCAGCGACCGCACCTTTGCCGATTTTTTCAGCGAGGAACTTCGTGTCGACATCGACGATCCAAAATATTTTCAGGGTGGCGGCTCGAAAGGACGGCGGCTGCGCGCCTTCTTGCAGATCGAGCAGGAACCGCTGGCGGCCCGCGGACTGAGGAAACTTTGGGAATATCGGGACGCGATCAACGGGCCCGCCTCCAGCACGGACGAGAAGCCCGACATCAGGACGACCGGTTCTCTAACCTGGTTCATGCGATGGACGGCAAAGGCGGTGTCGGTCGGCCGCAGCCAAAAGGCCCGTCGCCCACTACTGTCAATCCCTCTCAACCGGCGCTGGCGGAACTAAACAGACAGTTGCTTAAGCTGACTTCGTTAAAGGCTCAGGAACGCGGTTTCGCCTTCGAGGGCTTTCTGTCAGATCTGTTTTCCCTTTATGAACTCGCTCCGCGCCGATCCTTCCGCAACACCGGAGAGCAGATCGACGGCAGTTTCGAGCTTCACCTCCAAAAAATTTCTGCTGGAAGCCAAATGGCAGGATGCAAGAACCGGTCAAGCGGACCTGCTCGTATTTGCCGGCAAAGTGGAGGGTAAGGCGCAATGGTCCCGAGGCCTATTCGTCAGCTATAGCGGATTTAGTGACGAGGGTCTTGCCGCCTTTGCCGCCGGCAGGCTGTCGAACGAGTATCGTCTGCATGGACGGCCTCGACCTGACGCAGGTGGTGTCCGGAGGCCTGAACTTCATCGATGTTATCCAGAAGAAGAAACGCCGCGCGGCGGAAACTAACCGTGCCTTTGTTCCCGTGCGCGAGCTTTTTATGTCGGTCACGTGAGCGGCGGTCGTCGGGACGTCTCGCACGACCCGAATAAGAAAATTCCTCTTTCAGGCTCCGGCACGACGCGAAGCGGCGGCCGGACCTTCGGCCCCTTCGGAGGTGTAAGTCCAATACGGGGGCTGGATTCTAGTCATTATATTCGATGGCTTCCTCAGCCATCTGGTCAACTACATCTGGAATTTCCGCGTGGCGAAGCGGGTCGGGATCAAGATCGGTAAGCCCGAGCTTCTGGAAGAAGATTCCTTGCCGCAGCTTCGCGTCTCTGAGCAGTTTTTCGTAAGGGATAATTTCAACATATGCGGCTTCACCACTGATATATCCGAACCGACCCTCACCATCGGGCGTGGTCTTGAGACTAAAATCTCTGATCTCACGCAACAGGGTGTCAGTTAAATCGGCAACGATATAGCAATGATAGGCTGCGCCCTTCAATCGGGCTGGGGAACTCCGGCCGCGGGAGTCGGTGACGCTGTTAGACGTTCGCAGATAATCGACGTAATCCCCGATCTGCCGGACCGGGTTGTCATTGCCGTTGTAGTCGTTGCGGTTCGGGCGTTTAAATTCGACTAATACAACCGTGTTGCTGGCTTCGCCTTCACCGCGCCAGGCGAAGCACGTGTCATAAAAGAATGTGATATCTGGCCGCTCTTTTTTGTTAATATCGACGTAGGATTTGAGTCTTCGATCGGAACTAAAATAGGCAAAGAATGCGAGCCGATCGTCGACCATCCAAAGGTTATGGTCGTCAAATTCCATCTTTGTGCTGTCATTTCCCATCGGGCAGATCAGGCTATGCAACGCGGCTTCTCGATGGGGTTTTTCAGCCTCGGCATCCTCAAACTCGCGCAGATGGCCGAACAGGTCGAGGACCGCTTTGCGGCGCAGAACGTATTCAGCAAGCACGCCCTTCTGATCGACAGAGATCATGCCGCGGTATGCGTCTATGCTGGCCTCGATGTCGGACGACATGGCGCCTTGCTTGCTGATTTCCGCGCCCAAGCGGTTAATCCGGCCTTGCCGCCTGAAGCGGGCGCGCGCCATTTCAAGGAAGACATCTTCGGCTGAGCCGCTTCCCGGCTTCAGCTTTTTGACGAAATCATCCATCTCATCGCGGATGAACAGGAACTGGGGATAGCTGTTCAGCAGGCCTACCGTAGTGGTCCGTTTTTCATCAAGAACTTTATCAACCTGCTCCTGGAGAAAGCCAGTCACTAACGGGATCAATTGGCGCCGGATCACGGAAAGCTCATCGCTAGAGAGTGTAAGGCCTGTGCGTTCTGAGTTCACATGCCTGTCTAGATAGGGGCTCGACGCACAACCCACGTAGACCTGGTCCTTATCAAGGAGTGTCAGGCCAAGGGTCTGATCAAGACTCGACTCATCCGCAGCCCGATCATTTCCAAATAAGAGCATACGATTGTAGCCCTTGCCGGTCCGGAGTCTCTTCGAAACCTTAAGATGTCGGATGACAAACGTCTGCGGAGCGTCCTCAAAGTCGAGCTTGATATCTACCTCGTCCAGATTTGAAGCGCCGATATGCTCGCCATAATAGGTTGCGAGATTTATCACCTTGGAGCCGTCTTCGATTGAGATAGAAACGGGATTGTCTGCTACGACATAGAGGAGAAAGTGCGATGCCAGCTTTTGCAGTATCGTATCTGGATCGGTAGGGCATTTGTGCAGGAATGCCGTCTTGAAGTCTTTGAGCGACACGCAGGTGCCGCGCGGTGATGGGCAGGCCGGTCGGGGTTCGCACACGCGGACCTGTTCATCGTCGGTAAGCCGGAAATCGAACGATCGTTTTACCGGCCCGTCGAGCGAATCGTAAGTTGAATCCACTTCGATGACCGAAAAGACTTTCAGCCACCCGAGCCTGCCCGTTCCTTTTCCACCACGCACTATTTTATGGCGGCTGTCGGGACGCAGGAACGAGCGAAAATTTTCCTCGTCCAGGCCAATACCATTGTCCTCGATTATGAAGCCGGCTACCTCGCTTCTCTCCTCCGCGAAATCTTCGCGCAGGATCGTCACCTTGATCCTGCCCTCTGCCCCAGCACGCTCTTTGTATCGATCATCAACCGCATGCAGCGCATTATGAACTGCTTCAAACAGCGGCATGAGTGAGTTATCGGCGGACGGCCGTAGGGGTAGTCGCTCGACCCGGCCGACGATGTCAGTGGTCAGACTAGGCATCGAAGAGACTTTCTTCCCTGCGGCTGCCGACCGTCGGAAGCCGCGCGTTGCCATAACCTAGTCGTAACGGTCTGGCGCGGCAATGCAGGCTCTTGCTTAACATCTCGGCGCCGGCGGTGTTACACTATTGCTATTAGTGCAACGCTTTAGATCGTATTTGCAGGTCGCCTTTTCTGCTCGCCGCAGGCCTTCAAAATCGTTACGTTTCTCGCGTGAAGATGACCATACGTCAAAAATCGACACTGCCCGGCCCCATCCAGCTGCCGCTTTTTGCGGAAGAAGCGTCGCTTATCCGCATCCGGCCGGCAGAGAACGAGTGGCGATATTAGAGGATGGAAATCTGGCCGGACCTCTTCGGCCGCGTCATGCTCATCGCCAGTGGGGCCGCACCGGCACGGAAGGGCATCGCCGCCTCGATCTTCACCCTGACCGCGGCGCCGCCTGCAACGCCCTGGCGGAAATTCTGCGAGCCAAGCGGCGTCGCGGTTATCAGGACCGCACGTGATGATGGACAAAACGCTGCCCGTTGGTTCACAACCGGCAGTCCGTGAACTAAACAAGTTTCTGCAAAAGACTTTGTCTTTGCTCATTAGGTAGCTGATAACCTTAGTAATTTTTCTTGTACAACTTAAAATAACAGGTCTACCGGTCGAGCTTCATGCCGTGAAGTTCTACCTTCTATTTGTCGCGCTACGAGACAATGAGGCCAATCTCACCAGGGTCAGCTACGACAAAATAGTAGACTACACAGGAGTCGACCGAAACCGGATCAAATCCGGCCTGAGCCTATTGGCTGCAAACAGCCTGGTCCATATTGAACACATGCCCGTTCTTGGAATCGATTACGGGGTATCTAACGCCTACAGATTGCCCCAGCTCGATCCATACGTTCATCAGGGAACGCGCGGGCGTGGGTTGGATAGCGGACTTGCAGAGCTTTTAGGCGGATCGGCCCCGTTCGGGGCTGGAAAACAATGACCGGCACGCGGCGGCAGCACCATGTCTGGAGAAGCTATCTGCAGGCTTAGGCCACCAATGATAAAACTTTCGGCCTGCAAGACGGCAAGATTTTTGAGACCGGCACAATCAATGTCGCCGTTGAACTAGGGTCAGGACCCATTAATTGCTTGCTTCGGCTCGGCGCATTGTGATTCTGGAGATGGCGGGAGGATACCGTCATG
>NZ_LMUG01000061.1:0-367 GCF_009766125.1 Acidisoma sp. S159
GGCGAGCAGCAGGGCAGTCGTTTTGGCCTTCATAGATGGACCGCGATCGGCATGCAGGGTGAGTTGGCCGGGCGCAACGTCATACTTGGCGGCGGCATCCTCGAACAGTGGCTTGAAGAGAGAGGCGCTCTCAGTGTCGGCGACGCACCAGCCGACAACCCTCCGTCTGAAGATGTCGACAATCACATAGAGATAGAAATAGGTCCATTTAGCAGGGCCCATCAGCTTGCTAATATCCCAGGACCACACTTGGTTTGGGCCTTCGGCGATGAGTTCAGGCTTGGCGTAAACGGGATGGCGCAGCAGACGGCGGCGCTCCTTCACGTCGCCATGTCGGTGGAGGATCCGGTACATGGTGCGGATCGAG
>NZ_LMUG01000061.1:377-546 GCF_009766125.1 Acidisoma sp. S159
TGGCGGCTGTGTCTACCTTGGCCCGGCGGCGGTGGAAGCTAGCGCGGGATAGCCCCAGCGCTGCGCAGACGGCGGCGATCACCCCTCGCTCAGGCGCCAGAGCGGCTACGGCATCCATCAGGACTCCTCGTCGCTGACGATCGGCAGACCCAGAAGCGAAGCCACTTTT
>NZ_LMUG01000062.1:0-21050 GCF_009766125.1 Acidisoma sp. S159
GCGGAAAGCTAGATCTCCTTCAGGCGCGCGTTATGGGCTCCGCGTAAGCCCAACATCCATCAAAAGTGAGTCAGAGCCAAACTTCCACGCCGATCTACAGTCAAGAGCTAACGCGCCGCACAGCTGCGCACCGTCTACGTAAAGCAAGGCGCCGAAATGACTAGCGACTTCACGCAAAGCGGCTATGTCCACCCGATAGCCGGAGGCGGACTGAACCGCAGAGACCGCGATCAGGCGGGTGTGCTCATCCGCCGCTACCGCAAACTGATCGGCCTTGACGGCTCCGTTTTGGAATGGAAGCAACCGGATCTCGAAGCCCTGCGACCTCAATTGCAGAAACGGGAAAAGTGCAGACGTATATTCTTGAGCCCCTATAACGATGTTGCCACGTCTAGGACCTACGGACCTTTCCGGCTGGGTATCTTGTCAAGGCCTTTGGGTGTGATCGCAGTTCTCGGTGGCGTCTTCATCGTCGGGGTCGGACTACAGCCTTCAACCGCCATCCTGATCGGCGACTTTATAGGCATTCTCGTTCTACTGTTGGGTGGTTGGTTCGGCTTCGATAAGCGGCGTTTCCCTGGGCCGCCGACGACTGATTCCGCGATCCGTGATCGTCAGCATGAAATCATGCGCGAAGAGGAGGCAATCAGCGGCGCATAAAATCGCGCGGCGGATCATGCGATGTGTGATGGCCCGTTAAGGGCTGATCAAGGGCCTTGCAGGACGGGTGCCGAGGATCATGCCAAGCGGAGCGGCTGGGTAGTTCAATGAACTGAGACCACAATCGCTCCAGCTACCCAGCGTGTGGCGCCGTCCCGGAAACAGTCGGCGCTGTCGCGACCTCCGACGATCCGTTGGTGTACGATCGTCGGAGGGCCCGGGATGTTCGCGCTCAGGGGGCCGCGTCGCCCCGTTGATCTCCGCGCTGACCAGCAGGACGCGGCGGCTCAGGCACGGGTAAAGCGCTGCGCCGTGTCGTTTGGCGACTCTGTTTTAACGGTTTGCAACCGCCCTCGTCGCCACGAGCGGCGATCCCCTTACCGAGTTGCCACTCTTCGCGTTTCGGCGCCTTCTTGCACGACAAGAATCGCGGGGTGCCGGTGCCGGTATCCTGCACAAAAACGTCGAGAAGCGGAGGAGCATCCATGTGTCATCTATTCAAAACCCAGGATCCACAAACCTATCGGGCCGAGACCAAGCCGATCCGCCTTCATGGCCATTTGACCTCGATACGCCTCGAGAGCGCCTTCTGGTCGATCCTCAGAGAGATCGCCGAGCATGAGGGGCTGAGCCTCGCACAATTCCTAACGATCCTTCACGACGAGGTCCTGGAGCGGCACGGCAAGGTGGCTAACTTCGCCTCCTATCTCAGGGTCACCTGCCTGAAATACCTGAGGAATCTGGAGCTGTACGACGCCCAGGTCCTTGGGAGTAAAAGAATCCACGAAATGGTGGCCAGTACATAGCCGGATACTACCTAGGCGCCTGGCCGTGCGTTTAGGCTCGGCTTCATGAGAGTTGAGTCGCCTGGTAGCCTGCCATTCCGCCGCGCAGCCGCCCGTAAGGCCAGAGCCCGCGCGGGCGTCTTGAGCGCGGCCGGCTTGGCAGCCGCGCTGGCGCTATCTCCGTCCGACGCACGCGCGCAGATGGATCTGCCGACCATGGCCCCGACCACGCCGAATGGCGCGACCCTATTCCGCAATCAATGTGCCGCCTGTCATACCATCGCGCAGGGCGCGCCACCAGGCCAAGGTCCCAACCTGTTTGGCGTCGTCGGGCGTAAGGCAGGCAGCAACAAGGGCTTCGCCTACTCGCCGGGCTTCGCTAAGGCGGATTTTGTGTGGGATGAGCCGCATCTCGATGCTTGGCTGACCAATCCCCAGGCTGTCATCCCCAACGCGATCATGATGTACAGCCAGGCCAAGCCTGCCGTCCGACATGCGATCATCGTCTATCTTGAAACACAAAAGTAAGCGAGGAGCGCGGCAGTGGCACGGATGATTCATTCTATGATCCGCGTTCGCGACGAAACGGCCTCCGTGGCCTTCTACGCGAAGGCACTGGGACTGCGCGTCGCCAACCGTTACCCCTTCGATGGCTTCACCTTGATCTACCTACGCAACGACGAACAGACCTTCGAGCTTGAACTCACGGTCAACGCCGACCGGACGGAGCCCTACCAGCTGGGAGATGGCTATGGCCATCTTGCCGTCTCGGTCGAGGATGTCGAGGCGGAACACGCGCGCATGGTGAGCGAGGGTCTGTCGCCCCAGCCGCTCAAGACCATGCCTCTCGAAGGTGTTGAATTCGCGCGGTTCTTTTTCGTCGCGGACGGGGACGGGTACAAGATCGAGGTTCTGCAAAGGGGCGGGCGCTTCGAATAGGCGCCCCTCGCAAGACCGGGCGAGGATCAACGTGCCGCGCCGCTGCAAAGACGGCGGGCGGAAAGGCCAGGGGAAGTCCAATGAGACAAGTCGAGAAGCGGCTGCAAATTGATCGTCGTCTGTTCCTGCGCGGTGCCGCCTCGGCGGTGCCCGCTGCCGCAGTCTTGGCGGCGGGTGTGGGAACGGCGGGGGCTGCCTGGGCGGATGATGCGAAGGCGCTGAAACAGGCGACACTCGTCACCCTCGCCCATATGGCGCGGGACATTTACCCGCATGACCAAATCCCTGACCGCTTCTACGTCGCGGCCGTCACCCCTTTCGATGCGAAGGCCCAGGCCGACGATGCGATGCGGCTCATGTATGAGGACGGTGTCGCCCGTCTCAACGGCGACGCGCAGGACCGCTTCAAGACAGCCTATATCGACGTGCCCGAAGAGAGCGACCGGGTTGTGTTGCTGACCGGGATCGAGCTTACGCCATTCTTTGGCCATGTCCGGGGTGGTTTGGTCGTGTCGCTCTACAACCAGCCTGAAATCTGGCACCGCTTTGGCTACGAGGGATCCTCGTCCGAATTCGGTGGTTACCTCCATCGCGGCTTCAACGACATCGACTGGCTGCCGGCCGTTTGACGTGCGGGCGACCCGATTTCAAGCACAGCGATAGTCAAGGCATACAATCATGGCATTCGACCTCAACGACGGCAGCGTCGTCGTCATCATCGGCTCAGGCTCGGGTGGCGGAACTCTGGGCAACGAGCTTGCGCAAAAGGGCGTCAAGGTCGTCATTCTCGAGGCGGGATCGCGGATCGAGATTCCCGATTTCGTCAACAACGAATGGGACGCCTTTACGCAACTCGCGTGGAAAGACATGCGGACAACGTCGGGCAACTGGCGCGTGGCGCAGGATTTTCCCAACCTTCCCGCTTGGATCGTGAAAGCGGTCGGCGGCACCAGCGTCCATTGGGCGGGCGCGTCCCTGCGCTTCCGGGATGACGAGTTCCGCGCGAAGTCGACTTATGGCGGGCTGCAGGGCGCCAATCTTCTCGACTGGCCGATTACTTTGCAGGACCTGGAACCCTATTACGCGCGCGCCGAGGACAAGATGGGCGTGACGCGGACCAATGGCATCCCTGGTCTTCCAGGTAACAACAACTACAAGGTGATGGAGGCCGGGGCTCGCGCGGTCGGCTACAAGGATGTCAGCACCGGGCGGATGGCGATCAACAGCCAGCCGCGCCATGGTCGTGGCGCCTGCCAGCAGATCGGCTTCTGCTTCGAAGGCTGCAAATCCGGCGCAAAATGGTCGACCCTCTATACGGAAATCCCGGCTGCCGAGAAGACCGGCAACATCGAAGTGCGCCCGGACAGCATGGTGCTGCAGGTGGAGCACGACGCCAGCGGCAAGGCCTCCGGAGTGGTCTACGCTGATGCCAATGGCACTCACCATCGCCAGAAGGCGAGGGTGGTCGCGATCGCGGGCAATTCGCTGGAGACGCCGCGCCTGCTGCTGAACAGCGCCACGGCGATGTTCCCGGATGGCTTGGCCAATTCCTCCGGCCAGGTCGGCCGCAACTACATGCGGCACACGACGGGCAGTGTTTACGGCATCTTCGACAAGCCAGTGCATATGTATCGTGGCACAACGATGGCCGGAATCATCCGCGACGAGCAGCGAAACGATCCCTCACGCGGCTTCTTCGGAGGGTACGAGATGGAGACGATCTCGCTGGGTGTTCCCTTCGCGGCCGCTTTCTACAATCCCGGTGCCTGGGGTCGCGGCTTTACCTCGCTGATGGATGATTATCCGAACACGGCCGGCATTTGGATTGTCGGCGAGGACATGCCTCAGGAGACCAATCGCGTGACACTGGACGGAACCGCCAAGGACAAGTTCGGACTACCCGTGGCTAGCGTGCACTACGACGACCATCCCAACGACGCCGCAATGCGTGAGCACGGCTTTAAACAGGGGAGCAGTGTCTACGAGGCAGTGGGCGCCACCCGCGTTTTGCGGACGCCTCCCTATCCATCCACTCACAACCTCGGCACGAGCCGCATGAGTGCTCGGGCGCGTGACGGCGTTGTCAATAAATGGGGTCAGACCCACGATATTCCCAATCTCTTCGTCTCGGATGGCAGCCAGTTCACCAGCAGCGCTGGGTGCAACCCGACGCTGACCATCGTTACCCTGGCCATCCGCCAGGCCGACCATATTGCCGACAGCATGAGCAAGAACGAGATCTGAAATCTTGATCCCGGCTTGATGCCACAAGACGCTGATTGGCTGCGGCAAAAGTGCCCTGCCGTCAGCGCCTTGGGCATGGTTGTCGGTCAACACAGCGCAAGGGCGATAGTGCCGAAGGGATTTTCCGCGGCGCCGAAACGCGCGGCGGGGGAGGGCGGTGGGCGAAGCAGTCTTGGCCAAATGCCGCCGCGATGCGATCGTGAACTGTCCGCAGGCGGTCAAGCGCCGCGGCCTCCGGCCTCACCGACGCCGCCGCATCAACGGGATAGCGTCGGGCGGTGTTAGCGGCGGCGTAGATCCGGCCATATTCGGCGGCGAGGCGCTTCAGGTTTGAGCATGACGGAGATGTTTCCGCGCAGATTGGCATGACAGAAGTCGAGCGTTGGCGCGTGCGGATTCGAGTTGGGTCTGGAACTCATCCTGGATGTGGAGCCTGTATCGGAATCAGGTCTGGTCTCGAGACTTTCGATCAGTTCGATGAGGCAGGGGCGATCCGGGCGGCAAGGATTGGAGATCTCGATCTAGTCAAGTTGTAAGCTGGCTCGGTAGCTGGTCGTCACGAGGTTGGTGCCCGGCGCTGACGCGCGCGCTGATCGGCACGTTCGGTGGCTTCCTTGAGGCGGCAAGAGTCGCCGTCGATGGCGATGATTTCTGCGTTGTGCACGAGGCGATCGACCAGGGAGACGATGCAGGCGGCGCCTGGGAAGACCTCGTGCCAGTCGGAGAACGGTCGGTTGGTGGTGACCAGGGTGCTCTTTGTCTCGTATCGCCGGTTGATCAGTTCGAACAGCATATCGGCGTGGCGGTTGGAATAGGAGAGATAGCCAACCTCGTCGATGACTAGAAGCGCTGGAGCGGCATAGTGGCCGAGGCGACGTCGAAGGGCGGAGGCGCTGTCGATCGCCGCCAGATCCCCGAGCAACTGGCCGGCACTGGTGAACAGGACAGTGTGGCCCTGCAGGACCGCCTGGTGGGCGATGTTGCGCGCGATCGTGGACTTGCCGACGCCGTTTGGACCGACGACGACAGCGTTGCCTGCGTCCTTGAAGAAGTCGAGGCCCATGAGGGCGTCGATGGCGGCGCGATCGAATCGCGTGGGCCATATCCAATCGAAGTCGGCGAGAGGTTTAAACCGGCCGATCCTGGCGTCCTTGAGACGCCGTTCGAGGCTGCGACGAGCCCGTTCGCTCTCCTCCCAGTCGAGCAGACTAGCCGCCCAGCCGGCGTCGCGAGCCTCGGCCCAGTGGGCAAGAAGGCCATAGAGGCGCAGGCGCTCTGCCCGCTGGCGCAGGTCCTCATTCGTCGGCATCGGTCTGCTCCTTGAGCTTGTCGTAGGGGGCGAGACGAGCGGGACGGACCGGTTGGTCCTTGTCCAGCACGTGCTTAGGCAGGTGCGTGGGGATTAGGGGTGGCCGTCGCCGGCGCTCGCGTCGCTTCTCGAGGCCCAGGAGAATGGAGTTGGGATGAGGCGCGGGCCCGTCGAGCTTGAGCACCTCGATGATAGCAGCCTCGAGTTCGCGGGCGCCCGTAACGTTGGAGGAGCCGGTTCAGTCCAGCGACGGTGCTCTGCAGGGAGTGGCCGTTCTGGGCCGCGCGCAGGAGGAGCTCGGCGCTGGCGGGGGCGGCGTGGACAAGGCGGTCGGTGACGCTGGCGCTTCCTTCCTGCCCGGCGCTTTTGATCGCGCAGCGCCTGGATATGGGCGGGGTCCTCGATCTGGGCGCCATTGTCGTAGCTGCGCAGATGGCGGGCGATCACGGCGACGCCGTCGAGGATGCGGATCTCCGCAGTGTCGGCAAGAAGGGTCAATTGGCGACGAACATGGGTGTGGGGAACGGAGTAGTCGTTCCGATCGAACCGGGCATAAGGCGTCTTACCGATGGCGACCGCCGTGGGTGTTGCCAGGGGGAACGGGGTGTCCGGGAGCGCCAATCGTGGTTGCTCCAGAGCGAAGGCCTCACGCACGCTCATTTCCTCGCCGGGACAGCGCCGATCGGCCGCTTGCCCCTCGCACCAGTTCATGGCCTGGGTGTTGAGATCGTCGATGTCCGCGAAGGAGCGCCCTGCAAAAAAGTTGTCGCGGATGTAGCGGATGGCCCGCTCCACCCGGCCCTTCTCGTTGCCCCGGCCCACGCCCACAGGACGTGGGTCGAACCGGTAATGACCGGCGAAGGCTAGAAGGGTGGGATTGAACCGGATCGCCGCGCCCTGTCGCTCGAGAACGGCACTTTTAAGATTATCGTAGAGCACTACCCGCGGAACTGCACCGAAGGTCTCGAACGCCCGGGCGTGGCCGGTGAGGAACGCGTCCATACGTGCGTCCAGGAAGAACCGCAGGAAGACCCGGCGCGAGTAGCTCAGCACCATCACGAAGGCCATCAGGGGCCGCCTGGCGCGCCCGATCTCGAGGCGGCCGAAGTGGCCCCAGTCCACCTGGGCCTCCTCTCCGGGAAGGGTGTGAAGGCGCAGGTAGGCCTCGACCTTCGGCCTGGGGCGATGGCGGGCGATCATGTGGCGGAAGTGGTCACGATTGCCGCGATACCCGCGCTCGTAGACCATGTCGTAGAGCCTGGCCGCGGTCAGGGTGGGGAATGTCTCGAGTGTCTTCAGGATGAACGCGAGGTAGGGGTCGATGCGCATCGGCCGCGGCGGCCGCCCGGGTGCGGGAATGCCCGACTGGGACAGGACGCGGGCCACGACGTCGCGATGGACGCCGATCTGACGGGCGATCGTGCTGCGCCGCCACTTCTCCACATGATGGTGGGCGTGTAGCTCAGCGGAGATGACCATCAGCGTTCTCGCGGCGGGTGGAACCGGACGGCTCGACGGCGGCGCAGGTGATCCCGCCGCACGAACGGCGAGCACGCCCGGCTACACCAGTGGCAGCAGCGCCCGAAGATCGCATCGGCCCGCTGCACGGGGAACGGCGCGCTGTTCAGGATCACTGCTCCGACGTCAGGAGGGATTTGCTCCTGCGCCGCCGCCAAGACCACGGGCACACGAGCATCGGACGGCGGGGTAGGTGAACCCTGGTGCGTCACGATCTTCTGTCGGGCGCGATATCGCCCGCTCCGCGCAGCGTGATTGAAGCGCCCGTTGCGGCTGCGCTGATAGCGGCGCCCCGTCTCACGACGTCGCGTCCTGCGGGCTTGGTCGCGACAGTCTCCGGCGCAGTAGACCTGGCCCCGGTCGCAGTGGCTGCAGATCAGGACTTGCTGGCGGCAGAGGGCGCAGAGGAAGAACCGGCCGCTGGCACCGTCGGTGACTTCCCGCACGTCCGCGACGCAGCCATCAACCCGTGGACGCGATCCGCGTCCGGCGCCATTATGCCCCTGCAATCGTGCTCCCGCACGGTGTAGGGCGCGGCGCCGAGTTAACTGCCAGGTTTGGTCGGCGCCGCGCCTGGTCCAATGATGCGGAACTGTAGCGCTGGTGACGCAGCTCCGTCAGCGCTCGAGCGTCACCCTAAAGATCTCCTGCGGTTGACCCGACGGGACCACGGGAAAGCTCCGCTCCGAGAACCGGCCTTCTATGACTATCAGGAAAACTAAACCTGAAGCGCCTCGCCGCCGAATATGGCCGGATCTACGCCGCCGCTAACATGGAGGATTGCATAGCGGTCATCGAAGCGGCGACGGCTCGGCGTGACCGCCTGGAAGGCCACATCAAAGCGGCGCTGGCAGACTGGTCGCTCGGCACGGTCGTGCTCGCCTTGCAAGCGCTGCGTGGCATGGCTCTGGTGGCGGCCGCGACCGTCGTAGCCGAGCTCGGCGATATCACCCGCTTTTCCAATCCTCCAATCCTCGACAACTCATGGCGTATCTAGGTTTGGTGCCGTCCGAGCACTCCAGTGGCACCAAGCGCCGTTTAGGGAGCATCACAAAAGCCGGGAACGGCGCGGCCCGGAGGATGCTGGTCGAGGCCGCGTGGACTTACCGCTTCCCGGCCCGGATCAGTCGAGATCTGTTGCTCCAGCAGGAGGGAGTGGCAAAAGCAGTTTGCGACACGGCCTGGAAAGCCCAAAAACATCTACAGCCGGAGGTTATCCGACGCTGGTTGCTAGACAGAGGACGCTCCGCGACGCATCACCGGTCCGGCGGTAAACAACCCGCGTATCAGAGCATGATCAACCGTCGTTTCTTGATCGTGTCTCCTGCCTTGCCTAGCCGCGGCTACGGTGAACAGACCGCAGACGGTCATAGGAATCTGACGCCTGCAGCTTGAAGAGGCGAACATGAGAGGTGTTTAGTCCCGCATTGTGATGGTGTATCTTATGACCGTCTGCAGAGGGACGAGCTATGGGCCAGGTGCTCCACGGCTGCGCCAGGACGACGCACGCAGTCCGAGCTGAACTGGATTGCGGGCACTTCACTTGGGAAGATGCCGCGAGAGAATATGGTGAACTGACGTCTGCCTGGATAAAGATGGATATGCTAGGGCTTAAATTCAGCCCGGCGACGAAGGATTGGACATCGTCAGGGCAAATCATCCGGCTTCCATCCGCCGAAAAACGGGGTGTTCCGTGATCTTGGAGTATTGGGCCACTACCTCCGGGATCTCCTTGGGACGATCGACGCCGGAATCAGGCTGGGATGGCTCTCCAGCGATTCATCCGTTTGGATTCAAATGGTGTCGCTAATCGGACCGCCTTGCTCTGAGTTCGGCGGAAATAGACAATGGGGGTGGGACCAAAAGGAGGCCCAAGCTCCAACCGAAATAGAACCGGACATCGGGCCAAAAGGGCGTTGGCTCGTACAAGTCTAGATGCCCAATATGAAAGAGCGCCAGAGCCGCTCTGATAGCCAGGGTGAAGGCTAACCAGCCCATTGCCAAAAATGCGACTACCCAGGCGCAGCGAGCGAGGGCGTGGCGCCTCGGCTCCTTTGACACCTGAAAATGACCTAGCCCATAAATCAGCAAACACGGAATGAATGTTGTAATAATTTCCCACTGTGACCAATGGAAGAGCGCACCAGCAAGAAGCGGCGAGGCGACGGCGACAATAGCCGTAAAAGGCGCGAGCCACCTGACATGTAGACTTATCCACGCGAGCGTGGCGGCAAACGGGACGAAGGACCAGGCAAGGGTGAGTCTCACTCCGGCTGCGAGCCCCGAAACCTGGCCGGCATGCTCAATATGCGGCTCGGCAAGATAGGCGGCTATCGCGTCGTGTAAACAGACAGAAGCGAGCGCAAATGCAATGCCAAGGATCGCTTGGTAAACGATGTTACCGCTGCTGCGCGCGCCAAAATCCTCATGCGGACCGTGACGACCAAGCATGCGGAGGCGGTGCATGACGGGTTCGACAAAAAAGGCAAGGATCAAGCCCATCAGCAGGCCCGAGAGGAGTTCAGTCAGGGTGACGCGGTGAACACTAATAACGAAGCCTCGCCATATGAGCTCCGGAGCGACAGCGCCTATCGCAACCCAAATAGACGAGGCGAGGGCGGAAGCTCCCGCGGACAGCGCGGAAGCAACGCGAGGCGCTTTCGATCGAAAAAATCGCAAGGACATGTGCGCGACGTCTCGTGATGCGGAACAGCCTATCCGCCACACTTGAACAGGGCAAGCGTCTCCGTCTTAGCAGCACATCTCAGATGTAGCGCAGCGTTATGAACATCCCTGCATCAAGATGATAGAGCAAATGGCAATGAAATGCCCAGTGGCCGGGATTGTTGGCGTCGAAGGCTACGGTTACGCGGCTGTTCGGTGGGACGAGCACGGTATCGCGAACTGCCCCTGAGAGGCGGACGCCGTCGATCTCCACGACCTGGAACTCATGCCCGTGCAGGTGCATCGGGTGTGACATGCCGGTTTGATTCTGCAGCACCAGTTCGACGCGTTCGCCTTCAACGACCGACAATGGCGGGACCCTCGGGTTCCAGACCACGTTATTAATCGACCAGATGTAGCCTGCCATTTCGCCAGTCAGGTTGATCAGATGGGTCCGGTCAGCCTTCCGCACAGACAAAGGTGCCGCGGCGCGCAACCTATGTTCAAGATTCAGATTCAATGGCGTTGAGGACTTTGACGCCATATTTGAAACCCGCGTAATCGCGGCATTGCCCGCCGCGAGAACGATGCCCGTCCGACGCCGGTCGCCCTCCAGAACAGCCAGCAGTGGGTAGATATGAGACCCTTTGGGAAGCTGTAGCCTGATATCGAGCCGCTGCGCTACGGCAATAGGGAAACGACGGCCTGTCACAGGCTGGATAGCGAACCCATCGACAGCCACCAGGCTCCCGACCAACGCCCCAGTATCAATGTGATAGGCGCTCATCGCCGAGCTGTTAATGATGCGCAGCAGGATTCGCCCGCCGGGTTCAACCGTGACAACCTCGGGATCTTCCAGCGTGCGGTCGTTGGCTAGGAAGGCATCATATTTGACATCATTGAGATCGAGCGCGTTTGCGGCTGGAGTACCAGAGGAGTCCATACCCGCCATGCCTGGCGTCGCAGGTGCCATGTTTACCATGCCCTGTTTCTTCCTCAGGTCCGCGAAGATCTGCGCCGGCGGGGTGAAGCTAAAATCTGCCAGCATGACTACGATTTCTTGCTGGTCTGTCTGATCGCGTGCGTCCTTGATGATCAAGGGAGCTGCGGCTAAAAGCTGCTCTTGCAGTCCTTCGTGGCTATGCATCCAAAAAGTACCGCCAAAGCGTAGGGGGAAATCGAATTCACCGCTCTCGCCTGCTCTGATCGGCGGTCCAGAAATGCCCGGAACGCCATCCTGTCGCCAAGGGGGCGTCATGCCGTGCCAGTGGATCAGCGTCGGCTCGTCGAGATGGTTTTCCAGGCGGACTCGGAACGAAGTTCCAGCCGCAGTCGTCAGTCCGAAAGTGCCATCGGGCTGACGTATGCCGAGCACTACGGCCGGTCTTCTATTCACCTCGATAGTGCGGCGTTCTACCCGCAGCACTGTGGTGGCCGCGCTTGGTTGTGCCATCGCACCCGTAGGGAGGCTGCCAGCCGCAGCCAATGCACCCAAAAGAATGCTGCGACGTGATGGCATCGCGAAGCTCCCCTTACCACCAAATTAACGTTATCCCGCACCAAACCTATCGCATTTGTCGGTCGCTTTCTAGTTGTTGAGGTCGCCGTCATGGCGATCCGAGGGCGCCATTCTAATTACTGTGCATCCGGGTCCGTTGTTGCCGCTCGCCACCTTATTCGAGCAAAAACCCATGGCCACTCTCGGATATGTCGAGAAATTCATTTAAGTGTCGTCGGGTATAGTCTCGCTCGCTAGCGTGAACCTTGCGGCAGTCGGTTGGTTCAGCTTTCTCATCCCGACAGATCTGTCACCATTAGAGAGAGGCCAAGCAGCTCGCCGATCTCGTCACACGCTGGAGTGACGATGAGCAGGCCTCTGCGTTTACTAGGTCGCAGGGTCCAGACGCGCGGCAGGATGATCTCTCCTCGGCGGGCGTGTTCAAGGTTGGCACGCAGGTGGGAGGCCACGTCGGCATCGATTTCAGGGATCGTAAGGCCAACAATAGTCCCAGCGTCCTGTCCCATCATGGCGGCGAAATAGGGATTGGCACTCAGGATTCGCAAGTCGTGGCTCACGAAGCAGAGGCCCAAAGGTGCGGCATAGACGGCATCGAGCTGAGCGAGGCGCTGGCTGATGGACAGCCCGCGCGGCGGTGGATCGTAAGGCGCGGTGCCCCGCTCATGCAGAATGGCGGGAATTTCTTTCATAGAGACTGGACGGCCGAAGAGCCAGCCCTGTCCGAAGCTGCAGCCGAGGCGAATGAGGATGGCAGCCTGCGCCACGGTCTCGACGCCCTCCGCCACGACTGGAACGCCAAGGTTCTGGCCCAGACCGATCACGGCACTCACGATCTTCCGGCTGTCACGCGAACGCTCCATAGAACCCACGAAGCTGGCATCGATCTTGATCTTGTCGAAGGGGAGTGCCTGAAGGCGGCTCAGGCTCGAATAGCCGGTGCCGAAATCATCGAGAAGGATGCGCACGCCTTTGGCGCGCAATATGTCGATAGTTGCGCGTGCGGCGGCTAGGTCACCGATGACGGCGGTTTCAGTGATCTCGATCTGAGTGCGGGCGAGGGGGAAGCGAGCATCGCGCACGGCGTCCTCCAATAGGCTCGGCATCTCGCCATCCTGGAAGTGCAGGGGGGAGATGTTGAAGGCCAGGCGGAACAAGCCTGGCCATTCCCGCGCGGCGGAGCAAGCCTCCCGAATCAGGTGGCTGGTGAGAGGGGCGATGAGGCCACGCTTTTCCACGATCGGGATGAAGACAGCTGGCGGGATGATCCCCAGCGTCTCGTCTGTCCAGCGCGCAAGCACCTCGAAGCTCGAAACCGCACCGCCATTCAGATGCACAATCGGCTGGAGAACCGGATGGACAGAACCGCGGCGCAGAGCCAGGTCGAATGCGGAGGCAATAAGAGACTCGTTCTGGAGCGGAGACGATGCCGGCACCATACCATCTCCTCGGTCAGGTCAGGACTTTATGCGCCAATCTATCGCCGATTGCGAAAGCCGCGATCGATGGAACTAGCGTTCGTCAGGACAATTGCTCTGACGAAGCGGCGCGCCTGTAGGCCCGTTGATTCGTGTGCAAAGCCAATGGTTTGCGCTTTTGTGCGGCACTGAGATTTCCCCCGAGTGCCTCAAGGCGTCGGAAAATCTTGTTCAGGACCAAACAGAGTGATCAGCGGGTAGGCTGGCGTCGTCCCCTTGGAGAGCGTTGTTCATCCTGCCTTTCCGGCCATGTTCTTCAGACAGTCACGGAGTGATCGAAGAAACCCTGGACCCGGCTCGACCTGGTTCTGCATCATCGGGGTAGAGCGTCCGTGATCGTAGATTCCGGTCAGGGAACGATCCAGAAAGGTCCCGATGAAGGCTGACACAGCGATCACGAGGGCGATGGGATAAGAAGGGAAGGATGATGTATGTGGACAGGACCGGTTTGTAGATGAGCGAATTCGAGCCAGTCGTCCCGCTTCCACCGGATATCGCCAAACAGCCAGAGCGGCCTAAGCTCATCGATATCATGGGGCCCGGGCTCATCACCGGAGCCTCGGACGACGATCCGAGCGGCATTGCCACGTATTCCCAGGCGGGCGCCCAGTTTGGGTACCAACTCGGCTGGACGCTCCTGCTCACCTATCCCCTGATGTGCGCCATCCAGCAGATCAGCGCAGAGATCGGGCGCGTCACTGGGCGCGGCCTCGCAGGCAACCTGCGTCGTCATTATCCTCGATCGCTACTGTACGGGATCGTGGCGCTCCTGATCATCGCCAACGCGATCAATATCGGGGCCGACCTCGGAGCCATGGCAGCAGCCCTGAAGCTGCTCATCGATGGCCCATTGCTTCTTTATGTGGCCATGTTTGCGGCCGTTACCGTGTTGCTGGAGACGTTCCTCCGCTACTCGCGCTACGTGTCCGTACTGAAATGGTTGACGCTGTCGCTATTCGCTTATGTCGGCACTGTCTTCGTCGTGGGGGTGCCTTGGGGAACGGTCGCTTGGCAAATGGTGATCCCGCACATCACCTTTTCCGCTGATTATGTGACTGTTGTCGTGGCGATGTTTGGCACCACCATCAGCCCATATTTGTTCTTCTGGCAGGCCAGCGAGGAGGTCGAGGATGTGGCCGAGCAGCCAGAGGCAAGACCGCTTCTGGACGCACCCGGACAGGCGCCAGAGGCGATGAGGCGTATTCGCATCGACACATATATCGGTATGGGGTTCTCCAACCTTGTCGCCTTGTTCATCGTACTCACCGCCGCAGCGACACTGCACGCGCACGGGCATACCGATATTCAGACGTCATCGCAGGCGGCCGAGGCCCTTCGGCCACTCGCCGGTCGTTTTGCCTTCACGATTTTCGCACTCGGTATCATCGGCACCGGACTTCTCGCACTGCCGGTGCTCGCAGGCTCAGCTGCATTTGCCGTCGGTGAGGCATTGCAGTGGCCCGTCGGGTTAGCGCGCCGTCCTTTGAAGGCGAAGGCGTTCTACGGCACCATCGCAACCGCCACGATCGTCGGGGCGCTGCTCAACTTCTCCAGCCTCGATCCGGTAAAGGCCCTGTTTTGGAGTGCGGTGCTGAACGGCGTGGTGGCTGTGCCGGTTATGGTGATGATGCTCCTGATGGCGATCCGGCGCGATGTCATGGGGCAATTCACCATCGGCCCGGTGCTGAAGGTGCTTGGTTGGCTGGCCACGGCGGCAATGGCGGCGGCGGCGGTTGGAATGTTCGCGACATGGGGAAGCTAAGCGGGGCGCGATAGGCAGACACCTTATTCTCTCGGCTCTGCCTTGATAGCCAGTTCTAGTAGCCGACGAATCGCCTCAGGCCGTGTCATCCTTTCGGGTTGTCGCAAGATCCAAAAATCCAGCGCCGTGAGAGGCTCCTCATGTAGCCGCACCCCAATAAGCGTTCCTTTGCCGTGTGGAACAGAGCCTCGCTTTCTTGCGGTGGGTGGTTTTGGGGGCGTCATTTCAGCCTGATAACAAGATTACCCGTGACCGCCAAGGCGCCTCAGTCTGCTCAGAACGGAGCACACCCATGCGTCGCAGGAAAAGACAGGAGCGGGGGACGAGACTTCTTTCGCGGGCGGCGGCCTGCCGGCGACGGGAGATTGCGGAGCGGCGCCGGTTGGTCGAAGCTCTATGCCCCCCTCAAAATAGCGCAGTATCATGGACGAAACGACTCGGCTGAAACATAGGCCGCTGGGAAACCCGACCGCCGTAGCTGAGCGCTCGAACTCGCCGGTCGACGCCGTGCCGGCGGCTGTAGGCACCGCGCGATTGCTCCCGGCGGCGTGCCATCGCTGCTACGCAACCGAGCGCACCCAGAGGAGCGCGGTCTCTCCATCGACTGCTTCGGCTTCCATCATTCATGCTCCGACTTCCAGTCATCGGCCAGTCGGTCCAGCGCCGCCTGCGTAGTCGCGAGCCACCGACTGCGCGGATGCCGCTTCAGCATCAGGCCTATGAGCATCGGGAACTGCTGACCTGCACATCGACGCGCGAAACGGCCGTAAGGGTCCCGCGCCGACGCCTGGTCGATATCACCGCCCCCAGACGAGTGCCGCCCCGACGCCTCGCCGTAGTGGCTACGCGCGACGTTGCGCGCCCGGTTGCGACGAACGAACCTCTCCAGCAATTTGTGCGCCGCGTCGTGCTGGCAATCCGATGGCGGTGCGGAACGATTCATGCGGCCGGTTATGTGTTCGTCCTGATGTCGAACGTGGTCGGTTCGCTCGCGCCCGATCGCGGTCGATCCAGTCGCGACCGGTTCCGGTTTGCTTGGGCGAGCCCTCGTAGCGGGACCGCGCACGCTGTGGTCGATGTTAGGATCGCTTGACACCAACAAGCGCAGCATCTCACCCGCCCCCGGATGGCGGAACTTGCCATCTTTTGTATCCAACGCTGCCCAATGGTAAACGGCGTTAGCCCCGCTCTCGCTTTCGTAGAACGTTAAAATTCCGTCGCGTGAACACACCCAAAATCCTTGTTCGAGCAGGCGCTGGTTCGTTATTCTCTGCCTGAGGTCTTGCATAGCCAGTCAGAGCCGGGCTCAAGGTCGAAATGCCAGCGCCCGCCAATCGAGACGAGCCTGCGTCCCACGACCGTTCGCCCGATCCCTAAACTGAGGGTGCTCGTTGAACGGATGGTACCATCTAGACGACTACGTGCTCCACCAGCTCCGGAACGCTCTCGCGGCGGATCGAGCGAGGGCTTATTATATGCGAATATGCGTCGGCGCTGGGCAGGGCTCGATCGATTCGATTCACGCGGGCCGGCAAGTCGTTCTGCAGGCGACTCGAATGGAGGGTAAAATGCGGTGCACACCAGCTTGCAGCCGGCTTTCCCCGCTGACATGTAACCCCTGCAGCGCTGCCGACGCGCGCTGCAGATGTTTCCTCCCTAAACTTGGCGGCGCTCTCCGGGCGTCGTCTTTTGTTAGGACTAGGATGAGGTCATAGCTGCGCGGGGATGCAAGCGTCCATGCAAGAATGCCGCACGACCTTCATATCCGGAGGACTGGTCGTGCCCGAGCCCAGGAAACCTCCCGATGTCTACTCCTGGCATGAGGCTGAAGGCTCGGACGATGAGGCGCCCGCCGAAGAATGAGTGTTGCATCCCTCGCGACGGTCGGTCGCGAGTTGTCTAGGCCCTTAGGACGAGCCGCTTAATGAGCATCGCGAAGGCTGTCATCGTGAACGGTTTCGCGAGAACCGGCGCCCCGGCATGTCGGGTCTCTGCGACAGCCTGGGCGCCATGAGCGCTCATGAAAGCAAATGGAACCTGCTTCTCTGCGAGCGCGTCGGCTATTGTCAGGCTGCGTTCACCCTTCAACTCCAAATCGAGCAATCCCGCGTGGATTTCCGTGGTCTTCTCGATAGCGCTCATCGCTTCTGTTACGCTTATCGCGGGGCCGATCACGTCGTACCCAAGATCTCCGAGCATATCCTCGATGAGCATCGAAACGAGCATCTCGTCCTCCACCACTAATATCCGGGGGCGACCGTTTGATGCTAAAGCGAAGGTCTCTAAGCGAGCGGCTTCGGGAGAGCGGGCGACCCCCGCCTTCACGCGCCGCTCGCAATCGGGCCAAGGAGACGCGCGAACTCGCGCTTTACAACGGTGCGGCATTCACAGGCCGCAGCCTCCAGTCCCCGTCTGTCGATTAACCTAATCTTGCCCTGTTCGTAGCGGATGAAGCCGGCCTTTTGGAGTGCCCCAGCTGCTACAGTGATGCCAGCACGACGCACGCCGAGCATCGTGGCTAAAAACTCGTGAGTCATCGGCAGTTCGTCGCCATCGATACGGTCATGCGCTTCCAACAACCAGCGGGCAAGACGTTGCTCAAGCAGGTGCCGCCCATTGCATGCGGCGGTCATAGTAACTTGCATATGGAAAGCCATCGCATACCGGAGCATGAGCTTCCGCAATGGTGGTTTCTCGGTTAGCGCCTGTTGAAAGACATCCGCGTCCAGCCGGAGGGCGATCCCCTCGGCCTGCACGACAGCCTCCAGCGGTGAAGAGTCGGCTTCAAGGACAACTGACACTCCTACCATCCCTTCACGTCCGATCATGCCCACCTCGGCCACGTCGCCGTCCTCAAGAGTCGCGAGCATGGATGCATACCCGAACTCGGGGAAGAGAACCGCGGTGATTGGTTCGTTCGGCGTGTGCAGGGTTGCACGAAAGGGCAGCTCGATCCGACGAAAATACGGTAACAGTGAATTTAAAATGTCGGGTGGAAGGGATGCCATCAGCTCATTGCGAATACTACTCTGCTCGACCACGTCCACGTAACACTCCCAATTTTGACAGGCGAGAATGCTTAATCATTCTTCCTCGATCACCGCCCGCAGTCGAGTGGGTTTCTGGATACGCCGTAGTTGAAGCGAATGGTGTGCGTTTCCGTACAAGTTGGACTAGCGACCCTCCCTTGAGGGCCTGCGCGCGGCGGCCTGCGCGTCGATTAGAGTCTCAAACTCGCTAGCGTGATTTGTAACTCGCTCCGCAGGTCCCTGATTATAAACGTGACGCTGATGCCTCCGTTTAGAGGCGAGGAGCACGGCGTAGGGGCACTTCATGTTTTACTGGTGGAAGACGAACTTTATATCCGCCTTGCAGCAAGTTTCCTTCGTGGCGAAGGGTAGGAGATCGTCGAGGCTGGAACAGGCGACGACGCAGCCATACTACTGCCGGACCAGGATGGTTTCGATTGTCAGCTTGGTTGAGCTCTGGGAGGAGCATCTCGCCTGCTTGGGGCAGCACGAGGTCCATGGTGTGACCACGCTGCTGTGCTCGAGCGTGGCGACTTAAGCGGGCTGCGCAGGTCTCTAATAAAAAAATGAGGCTGATGCCTCCGCTTAGAGGTGAGGATGGCGGCGCAGCAGATCGAAGCCAGGTAGCAGGCAAGACAGCATGCCGAGGGCCAGAGTATCGAGCTTGAGCGCGTCAACGTCATCCTTATCGCATTCGATAACCGTCCGGCCCGGCCACCGTAGCGTGACCCACATGAGCAGACCGCGACTCATGGCGAAACCGCCAACATGGGCGCGAACACCACATCTTTATAGTCGCCGAGACTACCCTGATGACGATGTCACCGGGCGGAAGTTACTGCTCGACATAGGCGTGGAAAAGCTCACCATCGCTGCCAGTACGCCGCTGTTGCGCAAGCCTGCGACGAAGGTGGTAGGCTTCCAATCAGACGATCCGCGATCGGGCTGGTTCTCTAACCGGTGGCGCCGGAAGAAGAGCTTTAGCGTGCCTGCCGGACCGGTGCTCGCGAGCACCGAGCGACTGGCGCCGGTCTCGTTTGTTGCGCGAGACGTTTGTCGAGGAGCTGATCGATTAAGGCAGCCTGCGCTCCTGCTCATCGTTTTAAACGTAGCCGCATGGCCCTGGGCGATGATCGTGTTTCGCGATCACACCGTGTTGCTCGGCACGGCGCTCCTTGCCTATGGCTTCGGCCTACGCCATGCGGTGGACGCCGACCATATTGCGGCGATTGATAACGTCACTCGAAAGCTGATGCAGGCGGGCCAGCGCCCGGTCAGCGTCGGCCTCTACTTTGCTCTGGGTCATGCCACCGTGGTGGTACTAGCCTCCGCCGCTATCGCCGGGGCCGCGACCGCCTTCACTCGCCACTTCGACCGCTTCCAAGGTCTGGGCGGCATCATTGGAACGCTTGTTTCGACAATCTTTCTCTTCTCGATCGCGGCGATGAACTTAGTCGTGCTCCACGCCGTCTGGCGCAGCTTTCGCCATCTGCGTTGCGGCGGCAGCTATGTGGCCGAGGATTCCGATCTTCTTCTCAACAGGCGCGGCCTCCTCGCGCGGCTGTTGCGTCCGCTCTTCAGCATTATCACCCGAAGTTGGCACATGTGGCCGCTCGGCTTCCTCTTCGGGCTGGGCTTTGACACTGCGACCGAGGTCGGCCTGCTCGGAATCTCCGCGACCCAGGCTGCGAAGAGGTTGGTCGATCATGGTGTTTCCGACGCTTTTCGCGGCCGGAATGTCCTCATCGACACGACCGACGGCATCGTCATGCTCCGGACTTACGACTGGGCTTTCGTGAAGCGACTGCGCAAACTTTATTACAACCTCACCATCACCGACGTGTCTGTGCTGACAGCTGTTGCGGTCGGCAGCATCGAGGCGCTGAGGCAGATCGGCAACCAACTCAGCCTGCGCGGTTGGTTCTGGGATGGCGTCGGCGCATTAAACGATCGATTCGGGATGATCGGCTACATCATTGTTAGCATCTTCGTCGCGGGTTGGCTTGGCTCGGCAGTGATCTATCACCTGCGCGGCTGCGACAGCGCTGCACCTTAATGCTTAAACCGATATCTCAGCATGTTCGCACCCTGCTCCAGCCCAACGACCAGCTGACCAGGTCGTATGTCCCGGCCAGAGGCTAAGCATGTGAGAAATCCACGTCCGACGCCGGAGACCCAGCAGCGCGAGCCGCTCAGGATAGTGAGTGGCGAGGCGGGTGCTCGTTCGTTATCCATTCGACTGCCCATTTGCCTGGGGGATGCTGGCGCGTAAGAAATGAAGGTTGCGGCCGAGGGATGAACGTACCAGCGGATGCTAGGTAGTCTGAACGCCGATCAGATAGGCGAGTGAGCGGCCCCCGAATACCCATCGAATTAGTGCATCTCGAGACGCACCCGGGACTCCAGCCCCAGCTGGTCTCGCGATATGCGGTGGCCCTTCGACGCCCGAGCAATGTCACGCTCAAGGGACTTCGGGAACTTATGTGGTTAGCTTTCCGGTTAGGCACGCGAGTCCCAGCCCATGACGCACCCAGCCCGTGCTAAACCCTAGCGACTGAGTGGTTGGATGTGTGCGGGATGGACCTATGGGGAGCGTCGCAGCCTTCGAGATCATATTGCGCGGATCCGCCCGCAGCGGTCAAGGTTTGTGAAGAACCGCTGGCTTGCATCCGCCAGCAGCACCACCGAATTGCCGGTTGATTCAAAGGGGGGTCGAGATGTCCAAAACGCGTTCTATATTGACCGCCTCCGTGGTGCTAGCCGGGGCTTTGGGTGGCGTTGTCCTGGCTACGGGGCACGCGTTGTCGGCGGAGGGGATCACAGAAGTTGCAACCTTCAGACACCAGGTGACGGGAGTGACTGTGACGACGGACGGCCGTATTTTCGTAAATTTCCCGCGATGGACGGATGATGCCCCCATTTCGGTCGCTGAGCTTCTGCCCGGCGGCGAGCTGCGTCCGTATCCGGATGAGACCTGGAACAGCTGGAGAAACGCGACCGCTACCGAAATGTCGGTTGAAGATCACTTCGTGTGCGTCCAGTCAGTGGTCGCCGATCAGCATGGTGCGCTTTGGGTTCTCGATCCGGCGGCGCCGGGCAACGAGAAGATCCTGCCCGGCGGCCCGAAGCTCGTCCGGATCGATCTC
>NZ_LMUG01000063.1:0-12229 GCF_009766125.1 Acidisoma sp. S159
ACGATACGATAATAACAGCTGCTGCTTCTAGGAGGCGTCGAGTTCGCCGCTGCCGTGTCGAAGATAACGCGTTGTCCGCAGTTCGCACGGAAGGTCCTCAAGATAAGCTCTTTGATGCAACAGCCTCATGGGGCGCCTCCAGCAATCCGAGTGCCTCATAATCCTTGAGGTCTACTTGCACGAGAAGGTCGGCGACTGAGGCCTTTTCGGTATCTCCTTTTCCAACCGGATCTCCGGCTTGGTTTTATCGCGCGCTCATCCATGAGGGCAGGTGCGGGCCTCAAGGCGGTGCTTTGTCGCTGCCGCTAATTGCGGACTGGCTTCTCAGCAAGCGCTCTATGCGAGCGATGCTGTTCGTTGCCGGGAGTTGATCGGATCAATACACAATGCACGCAGCGATAAGATCAGTAGGCGCATCTTGACCTTCCAAATTGTTACCGCTAGCATTCCTGGTAACGTCAGACAAATATTTGGGCACAGCATCCACAGGAAGGCGCTAGGCAAAAAATCAACGGCTGCCCATTGGATGCCAGCCGGCGTAATACTAAAAAAGGAGGATAAAATGTCCCATAACTGGACCAAGATAGTCCCGCGAGTTGTTCCGGGCATCGCGCTACTGTTGGGGATCATGGCCAACTCCCCGGCCTTCGCGCAGAAAGGCAAGATCGTCTATATCACTGATGGCCTCGACTTGCCATTCTGGCGCTATGTAGGTGTGGGCGTCTCCGATGTGGCGAAGACGAATAACTTCGGCTACGCCGCGCTGGACTCGCACCACGACGCGCAAACTCAAATGCAGAACACGCAGGATGCCCTCGCCAAAGATACGGCCGGGATTGTTCTGTCGCCAACGGATTCGACGAGTGCTCCCAGCGTGCTCAACCTTGCCGCTCGCGATGGCGTTCCCGTCGCTTTCGGCGGTATTGGGACGACATCTGGAACCTATGCCAGCCTAGTGACTTCGGAAGATGACAAGGGTGCGCATGGCGTAGGGGCCGAACTAGCGAAGGCTCTCGCGGCGCACGGCTGGCCGCACGCCGAAGTCGGCATCGTCCAGATCTCCCAAGCTCGGGCCAATGGCAGGATGCGCACCGCCGGATTTGTGAGAGCGATGGAGGAGTCAGGAAATAATGTCGTCGCTCGTAATGAAATGCGGACGTACAGCGTTGATGAGACCTATCATTTTGTCCAAGACATGCTGACAGCGCATCCAAACATGCACGCGGTCTTTATTGAAACCGACCAGCCGGCTCTCGGCGCGCTGCGCGCCATCTCGACCTTGAAGCGAACCGATGATGTGCTGGTCGCTGCCTTCGACGGAATTCCCGATTTCATCGGCATGTTGAAATCTGGAAAGATCGTCGTCACCGGCATGCAGCAACCCTATCTGATGGGCAAGTACGCGGCCGAGCAGGTTGTCAATATTCTGGACAAGAAGCCGGTAACGCACGAAATCGTCTTGCCCATTCTAATCGTGACAAAAGACAATATCGACAGCCTGCTGCCCACGATCAAGCAAACCGTGTTTGCTAACGAGGTCAAATAGCTGCACGTAAAGCGCTTAAGGACGGTTTGAGGGCGTCACATGAAAAAGCCGATCAAGATTCTTGCCGAAGGACTTGGCCATCCGGAAGGTCCTTACCCTTTGCCGGATGGCCGCGTGGTCTTCGCCAATACCTATAAGAGCGAGATTGGCGTCTGGGACCCCAAAAGAGGTACAGGGCAATTCGCCTTCATGGGGGGAGGGCCAAATGCGTGCATGCTAGGTAGTGACGGCTTCGTGTATTGCACGAATACGCCGACGGCGGGGAAGTGGGTTGCCCCAGAGAAGCGGCCGCCATCGATTCAACGTGCGTCGTTCGATGGGAAGGCCGAGATCGTCGCGACATCGGCCGACGGGATTCAGTTCAACGCACCGAACGACCTGACCTTTGGTCCTGACGGACGACTCTATTTCACGGACTCGGGCGACTTCGACATGGAGACCAAGCCCCACCCTGGCTATATTTGCGTAATTGAGACGGACGGAGCCGCGCACATTCTGGAGGAGCTTGAACCCGTTTATCCCAACGGCATTGTTGCCGAACCAGACGGCTCAATCATTTGGGTGGAATCTTATACAAGGCGCGTCATTCGACGGCGAGCCAATGGTGTGAAGTCCCATATCCACACGCTTCCCGAGAATCACGTGCCGGATGGACTCAAAATCGACGAGAATGGCAATCTCTGGATAACGTCATTCAGCTCGGGAGGGGTGGATATCATCGATCGTGCCGGGAGCCCGATTGATTTTCTCGAAACGGGCGGCGTACCCCTGAACTGCGCCTTTTCCGGAACCGATCTGTTGGTATGCGATTTCGGCACAACGATACTTGAGAATGCGACCCCCATGGGCGGCCGTCTGTTGTCGGTCGATGTGGGTGTTGCCGGAATGCCCCTCTATAAGGGAAGAATAGACGCAAAATAAAGAACAGCTTGCCGGGCAAGGAGTCGTCAAGCGCGATTCACCGCCGGGCTTGAGTGCTCACTAGACGCTCGATGAGAACCGCGGCGATGATGATCGTTCCGATCGCGGAGCCTTGCCAGAAAGGCGACACGCCAAGAAGATTGAGCCCATTATGGATCATGACCAAGATGGAGACGCCAATGAGTGTTCCTATGATTGAGCCACGTCCACCGTAAAGACTCGCGCCGCCGATGACGACCGCGGCAATGGCGTCGAGTTCCAGGGAGGTTCCGGCGAGGGGATCGATAGAGGTAATCTGCGCGGCGCTTATCACCGCCGCGACGGCGGAAAGCGCACCGGCTATGACGTACGGCGCCATAGTGTAGACAAAGACATTCAGCCCGGCTGTGCGGGCCGCCTCCCGGTTAGAGCCGACGGCGTAGATTGTACGCCCACCCTTTGTGTAAGTCAGATAGAGCCAGGCAAGAATGTAGAGTCCGGCGAGGACAAAGACATCCACGGGAATGCCAAGCACAGAGAGATATATCGCGTTGCTGAAATCCGCCGGCACGTCGGAGATGGCGGTTGCGCCTGAGAAAATATAGGCGAGGCTTCGCCCGATCGCCATGACGCCAAGTGTGACGACGAAGGATGCAAGGCCAAAACGCGCAATCAAAAAGCCTGAGAACGCGCCGATCGCTGAGCCCGCCGCAATCGCGATCAGGATGGAAAGTAGAAGGCCGAAGTGAGGAATGGCAAGGCCGAAAAGGATTCCGCTCACCCCGAGGATCGACCCGACCGAAAGGTCGATGCCTCCCGTTAATATGACGAACGTCATGCCGATCGCGACGATCCCGACGACGACCGATTGGTCGAGCAGATTCATGACGTTGTGGGTTTTGAGAAAATACGGCGAAGTCAGCGCTAGAGCGGTCGCTAGAGCAATGGCGAGCAACAGCATTCTGATCTCAAGGCGTTGCGCGAAACGACGCAAATGGAGCGGGCGTTCAACCAGCGCTGTCACGGCTTTGGCTCCCGGTGGATCATAAGGCGGCCTTACAACTCGATCGTGGTTGTGGGAAAAATCTGCTTGCGACTCATAAGCGCCGCGGCGCTCGGCAGCGACCGCATGCTTCTAGATCCAAAGGCGTTGTCGGCATCTGGCCTTACAGACAAGAGGCAAAGAGACCTAGTTCGATCCTATTTCACTTCGCCACAGGTTTCGGATCATGTCACGCAATTGGAGCGATTCCTCCCACCGATCGGACAATTCGTAGCCGTCAGATCCGGTCATGGCGTATTCAGGAGGGCCAAGTTCGCAAAGGAACGTGAGTTTGGCGTCGTCGCTGGCGCGCCCCATCCATGATCGCAAACCGTAGCGCCACCACGTCACGAAGAGCTCGGTCCATTCGCGGTGGTGGGGAAAACTGATCTGAACCTGGATTTGCTCACGGCTGGCCACCCTGCCATGGATCGCCCAGGAATTGTCCAGAATGCGATGAATGAGCGAATGATTTTCCTCCGAGATTGGCCACTCGAACTCACGGCCAACGACGTAGTGGGACAAATCCGCTGTGAGACGAAGCTTGGGGAAGCGACCCAAAAGATGCAGCGTGAAGAGGAGATCCGTCGTCATCCTATTGCGATGGGTCTCAATGTTCAGCGCTATTCCATATTGATCCGCCAGTTCGGTCCAACCCTCAAGAAGTGGGATGCATCCGCTCAGTTCATAGGGCCGCACATCTGGTTGCAAGTTCACATGATCAGCGCCGAACTCGCGCACGAGATCGAGGACCGGCACCAAATCGTCAACTGTTCGCGGATAACACTGCGCTTGCCAGCTCTTTCCGTGCCGGCCGAGAAACCCAGTCACCTGCTGAACGTAGGACCGCTCAAGGAAGCGAACGCCCGCACCGTCAAATCCGGCTTCGATGATCTTCTCGAGTTTCTCGTCCAGCGCCCATTCCGCTCCATCCGGGCGCCTTCGTTCCATCGCCCAAAGTGATTGATAGACCAGTAGTTCTTGCACCGTCGCTTCTCCTGCGCCGCATATAGGCGGCCGCGCCAACCGACGGCGCGTGCGACTTCACCGACGGCATGATGTCCCGCCAGTTAGGCGGCCGACTTGCGTCCGAAATGGCGTTTCGCCGCGGAAAGCTGCATCTCGTAGATGCCGCTATGCTGAGGGGGCTGAGGCAGAGGAATTCTGACCGGAACCGACGTCAAACGAGGCTCGATCGTCGATTCACCGGAGACCAGTCTGGCATCGTAGGCTGCCAGGTCTGGCGGAACATAGAAGAGCGGCCATGCATCCGCGGCCGCGAATTCGTAAAGGAGCAAAGTACGTGGCTTGTCCGACAGGTTCTCGGCCGAGCCGTGCACGGTTCGGACGTGATGAAAGCTCATCGACCCGGCCTTGCCGACGCAGGGTACGGCCTTCGGCATATCAACAAAGGCGGGATCCATGGCGCCAGCGAAGACGCCTTCCGAATGATGGTCGAAGACGGGGCCCTTATGCGAGCCGGGCACCATATACATTGCGCCGTTTTCGACCGTGCAATCCTCCAGCATGACGCCTACCGCGAGCAGATCGTCATTTGTATGAGGATAAAAGGCCCAGTCTTGATGCCATTCCACGGGTGACCCACCCGATGGCGACTTCATATTGATCTTGGAGCCGTGGAGACGAACGCTCTGCGTGCCCAGCAGTTGCTGAAGAATCTCAACCAGCCGCGGGGTGCGCGCTAAATCCATGACAAACGGCATGTGGACGTGTGGTGTCTTGATCCGCCGGACACGAGGGGATTCCGCTGAATGGTCAGGCTCAAGGTCGTAGACATCCGTGTGCGAGGTTATGTCCCGCGCGCCGTCGATCTTTTCGGCAATGAGGCTGCGAGCGTGCTGAAGCTGATCGGGCGTCAGCACGTCGGCGACGACGATGAAGCCTTGTTCGCGATATGTCGCGATATCTTGCTCGTCGAGCATCGGTTGCCTCCCAGCATATTAACCGTTAAGCCATGTTAGCGCTGCCATTTGTGTCGGTCAAGCATTTTAGATGATGCCTCACATCTCCTCGGCGTCAACGGAAGCAGACTGACAGGCCAAGTTTTCGCCACCCGCCGCCAATATCGCTACTGACCAGCCAAGACGGCTGCGCGAGACACGCTTGGTGGCGGCAGTATCATCTTCTGATAGCGTATTTTTCCGCGTAGACTTTCCAGGCGCCCAGAGACTTGAGGTGAAAATGGTAGCCTGGCCTTCATTGCGCGGCGGTCGAGGATCGCCCCAGCGTGTACGCATGGATGACGTCGCCAAGCGTGCGGGCGTCTCCGCTCAAACAGTCTCGCGGGTAATCGGCCGCCCGGAAATGGTTTCCGCTGAAACCAGAGAGTTGGTGGAGCAAGCCATTCGTGAGCTGAACTACATCCCGAATGGCGCTGCTCGGCATCTTGCCTCAAGTCGCAGCCGCTCCGTCGTCGCTATTATCCCGACCCTGGCAACGTCCGTCTATGCTGACGAGGTGAGCCAGATAATGGCAGTGCTTGAAAGTCAGAATTTTACCACACTGCTGGGAAACAGTGAGCACTCCATTGAGAGGGAGGAGCATCTCATCTCGTCCTTTCTTGAAAGGCAACCAGACGCTTTCATCCTGACGGGGCTCTCTCATTCCCGCCGCACCCATAGCTTGCTTCTGGCGAGCGGTGTTCCTGTTGTCGAGACTTGGGAAACTGACGGCGTTTCGCTCGATATGTCGGTCGGCTTCTCGAACATCGATGCGGGCCGCTCGCTTGCCGAGTATCTCGTCGAAAAGGGCTATCGCAGTTTCGGATTTGTGGGAGGTGACTTCAGAGTTGATCACCGTGCTCGCCAGCGCCTTGCGGGGTTTGCGGGTGGACTGAAAGACATGGGCGTTAGGGCGCCTATTGTGGTCGAGGTGGCCGTGCCGGCAACGTCGGAGGACGGTATAGCGGGTTTCGATCGGCTATTGGCGCAAGTGCCTCGTAGGGACGCAATCTTTTTCAGCGCGGATGGGCTGGCTATCCCAGCGCTGCTGGATTGCCAGCGAAGAGGGATCAAAGTCCCCGATGACATTGCTATCTGTGGTTTTGGTGATTATGACCTCGCGACGATCGTCAATCCCCAGCTCACCACGGTGCGAGTTGAGGCAGCGGCGATGGGTACAATGGCAGCCCAACTCATTCTTCGCCGCCTTAAGGGTGAGCCGCTGGTCAAAGAAAAGGTCGACGTCGGATTTAAGGTGATGGCGCGGGAAAGCGCGTGATCGCAGTTTCTCTATAGTCGATGTCCATGGCGAAATAGTTTGCAGCCCGGTAAATGACAGCGCTAACATCCGCAAGCTCGATGTCCAGAGCGGTTTGACGGCAGGGGAAAGGTGCAAAGTGCGTTAGTCGATAGACCTCGGCTGGCCTTCGTTCGCTGTCGCCAAGTGTCCGTTGTTCAGACAGGTCTGATGGTGAAGTCCAGATAACATCCGTCGGCCGTTAACGAGCGGCACAAAGGGAGGAAACACAATGAAGGTTAAGCTGCGCCGGAGCGGCTGGTTGTTTGCCATGCTTGCCTCAGTCCTCCTATCGGTCCCAATACCAGCACCAGTTCACGCCGCCGAAAATCCGGAACACGAGGCTGCGTTGCAGCCAATACCGAAGGACCAGCATAAATACTACGATGGCTACTGGTATTTTGCCACAGTCGGAGCGAACCCCTATCAGAATTGGACGCCGCCCAAGGGCCCCGTAAAATTCTGCTACAATGACTCGTACCAGGGCAACAACTGGCGCGCCGCGGCGCTGGCCGAATACCAGAAGCTCGTTGCTCAATATGCAAAGTCGGGCGTGGCGAAGCCCGGCCTGATCGTCACGAACTCCAACAACAACATTGATGTTCAGCTCTCTCAGCTTAACAACTTGGTACGTCAGGGCTGCAACGTTGTGCTTACCATTCCCTCCTCCCCTGTGGGCCTGTGCGCCGGCGTGCATGATGCGCGCGAGAAGGGCGTTCTAGTCATCGCGGTTGAATCTCCCACCAAGTGCGAGGACGCCATCAATATCGACTTCAATGAATATTACGGCGGCCTACAGACTGCCCGCTGGCTTGTTAACGCGCTCGGTGGCAAGGGCAATGTGGTTGTCGTGGACGGTGTTCCGGGACTCTCGGCCACTGTGGCTCGGCGCGAGGCAGCGCTGAGCGTGTTTCGCCAATATCCTGGCATCAAGGTGGTCGGCACGGTGATCGGAATGTGGACCCCCTCGATTGCTAAGTCCGCAATGGTGCAGTTCCTAGCCACTCACCCGCAGCGCATCGACGGAGTGTGGGACAGTGGATTGACAGGGGTCGCAGCGGCACAAGCGCTTGCACAGTCGGGCCGCGCGCCAGCAAAGATCAACGGTCTGCCAGGTGATTGTAGTTTCATCGCCTACTGGAAACAAAACAATCTGCACAGCTTTTCGTTGTCGCAGGGCGCGGCGCCGGCGATCTACGAGGGATTCTTGGTGGCGGCTCGTATGCTGAACGGCCAGAGGCCAGTGGTGAACACAATCCTGTATCCACTGCCGGAGATCACCGACGCCAACCTGGATCAATGGTACAAGCCGAGTATGACTGTGCAAAGCACTTGCTTTGCCGATCCCCCGGATGGACGCGCAGTTGCTGACAGCTTCTTCGACCCCTTGTTTGTGGGTGGCAAGAAGTTAACAGCGGATCTTCAACCCTGATTCCGCGATCCACGTCATGATCTCTCGACGGCTGGGCGAAGGAGGCAACTACGCTTTCCTCGCCCTGCTCGTGATCGGCATCTTCGCCGGCACGGCGGTGGCGATTCCCGGCTACTTCTCTCTGACCAGCATCCGCTCGCTGTTGCTACTCGCAAGCTTGCTCGGCGTCGCCGCGGTCGGACAGACACTGACCATAGTTCTTGGCGGGCTCGATTTATCGATTCCGGCGGTGATCGGGTTCGCCGATGTGACCCTCACGCAACTCTACGGGGATGGCTGGCCAATCGGCTGCGTCATTTTGACGGTGCTTGCGGCCGCTTTGTTGATCGGCGCCACAAATGGATTCGTCGCCCGAAGCCTGCATGTGCATCCGCTGATCGTGACGCTTGCGACGGGCGCGATCCTGCTCGGCTCCATCTTGGCTGTTACGCATGGCCAAGCGAGCGGATCGGTGCCCGATTGGCTTACCGGGATCGTATCGGTGGTGGGCAAAACTGGCCCGATCCCGCTGCCAGGTGTTGTAGTTGGCTGGCTAATACTGACTACCGTGGTGATGATCCTGGAACGAAGGTCGGTGTTCGGACGATGGCTGTTTGCGATCGGCGCCAACCCTTCGGCCGCCCGCCTCGCTCGTTTGCCAGCGCGGACAGTTTGGGTGGTCACTTACGCTATCAGCGCGGGCTTCGCGGCGGTGGCGGGCATGCTACTCGCTGGGTTCAGCGGCGCCTCGGACGCCAATGTCGGAGATCCATATTTGTTCATGACCGCCGCTGCCGTCGTGGTAGGCGGGACACCCATGACTGGCGGGCGAGGCGGCTACGGGCGAACTGTTGCAGGTTGTCTGATCATCACCGAACTGACCACGCTCCTGATCGGCCTGGGGCTCGATCAGCCGGGTCAGGAAATCTTCCTGGGGGCTCTCATCGTCCTGCTGGTCGCTCTGTATGGACGACAGACGCATGTGAGAATGCGCATATGACGCAGGCGGGCCACAGAGGGGCCTCGCTTCTTTCCGCCGGCTCCCGGCCCCAAACAGCGCCCCTTTTGGCGGTGCGTGGGTTCGGCCGCAGCTTCGGCCCCACGGTCGCACTAGCCGACTGTTCGTTCGAGTTGGCGGTGGGAGAGATCCACGCGCTGGTCGGCGAGAACGGCTCGGGCAAAAGCACGCTGATCAAGCTGCTGAGCGGTGTCCTCAGTCCGGACAGCGGCGAATTGCGATGGGCTGGGGCACCTGTCCGGTTCGCTGATCCGCGCGCCGCCCGCCGTGCCGGCATCATCACCTGCTTTCAAGAGACGTTGGTTGTCGACGAGTTGAGTGTGCGCGACAATATCGTGCTCGGCCAGGACGGCGTCGTTCGGCGTCGGCGCGGCGCGGCGGCCGAAGGAGCCGTGGCACGGGACGCGCTGGCGGAGCTGGGCGTTGCCCTCAACCTCGACGAGCCGGTTGGCAAATTAAAACTCGCTGAGCGACAGTTGGTGACGATCGCGCGGGCGCTCGCATGTCCATGGCAATTGCTGATACTTGATGAGTCGACATCGGCGCTGGATGTCGTGGAACGCGACCATCTGTTCGAGGTCCTGTTCCGCTACCGCGCATTGGGGCGCAGCGTGCTGTTCGTGTCGCATCGAATGGACGAGATCGCGCGTATCGCCGATCGTGCGACGGTGCTTCGTTCCGGGCGTAGCGTGGCCACGCTCGATGCCGCCGAGTCGAACGCCGGGCGGTTGCTCGAATTGATGTCTTCACGCGAGGAGGCCCGCGCCGCGGTTGGCCGTGCGCCGGCCAGGATCTCCCATGCCGGCAAAACTCTGATGCGGGCCGAGCATGTGATACTGCGGCCACGGGCGACAGCGGTCGAGCTGAGCCTTGCAGCCGGCGAGATCCTTGGGCTTGCGGGGCTGGAAGGTCATGGCCAGGAGCTGTTCCTGGCCTGTGTCGCGGGACTTGCACAGCCAAATGCTGGAGTGATCAGCGCCGGCGTCGCTGTGATCCGCACGCCGTCAGACGCTGCCCGCGCCGGTGTCGCCTTTCTGCCCCGGGACCGCAAGCGAGATGGCATCTTTGCCCCGCTCTCGGTGGCGGACAATCTCGCAATCGCGACGCTTCGACGTTTCGCTCGTGCCGGGATGCTCAGCCAATCCCGCCTACGTGGCGCTGCCGAAGCGGCGATCGCTCGCTTGCGAATCAAGACCGCTGGCCAAGGTGCCGCAATCGCGACGCTAAGCGGCGGCAACCAGCAAAAGGTGTTATTGGGCCGGCTGCTGTTGACCTCGCCGCGTGTGCTGGCACTCAACGACCCAATGCGCGGGGTGGATCACGGCGCTAAGCAGGACCTGTACATCCAATTGCGCGCATTGGCGGAGGAGGGGATGGGCGTGTTGTTGCTTTCAAGCGAGCTGCCCGAACTGTGCCTGCTGTGTGACCGCGTGGCTGTGTTTCGCGAGCAAAGCGTGGTGGCACTCATCCCGCAAACCGCGCTCTCGGAACGCCGGCTCATCGCAGCGATGTTCGGCCACAATGGCGAAGGTGAGTCGCTGTGATGATGGCCCTCAGACAGCGCACTTACGCTGTTCCCATCCTCGTGGCGGTCCTGGCCCTGGTCTTGCTCAACGCCGCATTCGACCATGCATTTGTGAGCTTCAACAACTGGGCTTCCATTCTCGCCGCGGCGACCCCGTTCATGCTTACTGCAATGGCGCAGACGGCCCCGGTACTGGCGGGTAATGGTGGCATCGACCTTTCCGTCGGACCGTTGGCCGGATTAACCAACGCCGTGCTGGTCGCGGTGCTGGTCCCTGCGGGGTTGGACGGCCCGCTGCCCATGCTGGCCGCGACCCTGGCGATAGGGGGGCTGTCCGGGCTACTCAACGGGACGCTGGTCTGCATCGTGCGGGTGCAGCCGATCATCGCGACTTTGGGTACGTTCCTGATATACGAGGGCCTGACGCTTGAAGTTCTGCCCACCGCCGGCGGCTCGGCACCGGCATGGCTGCGCGCATTTGCTGATAGGGTGGGCGGGGTGCCCGGCCCGTTGCTGCTATATCTTGTGCTGGCGGCTGCCTGGCTCGGGCTGTGCGCTACAGCGTATCGGCGCAACCTGTTGGCGGTCGGCGGCGATGAGCGGGCCGCCTTTACTGCCGGAGTTAATGTAACCGCGGTGCGTATTGGTGCCTATGTTATTGCCGGTGTCCTCGCGGCTGTCGCCGGTTTGGCATTCACATCCGTCCTGGGGTCCGCCGATCCATCTGTGGGCGTCCCATATACACTAACCTCGGTGGCAGGCGTTGCGCTTGGAGGGCTGTCGCTGGCGGGTGGGCGCGGCGGTATGCTGGGTGCAACGGCAGGCGGCGCTCTGTTGTTCTTGGTGCAGAACCTGCTGACGCTGGCACAGGTCTCAATCTTCTATCTGCAGATCGTGACCGGGCTCATCCTGCTTGCGGCGCTTGCGATGAATGCATTCATCGAACGGAGGCGGCTGCGGACCCTGCAAGCCACCTGACGGCTGCTGCGTTTAAAAGCTCATTCCGAATGACCTCAACTGCAGACGCTCAACCATCCGCATGCTCGAAGACGGTCAAGCTGAGGAGGCGGCTTCCGGCGCCGTTGACGCTTTCGGCGCCTCCCAAGTCCTCTAGCAGCCTGTCGGATTGGGGTACCCAAGTTTTTTGATCCTGGGTAGAATTGGTTCATGGCGAATTTCATCGCATTCAATCGCGACCAAGCGTTTCTTCTGCCGCCTGACATGAAGGCGTGGCTGCCGGAGGACGACCTGGCGCATTTTGTGGTTGCGGCGGTTGAGCGGGTGCCGGTCGGGGCATTCGAAGTCCCTGCTCGGGCCGGAGGCAAGCCGCAATACTATCCACGGCTAATGTTGGCTCTGCTGGTCTACAGCTATGCAAACGGTATTTTCTCGTCTCGTCGGATCGAGCGGGCGACGTATCGTGACATCGGGGTGCGTTTTATTGCGGCCAATTTACATCCCGACCACGATACCATCGCGGTGTTCCGGCGATTGAACAAGGCGGCCGTCGAGGCGGCGTTCTTGCAAGT
>NZ_LMUG01000063.1:12239-18773 GCF_009766125.1 Acidisoma sp. S159
GCCTTCCAATGAAAGGGGCGGGCTGGCTATTATCATCCAAGTTGAGCAGCCTCACCTAGCTATATCAAAAACCACTCCAGGCGCTTCGAAAGGTCGATATCCTCTATGCGTACCGCGCGGGGATTTTTTCGACATCATGAGTTTGCAGAAAGGTTGGGACGCGAACGCCCGGGAGCGCGGCACTGAGCATTTAGATAGAGGTCGGGCGCAGTCCAAGACAATGAAAAGATTTTTACCGTCTCATTCACGCGACGCAGATGTCTCTTCTAGACGTGTCCATATTTAATTTAGCGACGGCGTGCAGTGTAGACAGAAAGATGTGCGTCTCTTCACATCTCGAGTTCTTTTGCAGACGCGAAATTTCTATGGCCAGCACAGGCAAGCTGAAGGCTGAAACGGCGAGACCACGTCGCTGACGAACAAAGTGCGGAAGTTTATGATGCTAGTGGTGCCCCGATGACGGCTTCGTAGGATGTGGCGCCCGCCTTACAAAGCCAACCCTCATTCGACATTTCCCAGGCGAGAATCTTCAAATTGCCCTTGACTGAGACCACGTTTGGTAGGTTGCTCTGCGTCCATCCGGAGGGGCCGACATGAGCACCACGGCAAACTATATCCTCGGTCACGAGAATCCAGAATTAGAGCGATTGCAGATCCAGGCGAGATTGATTGAGAAGGTCAGCCGACGGCTCCTTCGAGAATGCGGGATCGGCCCTGGCATGCGTGTCCTCGAAATCGGCTGTGGCCCTGGTGACATGTCTATGCTTTTGGCCGAGGCCGTAGGGGATAATGGAAGCGTCGTCGCGTTCGATCGCGAAGAGCACCCGGTCGCGCTTGCACGCCGCAGGGCGCGATTAGCCGGTTTCGAGAACATCGACTTCGTCGTGACGACGGACGACGCTCTTCCAAGTCACCCACCGTTTGATGCCGTCGTCGGCCGCTACGTTTTAATGCACCAGCCGGACCCGACCGCGATGGTGCGACGTGCCGCCGAAGCCGCGAAACACGGAGGAATCGTTGCGTTTCATGAAATCGCACTTCGCGTCGATGTGCGGTCACTCCCTCCAGTCGCACTGTTTGACCGCGTCAGCGCCTGCCTCGGATCTGCGTTTGCCAGACTATTGCCGCATCACGATATCGGAGAGCGACTCGTCGGATGTTTCGAGGATGCGGGTCTGCCCGGCCCCGAACTCATCTGGGAGTCGATTGCGGGTGTTGCAAATTCGCCGATAATGCCTTGGGCTGCTGAGACTTATCGTATCATGCTCCCACACATCGAGCGCCTCGGGATCGAGCACGGGGATATTGGAGATCCTGACACGTTGGCTCAACGCTTGAAGGAGGAAGTGGCGGCGGCGAAGGCCCAGGTTGTTACCAAGCCCCAAACCTGCGCGTGGGCGCGTCGGCCCTAAGAAACACGTTCTCCGGGCTGGCAAGCGAAGGGTGGGACCGCTGTTCGGTAAAGGCTGACGTCCAAGCTCGCCGCCCACCAAGAGTGTGGCAATTGCCGCTAGCAGCCTGTCGGATTGGGGTACCCAAGTTTTTTGATCCTGGGTGGAATTGGTTCATGGCTAATTTCATCGCAACCGATCGCGACCAAGCGTTTCTTCTGCCGCCTGACATGAAGGCGTGGCTGCCAGAGGACGACCTAGCGCATTTTGTGGTTGTGGCGGTTGAGCGGGTGCCGGTCGGGGCATTCGAAGTCCCTGCTCGGGCCGGAGGCAAGCCGCGATACCATCCACGGCTAATGTTAGCTCTTCTGGTCTACACGGTATTTTCTCCGTCTCGTCGGATCGAGCGGGCGACGTATCGTGACATCGGGTTGCGTTTTATTGCGGCCAGTTTACATCCCGACCACGATACCATCGCGGTGTTCCGGCGATTGAACAAGGCGGCCGTCGAGGCGGCGTTCTTGCAAGTTCTGCTGCTGGCGCGAGAGGCTGGGCTGCTGCGGCTCGGCACTGTGTCGATCGATGGCACCAAGATCGATGCTGACGCGTCAAAGATACGCTCGGTGCGCTACGACCGGATCAAGGCGCTGCGGGCAAAGCTCGCGACCGACATCGCAGGGCTGATGACGCAGGCCGAAGTGGACGACGCCGAGGGCTGCGATCCGCAGGCACTGCCAGAGGAGTTGGCACGGCGCGAAACGCTCAAGGCCAAGCTGGATTCTGCCTGTGCCCGCCTAGAAGCCGAAGCAAAGGCCGCGGCGGACGCCGCGCGACCGGCCTATGAGACGAAGAAAGCGGTCTATGATGCCAAGAAGGGCCGACGCGGCCGAGCGCCCAAACCACCCGACGAAGATCCCCTGGCAGACCGGCAAACCAATCTGACCGATCCAGATAGCGCTCTGATGCGCCGCTCCGACGCGCATGAATACCGTCAAGCTTACAATGCGCAGGCCGTGGTGTGCGCCGACGGCACACAACTTGTCCTGGCGACGGCATTGGTCGCAACGACAGCCGATGCCCCGAGCTTTGCCGCAACTGTTTTAGGAATGCAGACCACCATCGGCTTACCGAAAACCGTTTTAGCCGACACCGGCTACGCCAGCGGGCCGGCCGTGAGGGCATTGCAGGCACGCGGTGTCGAGCCGCTGGTGGCAATCAGACAAACCCAGCCGCACCGCCCCTACGACTTCCGGCCGCCGCCTGAACCTAAGGTCCCGCAGCGGATTATTGAACCCTGGCGTCTTGCGATGAAGGCCAAACTAGAGAGCCAAGATGCCAAGACCCAATACAAAAAGCGCAAACAGACTGTCGAGCCGGTCTTTGGCATCATCAAAAGCGCCATGGGATTTAAGCGATTTAGGCTACGTGGCCTGCTCAACGCAGCTACGGAGTGGAGCCTGATCGCTCTTGCTTACAACTGCCGTCGAATTGTTCGTCTGCAGGCGGCATGAGCCGTCCGATCGCAAACTAACCCTGCAGTCCAGGAAGCCCAATCCGACAGGCTGCTAGGCTGCCGTATCGAACACCGCCAGCGCCTGGTCGCACTTTCCGTTTGGATAACGACGAGGCTTTGGGTCTACTCCGTCAAACCTGATACACATTAGTTCGCATGTGCAATCTTTATAGCGTGACCAAGGGTCAGCAGGCGATCCGCGACTTCATCCGCGCGATGAACGATCGCACCGGCAACATGCCGCCGTTGCCTGGCATCTTTCCTGATTATCCCGCGCCGATCGTCCGCAACCAGCCAGACGGCCGCGAACTCACTATGGCGCGCTGGGGCATGCCGACACCGCGCCAATTCCTCGTCGACAGTAAGGGCCAGCCGAGGAAGTCGGACCCGGGCGTGACGAACATCCGCAACACGGCCTCTTCTCACTGGCGGCGCTGGCTCGGCGTCGAGAGCCGCTGCGTTGTGCCCTTCACGAGCTTCTCGGAAAATGAGGTGATGCCGGACGGCTCGCGCCCGCCGATCTGGTTCGCCTTCAACGAGAGCCGGCCGTTGGCGTGCTTCGCCGGCATTTGGACGCGCTGGACCTCGGTGAGGAAGGTCAAAGAGGGCGAGACGACCAACGACATCTTCGGCTTCCTCACGACGGAGCCGAACGCGGTCGTTGGCGCGTTTCACCCCAAGGCCATGCCGGTGATCCTGACGACGCAGGAAGAGATCGACATCTGGATGACGGCGCCTGCCCTGCAGGCACTGAGGCTCCAGCGGCCGCTCGCGGATGACGCGCTGGTCGTGGTCGCCAGGGGCGCGAAAGAGGACGGTGCGCCGCTCTGACTTCTGCTTTCACGCGCGCCCGAATCTCGCGCCGCTGGGGACGTCATCGGAGCTGAGGTCCCGCCAACATCCGACAATGGCCGAGGCGTCGTCCGGCAAGTCAAATTGCTCGGGATGTCTAGGCGTCACTATTGTCTTTCGGACAAAATAGATCGGCGCGCGTCGGCGCAGCGCCGGCCTCCGCGTTTCCTGCAGTGACAAGCGGGGTAACTACGTCGCTGACGCTACAATCGTCCTAGGATTCTGGAACGGGGTCGATGCCAAGTTCCTGCCGGATGTGCTGAAACTTCTTCGGATCGGCGAAGCGGCGGTCCGTCATCATTGCCCGCAGCTCGGCCAACCCTTTTGTCGTGAAGAATAACCGAGGGGGACGTGATGCGGTATCAAGCCGCATCAGCCCCCGCTCAATCAGGCCGTTGGCGATGGGCGAGAGCTTAGGCTTTCCGCTCTCAGGTCCGCCCCGCCAGGTTTTGAGCATAAAGCCCTCGGCGACCGTCGGATATGTCGAGAAGAACATATCGAGCTCTCGCCGGACATACTCTCGCTCGCCGGCCGTGAACCCCGCGGCAGTCTGATCGTTCAGCTTGCTCATGCCAAATCCAAATGAGTGGCCCCCTCTTCTCAGGAACGTAAGGTTTTGCGCCCGAGTCAATCCCGAAAGGTCGTTGGATTTTTGGTCTGGAAGAACATGAGGGCGGAATCCCACTACCCGCGCGATGTTGTCAATACCGATATCCCTTCTCAACGAGGCAATTCCCAAGCTGAGCTCAAATGTCTGCCAGCTATCTCGATGTAGTCTTTCTTCTAGCCGCTCCCGCCGTCCCTCTCCATCGCACCTGCATTGCCTCCTCTTGCAGCTCACGCGCAAGGTCCGCGCGCTTTGAAACCATCGCCGCCTCACTCTGACGCGCCAGATAGTGGCTCACGCAAAGAGATATGGACGAAAGTTAATCGCGACCACAGCGTAATTCTACACCACATGCACCTCGCTTTCCGGCGTGACCGTAGGCCGGAGTAATTGGATGCTAACTGCGACGCGCTGCTCCAAGCCTGAGCGACGCAGTAGCATAGATCTGAAGCTTGTAGGCTCGAGAGTTGACCGAACGGTCATTGCCGCACGACACAGATAGCGTGTCTATCGCCTTGTCAATCGCGATCCCGTTAGTCGGACGCATCGCGTCAACATCTCACGATCGCGCCTGGTAAGATTTGTCCCTGTGGCAACTTGCGTTCGTCGCGTTGTAATTTCTTCCCTAAACACAGGCGTTGAGACCTGATGCCGGCCAATTGAAAGGTTTGGCCTCAGATTTTTGCCATTTCCGGCAGCGTCTGTGAAATAGGACTTGTTCAAGCCGGCTATCGCGGCTGAGGCTAGCCATAGCATCAGCAAACCTTTTGTCGACATCAGCCATCGCCTCAGCCACGGATAGTTCATCCCGTGGCATGTCCTCCTCATGCTCCGAATAATCGGGCACCGGCTCCGACGCGGTCTGATAAGCGTCTGCTGCCTGTCGATGGATGGCTGCCGTCGCCGCTGCTTCCAGCATTTCCTTCAACCGAGCATGCCCAGTGAATTGGTGGTTGCGGCGGTAGGAAACGGCGGCGAGCTCATCACTCTCGTAGTGGAGCAATACCTGAGACAGCTCACTCGTTTTCAGGCATTGCTCAAGCACCTCCAGTTGGTCACGTGACGGGTAAATTATCTTGCTGTAGCCGGGGCGGCTGCTCATAACATCATAACGTCCACACGCGCCACGAAGCGGATCGCCGCGTTATGCGCTATCTCTTGAACAGGCCGCACCATTTGGTCGAGCCGGACCGAGACGGCGCCTTCACGTCCGCAAGAAACGACGCACGGCTTCCCGCCGTCCACAAATCGGATGGATTGAAAACAGAGTAGCGTGCCAGCTCGGCCTGAAGCGCGTTTGAGACCGTTTGATATTGCTCCGGCGACTATTTGCATAGACGCTCATTGATGGCCGCTTTATTGTAGTGGCCAAATCTGATTACGCAACGAATAGTCAGATTTTTTTTAGCGCCCAGAAAGGTGTTGTGAGCGGCACTACACCGTCGTCACCACCTCAACGATAGAGACTTCAGCAGACAGACGAGGCTGCCGCGCGATTACCAGCTCAGCGCCGCGCAGGTAAGCGATGATACCGTCAGCCGCCACCAATGACGCGCGAATGTCGTCCGGATGAGCGGATGCTCTGCCCTGAGCCCTGATGGCAGCGCTCATGGTCAGGCACAGGTCTGTCTCTTGCACGGCGTCCTCCCATCCGGTGAGGAGAACAAAGCACGAACTAAGCCTGATGAGGAGTCCTAATGTGAGGATCCGGCCACACCCCGAACGATGGCGCCATTCTTTTGCTCGACAAAGGCCTGATCATTTTTCCGATATGGTCGGCAGCGCGTGAGCTCTATTCCGTCGCGAAGGCAGTAGTTTCTAACGGTCTCGTTCATAAACACACTGTCGTTGTCCGTGTCGAAGCCCAGGAGAGGGAACGGCAACAGTTTTGCAGCTCGGTCAGCGCGGTCGTCAAAACCGTTTGCTCGCGCACCAGCAATGGCGCGCACTCCGTCCAACCCGAGGCAATATCGGTCAGCACCAGCGTCTGCGTAAAGGCCCCTTTGGCGAACGGGCCAGAGTGGGATACCAAATCAGCCTCGACAAAACCCAGCGCCGGGTTATCCCAGTCAGAGAAGGTGCGGATCGGAACACTGCGCCGGATTGCCGTCGAGGCTTTGCGCCGCCGCGGCCCCGTGGCGCTGATCCTGGTTTCTCTCAAGGCGCGATCG
>NZ_LMUG01000063.1:18783-19266 GCF_009766125.1 Acidisoma sp. S159
GGCGCCGGGTTATCCCAGTCAGAGAAAGTGCGGATCGGAACGCTGCGCCGGATTGCCGTCGAGGCTTTGCGCCGCCGCGGCCCCGTGGCGCTGATCCTGGTTTCTCTCAAGGCGCGATCGATCGTGGCCGGGCTCATGGCGAGCAATTGCTCGCGTGCGCCACTGCTAATGCCGGAATGGCCGTGACGCTCCATCGCCTCGATCAGGGGCGCCAGCAAGGGCTGAAGCCGCTTACCGCAAATTCGATCCGACGCCTCCCAGGCCATGACAAGCGCGGCGCGCAAGTCCTCGCCATACACCCATCGCCCCGGCCGCGAACCCTTTCCCGACGCCGGCGTAGCGCCTCGTAGCAGTCGCATCGCGTGCTTGCGGTGATGCCCCGTCAGCGCTACGAACTCATCCAGAACCTTGGTCTTATCGCTCCGCCTGGCCGAGACGTACCTCTCAGTGATCGCCACCACCAATTCCCGACGTGTCGCCATG
>NZ_LMUG01000063.1:19276-19517 GCF_009766125.1 Acidisoma sp. S159
CCGATCCGACGCCTCCCAGGCCATGACAAGCGCGGCGCGCACGTCCTCGCCATACACCCATCGCCCCGGCCGCGAACCCTTTCCCGACGGCGGCGTAGCGCCTCGTAGCAGTCGCATCGCGTGCTTGCGGTGATGCCCCGTCAGCGCCACGAACTCATCCAGGACCTTGGTCTTATCGCTCCGCCTGGCCGAGACGTACCTCTCAGTGATCGCCACCACCAATTCCCGACGTGTCGCCATG
>NZ_LMUG01000063.1:19527-20915 GCF_009766125.1 Acidisoma sp. S159
TAGGGAGCATTTCAGGCGAGGCAATGCGGAAAATCCGTTAATCAGGACTGGAAAGTGCGGTCGCGGCTGATTGACGCGGCGCGACAATATAGCAAGAGCTTTCTGGTTTGGCCGCGCGTCGATCAGGACGGGATTTTGATTGACGAGTGAATTGGTGGCCGTCCGGGGCCGGTTTTTCTGTCAATGGCCGCCCGCCGTCTGAAGCTTTCGACGTTCTCACCCGAACGCGCCAGGAGGAGAGGCGGCGTGGCGAACAGGCCGAGATTGCTTACAAACGCCTGGCCGAAGGATGGACCAAACGTGGGCGCAAGGTGCCCATGAGCGCCGCAAAAGAGGAGCGACTATGACACGGCGGCGCGGCAAGGCTTGCACCTCACGCCCTACTCTGTGCCACGCGGTCACCCATGGGCAGACGGAAAATAGCAGGAACGCCAACAAAAGGCTGTTCAATCTTATCCGTGTTTGGCTGTTCGCCATGGTGCTCGGCTACAGCCGCCTAATCTGGGCGAGATACGTGGTGCACCAGGACCTCGCGACCGTGCTGTGTTGCGACGATCGCATGAAGACCGCAGTACCGGCGAAGGCGAACGCGATGGCATCGCGATCCGCGGCGTCGTGGGCTCGTCGGTGAACACGACCCATCCGCAGCCAATCGCAACCTGCCTCGTGTCCGGTTTAACGGGGGCAACTCCACCCACACTGTCGGCGATATCAGATATCGTGAGCCCCGCCGATGCAGATCCAGGATCATCACCATCCCCTCCAGCCTGACCACCGTTGCGCCAACCTCTTCATGGTGCCCCCTCACAAGGAGGGCATCATCGCCGACTATGGGTTCTCGAGTAACATTCTAGCTGAGTGTCTGACTGAGAAAGGGTTGAGTGATTTCAGTGGGTTGTGATTCTATCGGATTGCGAGTCACGACGGAAATTACAATGGCCTGGACTGAAATCACTCGGCCGCAGTATCGGCGCGCTGGGTTACGCTATGCAAGTGATCTGACGGATGCGGAATGGGCTATGATCGTGCCCTTCATGCCCGAACGGCGCCGCTTCGGGCGGCGTCGCTCCACCAAATTGCGCGCGGTCGTCGAAGCCATGTTCTACATTGCTTCAACGGGATGCCAGTGGCGCCAACTGCCAAAGGACTTTCCGCCATACTCGACCGTGCAAGGCTACTTCTATGCCTGGGTTCTGGATGGACGCTGGGAATTGATCAACCATGCCCTGGTGATGACGTCGCGCGAGAAAGCCGGGCGGCAAGCCAGTCCGACCGCTGGCGTCATCGATAGCCAATCTGTCAAAACCACAGAGAGTGGCGGTCCTCGTGGCTTTGACGCCGGCAAGAAGATCATGGGCCGCAAGCGGCACATCGTCACCGATACAGCC
>NZ_LMUG01000063.1:20925-24201 GCF_009766125.1 Acidisoma sp. S159
TCACCTCGTCGGATTGGTCGTGCATATCGGCAGCATCCAGGATCGGGATGGCGCCGTGGCTGTGCTGGCTTCTATTCGCAGACTTTATCCCTGGTTGCGGCACATCTTTGCTGACGGCGGCTACGCCGGCAACAAGCTGCGTCACGCGCTGCTCGCCTTCGGCCGCTGGACGGTGCAGATTATCAAACGATCTGACGCAGCTGAAGGCTTCGAAGTCCTACCGAGGCGCTGGGTTGTCGAGCGGACGTTTGCGTGGCTCGGGAGATGCCGGAGGCTCGGAAAAGACTTCGAAACAAACCTCGCGAGTTCGACGGCGTGGACGCTAATCGCTCATGTCCGACGCCTTACCCGCACTCTGGCAAGACAATGATATCAGGGCGCCCATTCTGAGTCGGACTCTGAGGCAACGAACCACGTTCAGTAACGTTTTCCTTAGGCAATGCGCCAGACAACCCCACCGGGCGAGGCTCTTCTGGTCGAAGTCGCATGCTGGAGCCATGCCCGGAGGCACTTCTACACGGGCGTCGCCGATCGCCCTGAGGGTCTCCAACAGATCGCAGCTCTGTTTGCAGAAGTGAAACGCTGGGTCTGTAGCGAACCTCTTGTGCAGCCCGTCCAAGTGATCGACCGAAATCGACCCTGGATGGTGGGGAAGTGGTTGGTCAGCATAGGGAGATCGATAGCTCGGTGGACGCAAATGCGTCGAGTTCCAACGGGTAAACTACGTCATGAACCGCTGATTGGCGATGTTGTTCCCTATCGTCAAAGTAGCCTCAGAACGCCGAAGATTTGCGGTCTAGCGCGAAAGGTGGCTTGGGGAGCAGGTTTTGCATCTGATGGGTAAGATTCAACTTCTGGGTGTAAAACGCTGTGGGAGAAAAATAATTTTCAAGATGCCGTTCAAATGTGCTTAATTGTCCTTATTATAAAGCGGCTCAAGAAACGAGAAAAAGAGAGGCTACATGGAAACGCTGCCAAAAATAGCGATCGTCTGCCTCTTTGCCCTCTACCAGGCTGGTGCCCTGGTTTGTAACGCTCGTACCTTACGGGCGCAGTCAATAACGAATAGTCCGGCCGATCACCTGAACCAACTGGAGCTTGACCAAATTAACTCGAGCCAATCTCCGCACGGGAATAAGTTGGATCGTCAAAGTGACTGCGATGGAAGTAGCTCCAACGGAACCGTCACTTCCTCAGTAGGTCAAGGGTTCGGGGATTGTGACCAAAAAAATGGCAAATCCATAATGGGGCATGCTGTCCCGCAATAGCAGCTTGTTCGCGCAAGTCGATTCTTTGCACTGAAGCTGTATCGACCATCTTCGGAGAAGCCATGCCGCGCACGTGTCACTCGTTCGCCCGTAACCAGACACTGGTGGTTCTAGCTGCGACATTAAGCGCGTGCCAGTTCTTTGGTCCGAACTCCATCAAAGTAGGTCGACCAGATTATAATAGCGCGATCCAAAACACGTCTGCGCAAATGGTGCTCGCTAACATCGTACGCGTGCGTGATCTGCAGATGCCTCTCGTGATGGACGTAACTCAAGTTAGCGCAAACCTCATTGTCCAGGGATCACTTACCGCGTCCATCATGGGGCTTGGGGCGGTTTCAGCGCTTTCTGGGGCTGGCCCCGCAGTGCCTACCTCTGCGACCGCAGGCTCACTGTCGACGAGAGTTGTTCCCAGCACTGCCGCCACATTAGGTTCATCTCTTGAGTATGAAGAGAATCCTACGATCACGTACACGCCACTGACGGGTCAGCCCCTGATCGCACAGTTAACAACACCAATAACAGTTGACTCTCTGGCATCTTTGCCAGACTCTGATTGGCCACTTCCCGGTATTTTGGAGATGGCAACACATTATCTGACGCCCAATTTTGACGACAAGGATTTGGCGATCAACTCGCTCATCGATCTGGATAGTCAAAACGTTCTGAGAGAGTCAGTTGGCAAGTCACCTCTATCCGCGACGAGTTCTCAACATCCGTCGTCCGGGACGGCGATCACACAACAACTTGTACAGGTCCTTCAGCCGAGTAGTCCGCCTTCCTCTGACTCGTTGATCTTTTATCTTAACTCTTCGAAAGCCGATGCTAAGGTACTAAGGCAATGGAGTAGACTAATCAATATTTATTGGCCAACTCAGCCGGAGGTGTCGCCAAGTCAATTTGTGAGCTCGGCCGAAAGCCAGAAATTTACAACCCAAGGTATGGCCGCAACTTTGACAAAAATAAAAGACCAGTTGATCATGGGGAAAACGAAGGATCTGATCGACCTCAGTTCTTTGCCTAACATGATTGAGTTGCGCACCACACCCGTCGCGCTGATCGCTCCCGCAGTAGCAATCATACCTTCTTCCTCAGATCAGACGCCGACGTGCAATGCGCCCTTCGCCGGACCACAATCGCCGCTGAAGTCTCACTGTTTAAACATCTCGCCAGTGCTTCGTACTAACTCTGCGATCGGTGTGTTGCTAACGGCCACTGACCCGCAGAGACCCTTAATCGAGTTCGTCTCCCCGAATCAATACAGAACGATTCGCGCTCTGAGCGAGTACTGGAATAATGGACGGTTTGCTCCTATTCACCACCCGGCCAATTCGCCAGCCACTGCTACTAAGCCGCGCCCTGCAAGTTGGCCGACTGTGCCGTTCTTCTATACGATCCCGGACTTCTTTGACAAACCGGATTTTTACAATCCTCTGTTTGAGAACAGTAATCGCTATTTCGTAAGCACTTCTGACGCAGATCCTCCCGGCGAAGAAAGACTTGCCTCGCGTGCTTTTGTGGCGTGTTATATTAGGCATTCGATATCCACCCCTTTATTGACTGTATTTCCAGACAACGACAAACTTGAAGATAACGCTCGGTTTTGCTATCAGAAGTTTGGGCGTGTACCCGATAACTTATATCATAATTTCACCGACCCTTACGGACCAGCGGCGAAGGAGATCGAAAATTCTTTAGAGTTGTCGCGCCGTTATATCCTGATTATTACGTCCGCGACCTCTCCTCAGGAAGCGCTCCCCGAAGAACCAATATATGTTTCTTTCAGAAGCAATGGAGTCTGGTATTTCATATCCAGTGACGATGACGTATCGAAGCGAAATTTCGCACTGATCTCTGAGTTCATGTCGATCATGGCGATTCCATCTCAGACCCCACAACCGACGCCTACAATTGGAGTGGGCGGCAACCACTAGTGTCCTGGCCGAGAAATAACTAGACACCTTCGCGTGGCTATGATTCGCTGAGTTCCTGGCAGCGCAGGAGACGA
>NZ_LMUG01000063.1:24211-34009 GCF_009766125.1 Acidisoma sp. S159
CTCACCTTCCTCATACTCGTCCCCCAGGCCGTCTCCTGGGGAACATTTTAGGTGAGGCAACAGTCCTGCCTGGGGAGCATTTCAGGCGAGGCAATGCGATTCTGATCCTGATCGCCGCGCAGCACGCTGACTCAACTGCGCATATCTCCGAGCCGCCCTCATGTTTTTGGCCAGAACTTCGCGAATGTACTCCGGCACGCTTTGTCCTCTAGGCATCCTTACCATTCAATAGCGTTACGCCTGCATTTTCTCCTACCACGGCTCGCGTGCAAGGGCTGATTTTCCCGTGTGGTCGGCTCGTCGAGCGAACCAGCGACCTATGGCAGCCCGGCCTTGGATCACGCTCTACGAGAATAGAGCGGATCAACGAACCGCTACGCCGGATGTTGGACAGCCCGACGGATCAGCCAGCTTACGTGGTTGGCCGGCGCTGGGACGTGCTGGCATGGAACAGGGCGGCCGAGGAGGTGTATGGCCCGTATGGGCGGCTCGAGGGTGACGAGCGCAACACGCTGCATCTGATATTTACGGGTCCGGATCATCACCGCTTGCTCGTCGATTGGGAGGCAGTGGCGCGGGCCTTGCTCGCGATGTTCCGCGCCGACTATGCCCGCCATACCGGAAACCCAGATTTCATGCGCCTTCGCTCATCTGACACGTCACAGCAAGAGTTCGCGCAGCGGTGGCCACAGCGTGAGGTGGCACGCCTGCTCGCGGGCCAGAAACGCATCAATCACCCGACCGTGGGGCAAATGCTTTTCGAATACTCCAGCCTTGGCGTGGGCGACCTGCCGGATATGAAGCTGATCGTCTTCACGCCCATTGATGATTCGGCCAAAAAGCTGGCGCGATTAATTCGCGATCGACCCCTGTGAAGCTCACCTTAGCGTCCGGCCAACCAAAAGCCGATTCCTCCGCCGAGCGAAATTGCACTGACGATGGTGGTAAAGCCGGCGGCCCAAATCGCGATCAACCGAGCCCTGCGCACTTCGATAATGTCGGCTTGCACCGACGCTGAACTCGCTGCTACGGCCGAAAGAAAGTCACTCGCCATAGTGGAACTGGCCTCCATCAACTTATCGGCCGACCATGTCCCCGCATCATTGACAAGCTTTGCAGCGGTTGCTTTTGACAGATCAATCTGACTGGCGACTTCCCGTCGGCCTGTCTCGATTTGTGCAACCAGTCGGTCAGTGGCCTGATTCGCGACGTCGGTGACGAGAGTTTTCAAATGTTCGGCGAAGATTTGATGGACAACTTCGACCGCGGTTATCGTCGCAAGAATAGGATCATCCTCAGACAGACGGATTTTGTGCCTCCTGGCGACCTCATTGATGATTGCTTTCGTGTCCACAGCGCTGACCTCAGACGACGACCGCAATTTGATCGAATATCTCGCGCTGCATCTGCTTTAGGCGCTGCTTGGACATCAATCGTATTTCCGGATTTCCGATCGCCTCAGAGAAAGTCAGCTTTTTGCTGAGGATGACCTCCATATCGCGGCCGAATAGCTCAGAGGTATGATGTGGCACACGAATAAGACCTAAGATCTTGGTCTTGTGTCGATCGTAGGCGCGTGAGTCTTCGAACTCCTTACCGTCAAAGGTGATCACTCCTTTGACCGCCTCATTGAGCCAGATGACGAGCTTCGAATCGGCTCCTAGATTCCCCGCGATATCGTCGAAGCCCGACATCGTCTCGTTGAGGGCCTCACCGCCCACGATCGGAATATGAAGTATGAGGCGCCGACCAGCTTCTGACAGTACGGACGACACGTTATTACTGATGAGATAGCTCATAAAGGCGAGAAAATTAGTCGCCCCATTGTCAACGATAAAATCTGTTTCCTCCATGATGAATGACTCGACGATATCGTCGAACTTTCTGCTGTCTATGGAATTGTTCTCACACAGGATGTCTACGGACCGGACGTTGAGAGCCTTGTAAGCGGCCAGAGACTTATTGCTGGGATCGGCATCAAGTACTACCACGGCACGGCCCGTGGCTTGATAAAACTGGGCGAGACAATTCGCACAGAAGGATTTTGTGACACCACCCTTGTGCTGCAATGTCATGTGGACATCGAACATCTCAGCCTTACCAGAGATCGGCTTTTCTGTCATCGGCGGGGCCTTTGTGTCGTCGATAGGCGCGGGGTCGCGGAGCTGCTGTTTTAGTGCCACCAATCGTCTCCGCGGATGTCATGAGAACCTGTTCTTGAAGTTCGGGAGTGGAACGTGTCGGAGGAGGGGAACCGAGCATGACATAGCCCGTAGCCGCAGACTCGGCGGGCATCGTCGCTGTTGAGTTTGGCGGCACAGATGAGTTTAGCGACCCGTCTCGTCTCGTCGAGGCTTTGGAGAAACGATCTCTCGCCAGGCCGATATGACGTGCGACGAGCTGATGAAAATGGCGATATCCGATTCCCAGCGTCTCCTTTCGCGAGTCATAAATTGACTTGAGGGAGACGCCGCTCGCAACGTCCAAACGGATCGATGTGAGTTGAGCAGCGAAGGCTGCCCGACCTGCAAAGCGACGAGAACGAGGTGCATCCATGGCGCTTTTCATCTAGCGTGATATGACGTACGGCGTCAAGCTGAAATGGCTGACTGGAATGCATTTGAGCTCAATCAAGCTCATTTTGGTGCACTTTCTGGGATGAGCTTAAATGAAGCTATTTGAGGCCAAATGAATCAAAAGCGTCTGGCAAGATATGCGCCGTATATGTACGTCGCCGGCTTGGGCTTACTCGCTCCTGGCGGAGCTCGACGCTGCAGCTCTGCGAGGCTGACGGCCGCTACCGCGTCTGAGAAGAGCCAGATCTAATGGGCGCGCCAGCCGCGGGCATCGCGAAAGATACCCGGCCGAGGGCTAAGCAGCCCTGCGTTGTTTGGGTAACGCCGATCGAGAAGGCGGAGATTGGGCGGCGCGCGAGGGCAACTGGGCTCTCGACTTCGACCTATCTCCGTACGCTGGGGCTGGGCTATGAACCCCGGTCACTCCTCGACGCCGATAGAGTGGGCGAACTGCTGAAAGCGTGCGGTGATCTTGGTCGGCTAGGGGGCCTCTTGAAACTCTGGCTTTCGGAGCGGCCAGGGGAGGGAGCGCCGCAGGCCGATGTGCGCGCGCTGCTGCATTCGATCGACGATCTGCGTGGTCAAATCATTGAGAAGGTGGCATCCGTTTGATCGCGAAGGCGTCCCACCGTGTCGCCGGGGGAAGCTTCGCGCGACTCGCGGCCTATGTCTCCGACCTTAAAAAGATTGGTGAGCTTCGTGACTGGAGGAAGACCGCCGATTATATCCTCGACCGCAAAGCCGGTGGCGAGAGGGTCGACGGGATCCGGGTGACGAATTGCGCCAACGAGGAGCCCGGGCTTGCCCTGGCCGAAATCGGGAACGTACAGGAGCGCAATACCACCTCGAAGACGGATAAGACCTATCATCTGATCGTCAGTTTTCCGCCGGGCGAAAGGCCGTCACCGGCCCAACTTCATGACATAGAGGACGCACTTTGCACTGCGATCGGGCTGGTCGACCATCAGCGGATTTCAGCGATCCACAATGACAAGGACCACTTTCACTTTCACGTCGCCATCAACAAGGTGCATCCGGCAACCCTGAAGGTGATAACGCCGTATTTTGATCAGCCTCGCCTTCAGGCAGCTTGCGCCGAGCTCGAGAAAAAGCACGGGCTGACCGCCACCAACCATCAGATGCCAGTGCGAGGTGCTGGCCGCGTCAGTAGTCGTGCCGCGGCAATAGAGATACACGGCAAGCAACAAAGTCTCATTCAGTGGGTGCGCGATGAGGCCGGCCCTACACTGCTAAATGCGCAGCGGACCGGCCGGAGCTGGCAGGATTTACACGAGGCTGCGGCGATCTATGGGTTGGAAGTGAAGCCGCGCGGCGCAGGGCTGATAATCGCCGTTGTCGGTGACAAATACGCGCGCGTAAAGCCGTCCGAGATCGACCGTAGGCTGTCATTCGGATCGCTGACGGAGAAATGGGGCGCCTACCAGGCACCGACGGGCCCGCAGAGCAGACCGGAGGAGGTTTACCCGCGGGCACCTCTGCATACTCCGAGCCCAAAGACCGCCGAACTCTTCCGCGAATTCCAGCGAGAACGCGGGCGTGCCCTTGAAGAACGAAAGACCGCTCGCGAGACCAGGCGCGTGCGCGCGGGCGCTTGGCTTAAGGAACTGGCGGGCTGGGCCGCAGAACGAAGGGCAGCCATCAAGGCCATGCCCCACACTGCCGATGGCCGACGCGCTGCCTATGCCGCGCTAAAGCGCGATAAGGCCGTCGCGGCCGAACGTGAAAAGGAACGCCGGGCAGAGGAGCGACGGCAAGCCGCCGGTCGCCCGTTGCTTACCTGGCAGAGCTGGCTAGAAAGCCAGGCAGCACAGGGCAACACGCTGGCCGCTGAGGTCCTGCGATCGACCAGCAAGCGGCAGGCGGAGTTAGGCGCGGCGGTGTTATCCGCCGAGAACGCTGACCAGGCCCGACATGTCGTTTACCAGCACCTTCGCCCCGTCGTGGGGCGCGATGGTGCAATCACCTATCGCCTCGCCGACGGCGGCCGGGTGACAGATCAGGCGCAACAGGTGCGGGTAGATGAAGTCTCGATTGCTGCCAGCTTCCTGGCGCTCAGCCTGGCCGCAGACCGCTTTGGGCATCGGCCTCTTCTCGTTGGCGGCACGGACACATTCAAGGCGCAGATCGGGCGCTTAGCTGTCGTAGAGGGGATGAACGTCACCTTTGCCGATCCTGTCATGGAGACGGAACGGCAACGCCAGGCGTGGGAGCAGCACCAGGCGCACTCCGCAGCACAGTCCGCGGGTGGCACCAATACGGACGTAGACCCACTGATCGTGGCATTCATCGAGCGGCGTAACGCGACCAGGGACCGTGTATCGGACCTTATGCCGCATCGGGCCTGGACGTCCAAGGATGCCGGCGACGCCACCTATCGCGGACGCCGCCAAATTGGAGAGGGCAATGAGGTTCTCCTGTTCGAGCGCGGTGGGGAAATTCTGGTTAAAGCGGTGTCGCGAGCGCAGGCGGCCAAGGTATCAACATGGCGCGTCGGCGACGGGACGCGGCTCGATGAGCGCGGCCGATTACATGATCATCGTCCACAGCAAGAAAGGTCAGAAGGGCAAGAACGATGATCATCACGAGCTGTCGGCGCGCGCCGGACTACCATTGCTTTCTGCTTTTCGATATGACGTATGATATCAGGCTGTGTGGCCGGCTCGGGATGGGCGGTGGCGCAAGCGCCGTGCGGCTCGGCGGGGCGCCCCGAGCGCTCGCCCTACAGTAGGAGAGAGTCGAGATGAATGAGATGCCGAACATCCCGACGCTACCCATCACGAGGGGGAAAGGCGGATTACGCCAAGCACTCCTCGGCATGACGATGATCGGCAGCCTAGTCGTGGCTCTCAACTCCGGCGTGACGCAATTTGTCGCGTGGCGCCTCACCTACAGTCCCGCTTTGGGAACGCCCTGGTTCGCCCGATATTACGCCCCGTGGAATTGGTTCGATTGGGCGCAGGCCCCGTGGGCCGGCGACGTATCGAATACCTTCCAACTCGCCGGAGCCGGCGTCATGATCATTGTCGCTGTATCGGTTCTGGTCGCGGTGCAGATTGGCGCATCGAACCGACGACGGCCACAAAAGATCGAGGGTCTGCACGGCACTGCCAGGTGGATCACGACAGCCGCCGAGCTGCGCGCGATCGGCTTTCTGCCGAGAGCCGGCGAGGAGCACGGGGCAGGGGTCTATATTGGCGCCTGGACCGATCCGAGGACCGGGAAGACGCGCTATCTCCGACATGATGGGCCCGAGCATATCGGAGCCATTGCGCCGACGCGTAGCGGTAAGGGTGTTGGTCTGGTTCTACCAACACTTCTATCCTACCCGCAGAGTTGCGTCGTAAACGACATGAAGGGTGAGCTTTGGGGACAGACCGCGGGATGGCGAAAGGAACACGCCAAGAACGTCGTTATCAAATTTGATCCGGCCTCGTCCGAGGGGAGCGGACGCTTCAACCCGGTCAACGAAATCCGCCTCGATACAATTCATGCGGTAGGCGACACACAAAATCTCGTAACGATGATCGTCGATCCCGATGGAAAAGGTCTGAATGATCATTGGGCAAAGACAAGCCACGCGCTGCTGACGGGCCTGGTGCTCCATATCCTCCACAAAAAATGGGAAGCGCGTGATCTTGGTGAGGAAACCGAGGAGGCGACGCTTTACACAGTCGCATTCTACCTTTCCGATCCCACACGGGACGTGAAGTCCCTCTACGAGGAGATGAAAGACACCGCAGCCGAGGTCAATGGAAACGATTCACTACGGCCGGACATGACCAGCGAAAAGAGAGAAGCCCTAAAGGACGCCCGCGCCGTCATCGCGGCCGCCGGGCGCGACATGCTGAACCGCCCGGACAATGAACGCGGCTCCGTGCTTTCCACGGCGATGTCGTTCCTTTCGCTCTACCGTGATCCCCTCGTGCGACGGAACACTTCGTCTTCTGACTTCCGAATTCACGACCTGATGAACCATGAGCAGCCCGTAACCCTCTATTTGGTGGTGCGGCCAAGCGATAAGGACCGGCTACGCCCGCTTGTCCGCTTGGTGTTAAATCAGATCGTTCGCACCTTGACCCGTGAAGAGTTGAAACGGCTTCCGGATGGCCGATTTATATCGCCACACAAGAGACAAATGCTTTTGATGCTGGACGAGTTCGCCGGATCATTCGGAAAACTCGATATTTTCGAGGAGTCGCTGTCGTTCATCGCCGGGTACGGCATGAAGGCTTACATCATCCTTCAGGACCGTGAGCAGCTGTTGAAGTCCTACGGCCCCCATGAGAACATTATTAGCAACCTGCACATCCGCATCGCCTATGCACCGAATCAGACTCAGACCGGCGAGTGGATTTCGGAACTTCTCGGTACCACGACGATCATCAAGGAAGACGTGACCGAGAGTGGCAAACGTGGCAGCACGCTGAACCAGATAAGCCGATCATATCGCGAGATTGAGCGCCCGCTGATGACAGCGGACGAAGTCATGCACATGCGATCGCCCACCAAAGAGGCCGAAAGCGGCAAGATCACACATCCCGGTGACATGTTGATTTTCGGCGCGGGGCAATATGCCATCTATGGCACGCAAATTCTCTACTTCACGGACGACGCCTTTCAGGCACGCTCGATGATTTCGCCACCTGAGACGATGCGGATAGCGCACATCTCGCCGCGATCCTCTGTACCCGCCTTCAAAGCGGCAGCTGAGCCGAAGGAGGCGGTCGTCGTGCCGCTCCGCGCATGAGGTCGCCGCCCGATCGGTCACCGCGGCGCGCTTTGACGAAGCGCGAGAAAATCTCCGTCGCGGCGGGCGCCAGTTTTGCTGTCGCAGCGTCTTTTGTAACTGTCGTCTTCGCACAGGCTGACGGCCTATGGATCAACACGACCGACTCCATGCCGATGGGACTGTGGCGGCAGACGGCGCGGCACGAAGCGCGGCCTGGCGATGTCGTCTTGCTCTGCCTGCCGAACACGCCCGTTACCAGGCTGGGGAAGGACAGGAAGTATATCGCCCCTGGTGCTTGCCCGACTGGCCAGGAAATCTTGCTGAAGCCAGTAGCGGCCGGCCCGGGCGACTTGGTCGCCGTGTCTTCTTCCTGGATCATCGTCAACGGGCGTGTTGTTGCGAACAGTGGTCAACTCGCCCGCGACAGCCAGGGACGACCGCTGCCTGGCTATCCGGCTGGGCAGTATCGTGTACCCCTGGGTGAAATCTGGCTGGTCTCGCCGCATAACCCCCGCAGCTTCGACAGCCGCTATTTCGGCCCGGTCTCCGCCTCGCTTGTCAAAGGCACCGTCCGGCCGGTTTGGGTGACAGACTGATGGTGTCCTGTATCGCGATCGGTGACGGTACTGCGCTTGGGGTCGGCCGGGTCCATTCAAAGTGCGTGCCATTGACGATGGTCGAAACCTCGTCCGGTGCCTCCATCGCCTCGGACCTGAAGCGACCTAGGCCGAGTGATACGGCAATCATCACCCTTGGGGCGGGGGATCGGGACGGCGTTGAAATCATCGACAAGCTTCGTCGTGCGCGCCAGGCAGTGACCGCGCGTAAGGTCATCTGGCTTATCCCCAATGCCACCCCTCCGGCTCGCCAGGCAGCCGCGACGGTCGCGGCTGAGTGGCGCGATAGCATCATCGACACTCGCCCATCCCTGCCGGCTGCCGACGACCCCGCGCAGGGGCCTTCTTCCATGGCGGCGGGGATTCGCACTCCTGAATGGCACACCGCTACCGCTACCGCTACCGATCCCGGAGCCGCGCTCCTGGCTTGCGGATCGACGGTTGAGCCCAGCACTCTTAGCGCGATCATTCGCGTGGAGAGTGGCGACCGGCCTTTGGCGATCAACGTCAACGGCGTTGAAAATCAACCTCGGCAGGCTGCTACGGCCGCAGAGGCGACATCTATTGCACAGTCTTGGATCACGCGCGGCTATAGCGTTGATCTCGGATGGATGCAGGTAAACAGCCGAAACCTGGCGAGTCTAAATTTCACGGTCGCGCAAATGTTCGATCCATGCACGAACATCATGGCGGGTGCGTCGATCCTGACGGCCGACTATCTGTCGGCAATGGGAAGCAGGCCGAACCCGCAAGATGCGCTGCGCGCCGCACTCTCGGCCTACAACACCGGAGATTTTGAGCGCGGTTTCTACAATGGCTATGTTGCTAAGTACTATGGACCGAGCGCCGGCGGCGGCAACATGCCGACCATTGCAGCCGTGGCCTACCAACCAAGGCACACGCGCGCGCCGTCTAGTCCGTTCACCGCTAGCCCGGATGTCTATTCGAGGGAGGCAACCAATGAGTGACGAGATACCGCCGACTCAGATTGCGGAGGACGCAATCGGAAAGATCACCCGCGTTGAGACAAAGCCGCTCATCTCTCGCAACCTGGCCGACTTTGGTACGCCCGGCGTATGGGTTGAGGTAGAGCCAAACATTGCCGAAGAAATGGGGGCTTTCGAAGAAACCGCCGTGACCGCAGCGGACGCGGAGGACGATGATGGCAACTGATTACGCCAGGAAAGTCGCCGAAGAGCTGATCGACCAACTTCGACAGGGCGCCGCCCCTTGGCAAAAGCCCTGGGCCCCGGGAGAGCGGTTCATGCCGTACAATCCCACCACGGGAAAGGATTATCGCGGCGGCAACGCAATGTGGCTCATGGCCCAGGGCTATCCCGACGCGCGTTGGATGACCTATCGCCAGGCAACCGCCGAGGGCGTTCAGATCCGCAAAGGTGAGCATGGCGCGCAAATCCAATATTGGATCACACGCGGCACGGAGGCCGTAACGGATGCCCAAGGCAAGCCCGTTCGCGGTGAAGACGGAAAGCCGCTGATCCGTGAAGTAGAATATGAACGGCCCCGCGTGAAGACATTTACGGTCTTCAACGGCGAGCAAATCGATGGCTTACCGCTCGCACCCGCACGCGTAGTGGAAACATGGGAGCGTCACCAGCGGGCGGAATCCATCATCGCGGGATCGGGTGCACGTATCGACCACCAGCCCGGCAATCGAGCCTGTTATCAGCCTGCGGCCGATAGGATTGTCTTGCCGGAGCGCGGCCAGTTTCCGACGGCGGATGCATATTACATCACGTCCCTGCATGAGCTGGGCCATAATGCCGCGTTCGGGATTATGCCGCGCCGATGCGCTTTTGCCTGAAACGACGTGGCTCACCGGCGCGGCGTATCG
>NZ_LMUG01000063.1:34019-34342 GCF_009766125.1 Acidisoma sp. S159
TACCCGTTTTCCAGCGCGCGGTTGGTTCAAGCCGCAGCAACACGAGAAGGGGCGAGACGGCCGAAGCGAAGCGCGATGCTCTCCAATCTCCATCCATTCCCTCGCTCCACATGTGGGTTGTGCTGGATGTCGAGAGACGGCAGAGGATACTCGTGACGCGCCGGTATTCTTCCGTGCTTCACGAAGGACGTGGTCGGCGGCAGCCCGCGAGATTGCTGGCGCGATAGCGGCCGGCGACGCCGCTCATCGCCGCCACGGTCTTGGCTGCCGGCGCTAAACGCGAAGCGTGGCGATCGGCTGGTCATCGCCATGCGCCGTTGGGC
>NZ_LMUG01000063.1:34352-34984 GCF_009766125.1 Acidisoma sp. S159
TGACGGCAGGGGATACTCGTGACGCGCCGGTATTCTTCCGTGCTTCACGAAGGACGTGGTCGGCGGCAGCCCCCGAGATTCTGGCGCGATAGCGGCCGGCGACACCGCTTATCGCCGCCACGGTCTTGGCTGCCGGCGCTAAACGCGAAGCGTGGCGATCGGCTGGTCATCGCCATGCGCCGTTGGGCCGCCGCCCACGGCGCTACGCCGCCAGCGCAGTACGGGGTGCCTCGCTCTCGGTGCTGATGTCGGCCTGGACTGCGTAGTCCGGATGAAAGGCCAGCAGGTAGTCGGCGATACGCTGTGCGTCGGAGGCAGCTCGGAAGATTTCGCGCTTGTCAGCCTTCAACGTCTCTATCCAGGATCCGAGGTAGCTCGCATGGTTCGGTATATCGCTCGGCAGATCGAGGACTTTGCCGAGAAAAACCGACGCCAGTTCAGCGCGAAGCTCTTCTTGAGCGTAGGCGGCTGACCCAAAGCGGCTCGATAAACCGCGATCGAGCCGATCCTTGCCGCCTGTCCAGTGGGATTTATGCCGATATCGGCATAAGTCGCATAATGCCGCGTTCGGGATTATGCCGCGCCGATGCGCTTTTGCCTGAAACGACGTGGCTCACCGGCGCGGCGTATCG
>NZ_LMUG01000063.1:34994-35100 GCF_009766125.1 Acidisoma sp. S159
TGATTTATGCCGATATCGGCATAAGGGCCATAATGCCGCGTCGCGTATTATGCCGCTTGACCGATTAGACCGCCCATCCAACCGTAAACAAGGGATCAATGACGTC
>NZ_LMUG01000063.1:35110-39579 GCF_009766125.1 Acidisoma sp. S159
GCATAATCAGAGAGCTTCCAGGAAGGCCAGCAACTGGTCATCCGGCTTATAGCGTCCCGGTAATGCGGCTATTGGCGCCGTTCTTGCCATCGCTTTTTCCTTCAGTTCGATGTCGGCATGGATATACATCTGCGTCGTCTCGACGGACTCATGGCCGAGCCAGAGCGCGATGACGGTGCGGTCGACGCCGTTCTGCAGAAGCTGCATGGCGGCGCTGTGTCGAAGCACGTGAGGTGTCACCCGCTTTTTTGTCAGGCTCGGACATTGGCCGGCAGCCGTTTCCACATGCTTCCGTACGATGCGTTCAACGGCGTCCCGGCTGAAACGGTCGCCCCGAATGCTGACAAACACTGGATCGCTTTCTGCACCTCCGCGCTCGGCGAGCCAATCACGCAAAACCTTCAAACTGTCCTTGCGGATTGGTGTCGACCGTTCCTTGCGTCCCTTGCCCATACATCGGACGTGCGCGCCTGCGCCGAGCATGACGTCGCCCCGAGACAGGTTGATCAACTCCGAGACGCGTAGTCCGGTCTGCAACGCGAGCACCAGCAACGCACGATCACGACGGCCATACCATGTCGACAAATCCGGCGCGGCGATGACGGCTTCGATCTCGGCACGCGTCAGGTAGTCGACGGCTCTTTTCTCATGGCGCTTCGAAGGTATGGCGAGCACGCGCTGGCTGTGGTGCAGCAGTTGTGGCTCATTAACCGCAACATATTTGAAAAACGAGCGGATCGCTGCCAGGCGCGTATTCCGGCTCCGGGCAGCGTTGCCGCGCGTCGCCTCGATGTCGGCCAGGAACGCGCCGACAAGCTCTGCGTCGATGTCCGCCAGTTGAAGTGCTGTCGGTTCCCGGTGCAGGCGGCCAGCGGCAAATTTCAGTAGCAGGCGGAACGTATCCCGATAGCTTGAGATGGTATTCGGGCTGGCTTTCAGCTGCGTCCCGAGCCTTTCCACGAAGAATCGTTGCAGGTATGGCGCCAAAGAATGGGTGTTCATGCCGATGCTCCCCTCGCCAGGGATCGCTCCGCGCGTTCTGAAGCGAGTTGCAACAACTCGGGCACGGCCTCAATATACCAGTAGGTATTGTCCGGTTCGGAGTGGCCGAGATAAGTGCTGAGCTTGATCATCTCTCGGTCAGGATCAGCGTCACTTCGATACCATCTCATGATTGTCATGACAGCGAACGTATGCCGGAGGTCATGAATCCGCGGGCCACGTCCGTGCCTGCGAAAACGTTCCGTCTGGCGCAGGCCAATATCTTGTGAGACCTGGGCGAAATTGTAACGTACTGTGCAGTCCGTCGGACGCTTGCCATCGTCCATTCGAAAAAATGCGCCCGGGCCCGCCCCGAGAAGCCTAGTTCTTTCAACGTGGTATGCTCGAAGCTTCGCAACGCAGCTCGGAGCGACGGGCAAAAAGCGTGCCTTGCCGCTCTTGGCCCGCCTTATGGTGATGACACCTTCGCCAAGATCGACGTCATCATCATCGAGTCCAATGGCCTCGTTAATCCGCAACCCGGTAACAGCGATCAGACCGAACAAGGTCGAGCAGGTCCAGCCTCTGAGGCCGTAGCGGGATGGCAGCCTTGCTGCACGCGCTACGATCGTGGAGACCTCGGCGCCCGAGTAGATGTAAGGCCGCGTCCGGCGTAGTTTGCCCGCGATCAATCCGGGCGGCGGCACTTCGGTTCGCGCGTCATAGCCCTGTAGCCAGCCCGCAAAGCCACGAACCATGCTGAGCCGCGCGGACCATGTGTTGTTGTTCGCCGCGCCAAAAGCATCCTTCCAGCGCAAGAACAAGCCGACGGTGATATGATCTGCGCCTTCCCGATCAGCGAACGCGGCGAAGCCGCGTAGAACACGGCCCGCGAACGAAAGGTTGTAGCCGAGGCTGCGGCGAACCGAGAGATACTTATCGAGACGTTGCGACAACGCGGTCATGACCGATCTCCCTGTTCCGGCCATTCACGCGCGATCGACCGCAAGCCCTCGATATCGTGCTTTGCGTAGATGGTCGTCGAGACACGCGACCGATGACGCAGCACGTCGCCGATCTCATCGAGAGAGGCCCCCTTGCGTAGCATGTCGGTTGCCAGGCTGTGCCGCAGAACGTGGGATCCGACGTACTTCGGTGGCAATTCCAGGCCGATCCGATCAAACGCACCGCGAATTATAAAATTCAGGATCTGTGCATCGACGAAGGGTAAAAACGGCGCCTTATTGGAAACGAACAAGACACGCGAGCTACCCCGCCGCCCATTCCGAATGTAGTCGACAATTGCCTCGCCGGCGTCTTTGGGCAGCGGCATGCGATCGTGCCGCTTGCCTTTGCCTCGAATGAGGATCGCACCGGTTCGCCAGTCAATGTCATCAAGTTGGATCGCAATGACCTCTGGCGCCCGCAAGCCGAGGCGGGCGACGAGCAAAAGCATCGCATAGTTGCGGCGTCCGACCGGATCATCGGACCCGACTGACGCAATCAATTTTTCGACGATCTCGGGACGCAGATATCTGGGAAGGTGGCTTTGCGGAGGTTGCGCGACGCGAGGGACAGCGTTCACCAGATCGCATGTTGTCTTGCCGCTCCAGAACAGGAACCGAAACATCGCCCGCAGGTGCGAAGGCGGCGTCTTGTCCCTATAGGGTTTATCGCCGCCCCGGATTTTGCACAGGAACGCGACAACGTCGTCCGGCGATATGTCATTGAGATTGCCGATGACCTCGCCAAACCGGAAGGCCATGAAGCGGTCCATGAAGCGGTGGCAATCGTAGATCGTGCTGTCGCTCAGCCCGCGCTGGTTGCGGAGATATGCGTCGTATTCCTGGTGTAAAAGTTCCAGCACTGTTAGCACCTTCGGCGGCGGTTCTGGCAGACGCGCCACCCCCGCAGCCACGAGATGATTGATAAAGCGATTGAGGCAAAAACGCGTGTTCGTCCGGTAGATCGCGGCTGTCGCGTCGATTACGGCGGCGCGAAGATCCTCGATCTGAGACCCGACAAGATCATGGGCGCCGAGAGCGCGACTCTCGACCGCTACACAAAAGCGATAAGCCACCTCTCCGTAGCGGTTCAGTGTGTCGGGCCCATAACCCAAGCCACTGAGATCTTCTATAAACCGTTGGCGATGAGGTCGCAGCCAACCTGGGGTGTCAGCGCCCGCGTCGGTCTTCTCGTATTGTGATGTCACAGTCGTTCCTTTCTGGTTGCAGAACGGAACGAACCTTTCAGTACAGTCGGCCGGCGCCAAACCGGCGCCGCGCTCGCGCCGAAGGCCGCAGGATTATGCCGACGTCATTGATCCCTTGTTTACGGTTGGATGGGCGGTCTAATCGGTCAAGCGGCATAATACGCGACGCGGCATTATGCGATGCCTCATGAAGGGCGACGCTCGCGACAGCCTCAGGGCTCTCGAAAGAGGCGGGCGGTGGCAGCTGAATGAAGTCGTGCGACGGACTGTAGAAGGCCCGGTCGCCGCCGATCCGCATTACGGCCTTACTATTGCTCAGAATGATGTCGGCTGCTTCGGGTCGGCGCCAGGGAGCCTCTACGACGCTTGGCGCCACATACTCCGGGATGCCTTCGATCTGGGAACCGTTAAAAACGGTGAAGGTCCGCAACATGGGTATGGCCTTCATGCGATCTTCCGCCTCGGGTGCGGCATTGCGGTCCTCGACGAGCATGCGCTTGAAGAAAAATACCGTTGTGCCATGTTCGCCCTTGCGTACTTGCCAACCGCGGTCCGCAGCTTGCTTGTACGAGCAGAACCGCGGGTCACCGCCGAGCGCGAACGACGCCATCGCTAGTACCAACACGTTGATGCCGTGATAGGGCTGTCCGGTCGTGGCATTGATTGGCATGCCAGGTGAACCACTCTTCCAAGGTTGGCGCCACGGCCGGATGCCCGCCTCGAGCGCGGCGATGATCTGGTCCGTCACCTCCTGATAGTGATCGCGATGATCCGTGTGCGGCGTTGTGCTGCGGTGTTTCAACATCGGGGAATTCTCCTGGGTTCTGTCCCAACCCCATCCCCCGCGTCGCGTGTCGGCCGCCGGTGCAAAGGCGCGCGTGAGCGCGGGACCGCAGGCGTTTGCGCCGAGGACCCTCCCTTTGTCGCCGGCGGACGATCCGCAGTAGCCATCTTTAGTTTTTCTAGTACTCTCCTTGGTATCCTCGTTCGCGTAGGTCCGCCCGCTGAGCAGCCGATCGTCACGAGGGCGGCGAGGTCGGCGGGATGCTGCCAATCGGCCTAGGTCTGGATGGCGGCGGCGCTGATAGAAGCCAGTCGAGCGTCGTAGCTAACGGTGGCGCCCATTCGAACAGCCCTTCCTGTTCGCATCCGCTCTTGCAACTACGGGCATCCCGCCAACATGACGCCAGTTTCGTTTGGACTCATTCTTTGAGATAGAAGGTGACACTGGCTGCGATGCAGATGGCGGAGAAGAAGGTGTGTGCGCAGCGGTCGT
>NZ_LMUG01000063.1:39589-60405 GCF_009766125.1 Acidisoma sp. S159
TGATTTATGCCGATATCGGCATAAGGGCCATTGGACGGGGGCGCCAGGGCGGCTTGATCGCGATCTGGCGCATCCCTTCGGCAGCGAAGGCTATGCTCGTGAGGAACTGCGCGCCGAGATCGCATCCTTGATCGTCGGCACGGAGATCGGCGTGGGTCATGATCCGTCTCGGCACGCAGCCTATGTGGGAGGCTGGATCAAGGCGCTTGAAGACGACCCGCAAGAGCTCTTTAGAGCGGCGGCTGACGCCGAGAAGATCGCGACAATATTGCGCGGTTTCGAGAAAGCCCGCGAGCAGGACCAAGGTCTGACAGGCAGCCAGTCACGAGGAGAGGCCGCAGAAACCGGGACCGGTTATGTCCGGGCGCCAACCCTAGTCCCGGAGGATCACCCCATCATGCAAACGAGCAATGAGCGCAGCTACCTCGCCGTTCCCTTCGCCGAAAAGGATGAGGCCAAGGCACTCGGCGCGAAATGGGATCGAGAAGCGGAATCCTGGTTCGTGCCGCTTGGCACGGATCTGGCGCCGTTCAACGCTTGGCTACCGACCCGAGACGATCTGCATGTCGCATCGTCGTTGGACCCAAGGGCTGAGTTTGCCGACGCTCTGCGCAACGCTGGCCTCGAAATCGACGGCCCACCAGAGATGAATGGCCAGCTTCAGCGTGTGCGCGTGGCCGGGGACGCGGGCCAGCAGCGCAGCGGCGCTTATGTCGGGTATCTGGACGGCCATCCGGCCGGCTATATCCAGAATTTTAAGACGGGCCTCCAGCAAAACTGGAAAAGCGGCGCTCCCATACAGGCACTCGGCGTGCAGGATCGTGCGCGGTTGACGGCCGAGGCTGCGCAAAAAGCCCGCGATCGCGCGGTTGGGCGCGAGACCATGGCGCAGGCCGCGGCGCTCACCGCTGAAACCGCCTGGTCGGCCGCGCAAGCAGCGTCAGCTGACCACCACTACCTTGTGGCGAAGGGTATCAGCCCTGGCGAACTGCGTGTAGGCGCGCCAGGCCAGACGATCGCGACGACGGACAGGTATGGGCGGCCGAAGAATGTCAGTGTGGAAGGCCGGCTGCTGGTTCCCCTGCGGGACGAAAACGGCAAGCTGTGGAGCTTGCAAACGATCGATGCAGACGGGACGAAGTCGTTTCACAAGGGCGGCCGTGTGGAAGGCTTGCATGCCCTCATTGGGGGCGAGCTGAAACATCATGAGGCGGCCATCATAGCGGAGGGCTATGCCACGGCTTCCACGATCCATCAGGCCATCGGCGTTCCCGTGATCGCTGCCTTCAATGCCGGAAATATCGCGCCGGTCGCGCAACTGTTCCGCGACCAGCATCCGGAGCGGAGCGTCATCATCGCCGGGGACAACGATCATACCAAACGGGCCGATGCCAATGTAGGTCGCCGGAAAAGCGAGGAGGCCGCCGTTGCGGTCGCGGGATATACACTACTTCCGGATTTCGCGCCGGGCGATCGGGGCACGGATTGGAATGACTATCAGCAAAGTCATGGCATTGAGGCGACCTCTCTAGCCCTCCGGTCTGGTATGCGAGCCATCGAGGCGCGACAGATTGCTGCGGAGGCAACGGCTCTTCGTGAGGAACAACGCGGCGAGACTTTGACGCATGAGCAGAACGAGGAACGCCAGCAACACGCGCATGAAGATGAGGATGTAGAAATGGGACTCGTTGAGCGCGGTCATGAAAGCGAGCGCGAGAAGGAGCAGGAACGGAGCGTCTGTTTCGGCCGTTAGGAGTGCCCGGCTATCGCGACCGTTTGGCTTGGCGAAAATGGGTTTGAACAATTGCAGGAGGGCAAAATGCCGAACGTTCTGAAGGGCCTTGCCGTAGCGCTCCTGGCTTATGGCGGCATTTTTCTAGCGGTCATCCTTTCGCCGGTCGTAATCCTGCTCGGCCTGTGGTCCGGGCTTTGCCTCTTGGGCGCGGCGTTCATGTTCTTTTTCTGGCTGCTTATCACCCATGACCCCAACACCATACATGGTGCCCTCTATCTCCTGGCGTGGGGTTCGCCGCCATGCCTTGCGGCCGGCGTGCTTGGCTACTGCCGGGGCCAGCCCCGGGCACGCAGGATTCAATGCGGCAGGATGCCCCATTTCAATAAGCTACGTCAGCAGCCACTAGCAATCATGCAGCGACGATCGCCACAGGACGGACCAGGCGTCGCCGGATGAGGTGGTTCAATGGCTCGGCATAGAGCGTCGCGATCACCGCGCTCAGAAGGGCTGACAGGACCAAGAAGGCAGCCAAAAGCAGCAATTTGTCATTTCCGACGATGAAGTGAGGGGGGAATAATGTTCGCATCGCTCCAAGCACAAGGAGGTGGAATAGGTAGAGTTCATAGCTAAGCCGTCCGAACCATTCGAAAGCCGGAGAGCCACTGTGTTTGAGGATGGGTCCGGATGGCCGATGGCGTGCTCCCACCAACAGCACCGCCGTGCCTAGGGCCATCGCTGTGATGCCGAGCACATCGGTTTGCCCGATCGGCCGATACAGATAAAGAAAAGTCATAGCTGCGAGGGTGACGGCTTGTGGAATTGTCGTTGCGAGACCGTGCATGGGTATCCGTCTGGCGAGCAAGGCCGTGCAGCAGCCGATGGCGATCCCGTCGAAGCAAGCAAAATAATTGTAGAGAAAGTCAGCTTCATCACCTTGATGGGCAAAGCGGTACAGCGGGCCGATGATGATAAGTACAGTCCAGAAGGCAAGCAGACGCGACTCCCGTCGAAGGCCAAGGCAGAGAATGGGGAACGAGAGATAGAACACTTCTTCGACCGACAAGGACCACAGCACGCCAAGGGGATAGTTGACCCATCCGTGTAGGCTGATCAGTACATTCATCCAGAAGGTTAGGGATGCAAGATTTACAACCCAAAATGAAACTGGCGTTCCCGCCGCCATGTGATTCTGGAAGATATCGACGCCGCCTAGCGCGAGCATGTTGACGGTGACAAGCAGCAATAGGAGGCAGGGGAGGATGCGCGCGATACGTAGTCCGTAAAATGTCCACGCGTTAATGCCAATAAGTTCAGGCCAACGACGAGCGGCATTCGAAGTGATCAGATAGCCGGAAATGACAAAGAACATTGTCACTCCATAGTTGCCGTTCCGCATGACGGCATGAACGGCATCCCACCCAAACGCCCCTGAAAGGGTCGTATCACTCAGCGGGTAGGCGATGTTGAAGTGGTGCAAGAGCACAAGAAGAATGGACATGCCTCGGATCATGTCGATCCGGGGGTTACGAAGGCCGATGCTCATAATAGCCTCAACCGACGACCCATCTTACGAATGCGGATCCCGCGTTGCGCAAGACGGCTTCTCGAGCGTCCATGCTGAGCTTGGGTGCATCATAATATGCTGCCACAAGAATCGGCGCGTGCCCGGGCGGCCTCACGATCGCATAGTCGTTGGTTTCTTCCCCCAAGCTCGTTCCTGGCCTGTCGCCCGCGATCCAATCCGGAGGCAAAGCCGATCTTATTCTTTTTAGACCTGGCTTGCAGGCAATCATGCCGGCTTCCAACTGATCGCGAGATCTGGGGCTTAGAACCTCGCCTAGAAGGATTTTTTGCGCGGAGCCGACAATTGCTCGCGGCGACGTCGTGTCGAGCATGCCACTATATTCGTTGGATGCAGGCTCATACCGATCGGAGCGGGTGGTCAAATCTCCAAGGCCCCGGAGAAATCGTGTCAAACCTGGCGGACCGCCCACGCTCCGCATAAGCAGCACCGCAGCCGTATTGTCGCTCACCTCCAGCATAGCCTGGCATAGGGCTTCGACCGACATCGCACCTCTGCTGACATTTACCTTCGTTATCGGCGAAGTGAAGATGAGGTCTTTCTCGCCGTATCCCACCATTCGCGTGAGTTCCTCCTTACCGGCATCTACGCGCGAGAGTACCAGACCAGCGAGAAGCCCCTTGAAGGTACTGCACATCAGAAAGCGTTCATCGGCTCGATACGCTAAGGTCCGACCCGATCCGGTATCGACCGCGAATACGCCGAGACGCCCCCCATAACGGCGCTCAACGTCGGCAATGGAGTCCGCGGCGTCAGCTCCTGGGATCGCCAGTCCCATGCCGAGGAGCGTGACCCCGCCCACAGCTAACTTCCGACGATTTACAAGAACTGGCACAGGCGCTTCCCACAGTCGTTCAAGAACGTGGGATAGCATGCTGAAAAGGGATGGAAAAGGTGACTGGCTCTCACCCCACCGTCCGCATGGCAAGTTCTTCAGGCCGTCATTAGTGGCTCAGTTGCGGTCAGAAGCGCCGTAGGGAAGCGGCTGCATCCCGGTCCAAGGCCGCAACACCATATCCTTGGTCACCATGATGTTGAACAGGTAGCCGTTGCGGATTGTGAGCGTGGGCTGAATATCCAGGCCGCGCGCGATCAACATCGACCCTACGGTGTTCGCCTGCTGCCCGAGCGAAGCGGCGAGAATTTGCTCAGACGAGATCGTGCCACTCGAATTGTTCTGCGGCTGACTGAGCTGCGCGCCGGCCGAGAATAGGCTCGCGAGAATCGCAGATCCAAAAATGCGCAGATAATGGTTGTTTGCCTGGTCGCTAAAGCCGGCATAGCCGCCGACGTCAGACCCCGGCATCTGCCCGAGGTCGATGCTGTTGCCGTTAGGATAGATGATTCGGTTCCAGGCGACGAGAACCCGCGTCTGGCCGTAGGTAATGGCGCTCGAATAGATGCCTAAAAGGCGCGAGCCTTGTGGGACGAGGAGATACGTGCCGGTTGCGGTGTCATAGACGTTTTCTCTTACTTGGCCGATGATCTCGCCAGGAAGGTCGGAGTCGATCCCCCCTATCATCGTCGCAGGAATAATTGTGCCGGCTTGCACCTCGTAGGGCGATATTGGCGCGTTGATGCTGGACGCCAGGTAATCGCTGCTCGCGGCGCCGTCAGCCTGCGCGAGGAAATTGCGCTTGCCCGTTTGGTCGTTGGCTGCCGGATTGGCAGGCGGAGTGTTGATCGTGCCGCCACCCAAAAGACCGCCGAGGCCGCCATAGGACGGGATGAACGTCGTGCCGGCGCCACCGGCTTGCGGGTTTGGTTGCGGCGTGTGGACGAATGGGGCTGCTGCCGTGAGCGCTGGCGAGGTGGGAACAGTTTGGACGCTTCCGTGCTCCACCTGAGCCACCTGCATATTGGCCGATGAACCGGTCGATTGAATGGACGGCGGTGAGCCAATGGCCGTGACTTCAGATTGATAGTGGGCCTGGTCAATGGCCTCCCTCCGCTGCTCGTATTCAGACCAGGCTTGTATCTGGGCCTGTTGAATCGGGTTGAGGTGGACGTTCTCGGCTTGCCGCGGCGTCGGCGAGGCCGGCGCCGAGAGGGCTGGAGGAGGCGCCGGCGCGATAAGTCCTGCGGTCGGTGCGTTCGCCAACGCAGAGGAGGCACTGCCGGCTTGAGGCGTAGTCGTGGATGCCGATCCGAGATGCTTTTGTTCGTTCTCAATGCGCTGGTGGAAGGTATAGATGATCGCGAAGCCGATCACGAGGCACAAGCCGCAGGCAAAGAGCATCGGAACGCGATTGAGGCGACGAACACCCCTGCCGGTGACTACGCCGCTGGACGTGCTCGGCGACGTATCGGGGCTGAAATTCCCACTCATTGCGCCACGTCCCTGACAACAAAGGGTGACGTCGGCTGAAGATAGCCGGACACATCCCGCCCGAGAAAGGTGCTGGCCTCTCGGGTGCCATAATGCAGCCGGACCACACACCCGCCAAAGTTCCGCGACACGATGAGGCGAACGGTCTGTGTATCGCGAGCGCCAAAGCCGGTTTGGGTAATTGCAAACCCTTGAGTGCGGAGATCGGCTGCGAGCTCGTTAAGGAGCGGCGTGCTGCCAGAAGCGATCGGCCGGATCGCGAGGGTGGTCCGACCTGGTGGGTAAGCGGTAGCGAGATAGGACGAGACCGCCGAAGCAATCACCCGGTTGTCGGCAGGTGTGGTGGACGCGATGTAAGAAGCTTTCGGCATGGCCGCGCAGCCAGCTAGGCATAGAGCAAGCCCAGCGCCGGGTAGCTCAAAGCGCGGACCGCGCATTAGTGGACTCTTCCCTGATGTGTGATTTCAACCTCGTCCTGACTTCTGCCGACGCCCGAAATCAGAGCCGCGCGGTCGAGCACGCGATCGACAACATAGGTGTCACCCTCAGCGCGATAGTTGATGATCTCCTTAGTCGGACTAGAGAACCAGCTTCCGTCGTGGCCGAGCGCAACAAGCGCTGGGGAGTCGCCCGACAGGATCGAACGCGGGAACTGGATGTACGTCTTGATGCCGTCGCTGTACACTCTCAGGGGGCGCCATGATGGATTGCCGCCGCCCAGGGTATAGCCGAAGTCGAGCGATGCGAGATTAGCCCCGCTCGTCATGGTGTTGTCGACGTAATGCTGCTGGGCTTGCTGCTGATACGCCTGCCACTGCGCCCGCACATCATCCGGATAGGTGAATGAGATATCATCCGTGTGGGAATAGGTGTTGCTTACGAGCGTGATGTCGTAAAGCCGACGTGTGGTCGCGATGACGAGATTCGTCCGCAACCCGGCGTCGGTCGGCTTGACCGAGACAATGGTCTGCGCCGTCTCGCCGCCGCCAACGACGCCGGGCGTGATCAGCCATCGCACGCTATCGCCGGATTTGATGTCATTGATCAATTCGCCGGGTTGCAAGGAGATGTTACAGACGTAGAGCGGCGAACACACGACAGACGGGATTGAAGCGCCGAACATATAATTGACGGACCCATTCGTGCCCTCGCCTGGTGAGGCCATGCGGTTCCGCCATCGGCGCGAAATCGCCGCCGCCGTTACCTGACGCGGCGTAAGACCCACATTAGGCGACAGCAGGGACAGAGGGGGCGGCGGGTGGTTCGGCAGCGCCGCCATCACACCCCCGTTCGGCAAGGAGACCATGGTGGGACGCGGAATACAGCGCGGCGTGGCTGCGCTCGACCTCTCAGTCTGCAACGGCGGCAGGGCCGCATGCGCTGTTGTGCTCTCCAGAGGTGATGCTCCGAGGTTCGCCGGTGGAGTTGCAGGTTGCGGTGTCGCCGCTTGCGCGAAGGGGATGATCGCCGGAACAGTGAAGTTGTTTGCCGAAGCAGCCGAAGGCACGGCCGCGACGGCCAGCATGAGCGCCGTTCTTCGCATCGTCGGATTTTCCATTATTGAACCCTCGCCCAGCTAAAACTTTGGACGTAGAGCCCGGTCGGGTTGACGAGAACAGTTTCAGAATCGGTTGGTGGATGGAGGACGATCGTCACCGTCGCCTGCCAGTGCGATGTTGCCGCCATGGAGCCGTCACGGTCGTTGTTTTGCTCATCCCATTCGATGCGCCAGGTGTTTTCGCTGATGGGGAGGACTGATGTGATGTGAACGTTTACGGTCTCATTCTGAGCGCGGGTGAACGGGTCATTCGTCCGATAGAAATTGTTGAGGTCGCCGTAGGCGACGGTTTGGCGATCGACCATCCCATAGGCTTCAGTGATGATGTATCTCTCGGCACTCGCGTCGAGATAGATAGTGCGGACATCATTAATCCAGCGTGCGAGCTGGGCGCGGATCAGCCGTGTATCCGGTGTTGAGGCCACGTCCGCCCGCTCTGCCGCTAGCGCGTCGCCGAGCTGGTTGACCTCGACGATGTAGGGCACGAGGCGGCTTTGTGATCCGATGTCGACCACGCCACCGAGGGATACGACGGCGATAATCATCGCGAGGAAGAAGGCCGACCGCCACGACCGCGCTGCTTGAATGTAGCTGCCATACCGCTCGTTCCATTCGGCGCGAGCGGCAAGGTAGGTGTCCCTTGCCGCCGCCGCCGGATCAGGGGCGCTCACGGCACCCGCGGGGTCGACGGATGGAGCCCAAGTTTTGCGGAGCCGCCGCATGATATCATACATCCAATCAAGAAGAACGTGGCTGATGTGTCGCCTCCGCTTTGGAGGAACCCGTTAGCTCGGCCGGATGGTGTTGTCCGGATTTGGTGGTCGCGAGCCCGCAGAGTGTAGTGGAGATGGCGGCGGGGATGGCGGGGGTGATTGACTATCGCCCCGATGGCGGAGGTCCGCAGCCATTCGGAAGGTCATGGAACCGCGACTGGTTCGGGTGCCGGAGAGCCGGCCACCGATGTCAGACAGAGCCGCGTCTCCGAGGTTTCGGGCCGCACGGCCTGTCAGGCTGGCAAAATGAGCCAGACGGCCTCCCGGCCCGGCGCCGCCTGCCGCGGCCACCTGTTGGCTCGCCAGAGCCCCCGCAGCGCCTGTGGCGACGACAGCGCCTAGACCGGCCGTGCCAGCCGCCAAGGCCGTTGTAGCGGCTGTCCGGCCGACCCCAATGAAGCCGGAGCTGGTGCCAAGGGCGGCTCCGGACAATAGGCTGGCGGTCATGTCAGGCAGTTGCTTGGCGATCGCGGCCAGAACCAGTACGGTACCTATCAGCATCATGACCTGATCGTAGTTACCGCCAGTGAACGAGGTGGACTGCGCGGAGATGATTTGTGAGCCGATCCCGACGACGAGATTCAGCATGAACAGCTTGCCGCCGATCGCGATGGCATAGGTCAATGAGCGCATCGCGTAGTCTTTGGTCCAGCGGCTTCCACCGAAGCCGGTAAAGAGCACTAGGGCCGAGACAATAATGTAGGCCTCGATATTCACCATCACGGCCAGAGCGGCGATGAATGACATGACGATGACGATGACGAAGGCGGCGATCGCGTAAAACAGGTCCGCGCCAGGACTGTGCCAGGTCATGAGCGCCGTAACTTTCTGGCCCATATTGATGCCCGTCTCCAGAATCTGCGTGGGATTGGAGCCAGCCGTGCCTGAGGCCCTCGTGGCGGCCTGTTTGAACGAGGTGATGATGTCATCGGCAATGGTGCTCGACTGCTGAACCAGGAAGAAGAAGATCCCGAGGAAGAAAATCTGCGTCACCAGCTCTGCCAGGATTTCGGAGAGATCCGCACCACGAAAGGCCAACTGCCCCATCGCGTAGCAAAATTGGATGCCGGCGAGGCTCCAAAAAAGATCGAGCGCGAGAGTCTGTAGCGGACTGACCCAAGCCGCCGCCGCCGTCTGATATTGTGTCATCACCTGGTCGATGACCGTTTGCGCAATCGCCGGCCCGCAGGACAGCAAGCACGCGAGAACGCCTGTCGACACGACGAGGTGTCGTGGCAAGGCGCGGGGACCCGGCATCATCTGTACGTCTTCCCCGGATCGTTGAGAGGCAGAGCGGCCAACGGGTTGGACCACTGCTCCGGTGCCGCAACGCAAATAGGTCGGAGAAAAACTATGCTGGTCACGCCAGCGCCCACGGCACCGCCAACGCAAAGGGAGACGATGATAGTGACCATTGACGTGAAGCTCACGGCAGGCATCAATATTTGGTTCCCGCGTCGTCAAGCGGGGGGGCGCTGACGAAGTTTTGCCATTGCGCCTGAGATTGCGCGTCTTGCTGTGCGGATAGCGACTGTTGGTTAGCCTGAAGTTGGATTTGCACCATCATGAGCTGCCGGAGCTTCTCCGTCTCGCGCACCCCTTGGGAGGAGATTTCGGCAGAGTTTTGAATCGCCTGCATCTGTCCCGTAGCCGATCCAGCTTGGCTTTGGAGCTGCATCATGGTGTTGTTGTCTGCCTCGAGCTGATGATTTTGCGCGCTGACCGCGTTCATCGCCGAGGTGATGCCGTCCTTCGCTTGGGCTGACCAAGCGGCATATTGATCAGCCTGGTTCGCCAAGTTAGCTGGCACGGATGCCGCGCTACTTAGGAAACTCGAGAATGTGCCCATGGACGTGCCGGGATTCGAGAAGGAGAGTTGGCTCCCCTGCGACATAAGTCCCTGGACCTGCGCCATGTCTGACATTGCAGAGCTGTAAACCTGCTGAGGTATGGCCACGGTGTTTTGCACCATGTTCGCGTATTGTTGTAGCTGGGTAGAGTATTGCTGTAGCTGGGTCTCAACTTGTTGGAGCTGCTTCGCGTAGCCTATCAGCTGTTGAATGTCGGTGCTGCAATTGACGCAGGTCACGGCGAATTGTGCATGCGCTGGAACCGGCCGAAAAGATCCAATCGCTGCAAAGAGGGCGACCGCCCCGAGGGTCTGCTTAAGCATATGCAGTATAGTCTACCTCCTTCTCCTCAAGCCATTGGGCAGGCCAGCGAGCACCGAACTCTTGTTCGAGGTGTTCAATCCGGCGGATCGAATCCTTGTCGCCGACAGCGACAAAGGAGAGCGCAACAGGGCCGAGGCCGAGGTCGAACAGGCGCCGCCCTTCTGGGGATGCGTAGTAGTAATGCCGCTTTTTGATCGCGGCCTTGATGATCCCGATTTGTGCGTCATTCAGTCCCATCATTCGGTAGAGGTCACCCGGGCCCGGTACTTCGGCGGTTCCGATCTTATCGGCCTCCTCATTTGGAAGCATGATCTTAGTGGGGCAGCTTTCCATCAGGACATCGAGGATACCGGAGCGGACAGCATCGCTCAGACTTTGGGTCGCCATGAGCACCGCGCAGTTTGCTTTGCGCAGCGTCTTGAGCCAGTCCCGGATTTTCTCCCTGAAGACGGGATGGCCGAGCATGATCCATGCCTCATCGAGCGAGAGTAGGGCAGGCTGGCCCTTCAGCGAGCGCTCAAAGCGGCGGAAGAGATAGAGAAGAACCGGGATTGCAGAGGAGTCCCTCAGGCTCATCAGCTCATCCAGCTCGAAGACCACGAAAGGGTCATCGCTCAAGCTGTCCTCGCGACTATCGAGGAGATGCCCGAGGCTGCCACTGATGGTATAGACCATTAACGCGGATCGGATTGCTTCGTCCTGCACCGTGGCATTGAAATCGGTCAGGGACCGGAGCGGCGAACCCTGTAACGTGAGCATCGCCCGATGGATCTCCTCTCTCTGACGGGGAGTGGGCGCCTGGTCCGTCTGGAGCTGGTAGCAGGTCGCGATCCAGTCCTCCGCCCATGCCAGGTCGCCGGCGGTTTCCAGAACAGAAAGCGGGCAAAATGTTGGGCTCTTGCCATCGGCGCCGATGTCATAGTGGCCTCCGCCGCAAGCCTTTACTAACGCGAGCATGGACCGGCCTTTATCGAAAGCGCAGATCGTCGCGCCGTCATAACGCCGAAACTGCGCCGCCACGGTGCAAAGAAGCACCGATTTGCCGGCGCCGGTCGGGCCGAAGACGAGCGTGTGTCCCACATCGCCAACGTGGAGATTGAGCCGGAACGGCGTGGCGCCCGACGTCGCAGCGTGCAGGAGGGGCGGGGAGTCTTCCGGGAAGAGCGGACAAGGATTGCTTTGCAGTCCCGGCCAGACCGCTGCCAGGGGGAGCAGATCGGAAAGATTCAACGTGTGGATCAAAGGCCGCCGGACATTCGGCCGGAGGTGGCCCGGCAGACTGCCGAGCCACGCCTCCATGGTGTTGATTGTCTCTATGCGCGTCGTGAAGCCCTCGCGCGCGATTTCGCGGGCAATTATTCGGGCATTGTCTTCCAACACGACACGGCTTCGGTCCATCAAGACGATGACGGGCGTGTAATACCCAAACGTCACCAGCGACGAATTCGCGTCCGTCATCGCAGCCTCGGCCTGGCTCACCATGAGCAAGGCGTCTTCATTCACGATGCCGCCCTGCGTCTTGAAGATTTGCGCGGTGAAGCCGCGCACCGCCTGGCGCCACTTTCGACGATATTTCCGAAGTCCGGCCAGAGCTTCGTGCTGTTCGAGGTAGATAAATCGGCTCGACCAGCGGTAGGGGATCGCGAGGTGATCCAGGACGTCAAGGACGCCAGGCGACGATTCGGCTGGAAAGCCTTCGATGGCGACGCACATGATAAACTTGTCGCCAAGCCTCGGGGTGTCACCGCCCCAAAGATCACGGCCGCCCATGACGGCATCGAGATACATGCCGGAGGTGGGAATGTTCAGCTTGGCGTCGATCTCCCCGGTCAGACAAAACTGCAGATAGTCGACCAGCTCATCACGAAGATGCGCCCGGCCAGATCGATCTTCATGGGTGTAGCTTCGCATCCGCCGCATGCGGACGACATCGCCCATGCTGTTCTCGATGGTGCCCAGCGCTTCCTTGAAACGGGCCGTCGTCCGATCGGCGACTGATTCTCTAACCAGGCCATCGTCGTCGTAGATGAGGTCCACGATTTTGCTCTGCTGACGAAGCGGTGGGATGAATTGGACCACGAAGGCGTATTCGCTTTCGAAATGCGATCCCTCCCGCATGAATTGTTCACGACGCTCGCGGTCGATCAGCGCAGATATCTCGTCGGGGAAATATGAGTTCTCCGGCGGTGGGTAGGACGCGCTCGGCAGACGGACTGCGTCATGCCACGATGACCATCCGCCCCCTAGCCGCGCCAGCGTCGCGTTGATCCGTTGGGTTATGTAATTCCGCTCGTCCGCCGTCGAACTGGCGATGTCTTGTCCGCGATAGAACCAGCCGGCAAGAAGCGCGCCGCTTTTGCCTTGGACGATCCCGTCATCCATCAGGGCCGCCCAATCGAGCAAGTCGGAGAGTGCCTTGCTTCGATCATTATAGGGCTTGAGAGAGTGCATGTTTACTCCGTCCGCGCGGGGCGGGATCGAGGTGCGTAATGCGCGCGATAGGTGAGCTGGCGTCGATAGACACTGGTCATGTAGGGATCGTGCTTCGCCATGATCCGGAATGCGGCGATCCCGCCGAACCAAAGAATGGCGGCCGTGGCAAAGGACACGAAATTGAGGCCTGACATCATCAGGCCGACGGCAATGACGAGCGTGACCAGAACCGGCTCTCGTTCGCCCCCCAAGATCAGCGGCGGCCGGTAGAGCACGCGATAGAAGGGTGTCCGCCGTAAGGCCATGACTCACGCCACCAGCGCAGCACTCGTGAATAGGGTCGTCATGAACGTTGCGGCGCCGAGGATTATTGCAGCGACGAGAACCACATACATGATGCGGCGGGTGAACTCGGAGATTTCACCACCGAAGATGAGCATGCCGCCCGAGGCAACAATGCCGAGGAGCGCCAGTCCATATGCAACCGGGCCTTTGATATCATTCTCAAGGGTTTGAAGCGGACTATCCCACGGCAAGGTCCCCCCCGTATCGGAGGCATGTGCAAGGGTGGGCAAGACAAGCACGGCGGCCGCGAGGGCGACCGCGTAGATCGCATGGCGATTTTTAAACATCCTTTGGATCCTTCAGGTATTCGCGTCGTAGGCCGGGACAGCCCGGCTCAGATGGGGTCGCACGCCGCCTTATCCGTAACAGGGGTGCTGCTCGTCTTTGAAGTTGAATTCAGGCAGTATCTTCCTAGAGCTGCCAGACTCCGCCGCGGGGCGCAGAGCTCAGATTTCGGCGTTCTCGAAAACGTATCGGCCTCCGACATAGCCGTGGACGTTGACTACCTCTTGGATCCGTCGTCCTTCTGCCGTCTTGGCGATTGAGACGATGACGTCGACGGCTTCCGATATCAGCGCCTGCATCGGCGCCTGAGTGGCTTCAGCGATAAGCTGTTCTATGCGGATCAATCCCGCGCGGGCGCTGTTTGCGTGGACTGTGCAGATGCCACCGGGATGGCCCGTGTTCCAGGCTTTTAGAAGTGCAAGCGCCTCCGGCCCGCGCACCTCACCCAAACAGATTCGATCGGGGCGTAGACGCATTGTGAGCTTGAGGCACATGAGCTGATCGACGTGAGGCGACGTTCGCAACATAACGTGGTTTTCGATCTCACATTGCAGCTCGGGCGTATCTTCGATGATGACCAGGCGCTGGTCCGGGGCCGCTTCTGCAATAGATCGCAAGAGCGCGTTCGTTAAGGTCGTCTTGCCTGTCGTCGTACCCCCGACAACAAGGATGTTGCGGCGGTCACGGATGGCCCCTTCTATGGCCACACATTGGGGCGCAGTCATCACGCCGGAGCTCACGTAATCCGAGAGGGAATAGACCTTCACTGCCCGTCGGCGGATGGTAAAAGTCGGGGCCGCGACGATCGGGGGGATCAAGGCCTCGAAGCGCGAGCCGTCAAGTGGCAATTCGCATTCAAGAAATGGCCGCTCGCGCGTGATAGTCGTACGAAAAACAGCAGCGACGGTGCCCATGAGAGATTCGGCTCGCATGGCTGACATGAAACCGACGGGCGCCATATCGCCACCGAGGCGGTCTACCCATAGGGTGCCGTCCGGGTTCAGCATAATCTCGATGACATCGCGGTCCTCAAGAAGACCGCAGATGAGTGTCCCCAGCTCCCGGCGGAGCTTCTCGATCAAACGGCGCTGCAGTTCTTTCGAGGCGGTTGAAGCCTGCCCAGCCGATAAGTCATCCTGGGCGCGGTCCCTAGCGTCGCCGTGTGCCGATACCATACGTCAAATCAATCCAGTCAAAGAGATCACCGAGCTGACACCGTACGTCATATCAAAACCTACGGTTGCCGTAAAGCTTGGTCTGCAACCTTAAACGGCGTGGGAAATCAGCTTTCTAGTTTAGCGTCTGGAACGTGAGTAACGCTTGGTCAGAAAGTCGGGGTCGAGCAGATGATGGGGTTCCACACCGACTGCGCTCGCAATCTTGGCAATGTTGTCGATGCCGAGGTTCCATCGGCCGCTCTCCACTTGACTGAGATACGACTGACTTATGTTTGTCAGCTCGCAGAGATCCCGCTGACTTAAGCCAGCATTCTCCCTCGATAACTTGACGTTATTGCCAACGGTAAGTCTCAAATGAGTCTCTTTCTTCTCAGGAAACTTCCCGCGCCCCATCTCAACCAACAATCACGGGCGAATCCAGGATCGGATCCACGCTTCAGTTGGCTATCACAAAACACCAGCTTCATCACAGACCTCGAGAGCCGTCGCAGAGGCTGCTGAATCTGGTAACAACAGCCTTGGGGCGGGGTTTAGGCTGCCAGCAGCGGTGTGATGTGGCATTGGACGAAGGCGGTCCCCAGCATCACGGGCGGTCAGGAAGTTCCTCGAATTTTGTTAAATAGCGCTCCGACGGAAATCGCACATTGCGTGGGAGCACGACCTTGTCATGGATTGGCTGGAACGACTGATAGGCCCGCACCCAAAAGGCGACCGCTTCAAACTTTTCCGTCTCGCTGGAGGCGAGGGACGGGAGGTCCCGCCTATGGGTATCAGCGATCTTTGACGTAAAAACGCGAAGTTGTCGAAGAGCGTAAAAATATCTCCGTTGAGCTGCCCCTATCGCGCGTCGGCCTGCAGTCATTGTTGCGTTCAGGTTGTTTATCTCATCGCAGAGGGTGGCGTAGCTCTCCACTGCGGCTGCCATGAGTTCCGTCTTCTTAATATGCTGTGAGTTAGAGAGTTCAAAAGACATTGAGCGTTTTTCCACCGCGGGCATCATCTGTGTTCCATATCCTCCTTCGTCAGTGCCTAGGCGCACCTGACCTCGCCAATGCTGTTGCGATCAGGTCGCAGCCGCACTACGGCTTTAGGAGGCGAAGCTTCTCACTATATCTTTGCCGGCATAAGATCGCTTTACCTTCGCGTAACGCCCGGTTTGTGCGTGTCCCTGACGGAACCGACCTGCTTGTGTCAACACAACCTACTGCTTGTGCATCGTGACTTCAAGCCACAAAATTCGGCCGCCGCTAGATTTTTGCCCGCACGCCCCGGCCTGATTGGAAAACAAAAGACGCTCAGGAACCTCCGCTACGAGGGCGCTGGAGCATCGCACTTAGGTCGGCACCCAATACATCGGCGAGCGCGATCATTGTCCTCAACGTCACGTTCTTCCGACCGGTTTCAATGAGCGACAGATATTGCTGAGTGATACCCAAGCGGTCGGCTATCTCGGCCTGTGTCAGATCAGACTTCAAACGAGCCGCGCGGAGGTTGTCGCCAAAGACCGCTACCAGGTCTTTCGCGAGACATCCCCTTCTCAGTGCTTGGGCTGGCTCAGGGCCGGGCTGGCTGTATATCCGCTTCCGGCCAGCGGGTTTTCCGCTGGTCACCGAGGGTTCCGGCTGGACATCGCTTCCCTTGGTCCTTCCGCCAATTGAAACTGACTGGGGGCGCTTAGCCATTAATGATGTCCGCCTTGGCAGATGTCCGAGAGGCTCGCGATCTCACCGGCTCCCACGCCTTGCCATGCGGTTCGGAGGGCGCACGAGCTCGCCCACCTCTTGGCCGACCACGTTGCAGAGCCTGGCCATCGTCCGCAGCGTCAGATTGTGCTGGGCCGCCTCGATTTGCGAGACTGTCTGCTGGGCAAGACCCGAGACTTCGGCGACGTCCCGTTGCGTTAGCCCCGCCTCCATACGCGCCGCGCGGAAGCTCTCGGCGAAGACGCGTTGGAGGTGGAGGCCTGGCTCCTCATGAACTTTGGTCGAGGCTTTCGTCGAGCGTTGAGGCATTAACGGTTGTCCTTGCGCTTCTGGGTCTTGAAGTTCGCCATGGGATCAGAGGCGATGAGTTTGGGCCGTCGCATCATCCGATTTCTTAAGGTATCGAGCCCTGCGGATCTTTCCTAGCCATCCCTCGGCGTTGTCGCAACAAGTCTTGCTCAACGCGTTGCCGACGTTCGGCGAGTGCCGCGTGCGCCGCGCGAACGGCGGCAAGTGGAACGGAGGTCAATAGTATAGTACTTGAAGACTCTTCTCTTGCGTACGGACGCGCGGACTCTGTGTTTGGCGGTAGCAGAACGTAGGCATTGGCCGCCTGCCGAGACGCCGTTCCAGCTCCCCAGACGACGAGCACGCGTCGTCTTATACGGCGTAGCAGCCCGAGGCGTTCGAGTGCTGCAATGCCGTCGGCGACCGTGCTCCGCGCCAACCCGGTTACACGCGCGAGAGCGCAGTAAGATATCGTCAGAGACGCGCGGCCAGGATGGCGGGCGGTCCAGACGAGGTTGTCGAGCAAAACGAATTGATGCGGGGTCAGGAGACGACGTCGCACCAGCAACCGCCCGCGCCGGCTGAGTGCGCCGGCTTCACGCGGTGAGAGAGAGATGTGGGTCATGGCATGTCCTCGAGGATTGAGGCGCGCCGTTGGCCGCACACAGGACGCAGCCGTCCGATCGCAAGGCAAGGCTTGCGTTTGGACCCGTGTCACGCAGATCTAATCGTCTATATCGGACGATGCTGCTTTGACTGCATCCTGCGTCGCCCCGACGGGCGCCGTTGATGGGTCAGCTGGTCTGATCGATCGGATTTCGCGGCCGTTGCGCGCGACCATTCGATTGCGCTGTGCAGAGCTCCGCTGGCTCGCATTCCAGCGCATCTGCGAGGATGGCGATCGTGTGGAGATCTGGATCGGCGCGCCCCTGCTCAATGAGAACGAGCAGGTCTTTGAGGATGCCGGACCGATGCGCGAGCGCTTCTAGCGTCAAGCCAAGGCGGCTGCGCGCACTCCAGACATTGCGGGCAAAAACAAATTCCAACCACACGGTCGTGCGGTCGTGATGATGAACAGAACGCATAATATAGACCCGTTATCAGCCTAATGATTGTGATCAGGTCGCCCTGCGCGCGCACGATGGAGCTATTGCGCGCGAGTGCCTTCGCGCGTCGAGCAGGCGACCTAAGGCGAATAAAATTCCGTGTGCTCTGTGCCGACCGCTCCATGGGAGCGGCCGAAACACGAGCCGATCATGGTGATCGGTTAGGAGAGCCCCTTTTGGTCACGGCATCGTCCCGATTGGGCGGCCGGCACTTAACAATTTGGATAAGTCGGCCCGCGGCGGCGGGCGAGGTAACAATCAGCGTCACGGTCAGCGGCCTCTTTTGTGAAAGCGGCCTGTCTTATAAGCGCGTGGATCCCTGAAACCGTGGACCGATCATGAACGGATTAGGCGAAATTTACACTTCGTTACAAATTTTCCTGCAAAGCAGTTCGGATACGGCGTCTGGTTAGCAGCTAGCTGTCGTGGGCGACGCTTAAGTCGGTCGAAGGTGAGCTTGCGACGCGCGCCCGGCGGACGATCATCTCAGGATCACTCGACTCCATTGTATCAAGGAAGGATGTGGCCTCCCGCACGAATCGGCTCCGGATCGCGTCACGCAATGCGACGACGCGGGGCTGGGTCGAGTCCGGCAGTAAAGGCCCTCGATAGAGGTCGATGGCGCGGTCGAACGCTTCCAACCGTTCGTCATGAGTTCGGTGCGCGTTAGAAAACAATGCGATCATCTCATCCAGGCGGCGGCGGTCAGTGATCACGAGTCTCTCGTTCAGCCGGAAGGCACCGTTCTCGAAGAGAACGGCCTCCGGGCGGAGCAGTGCCCGCAGGCGTTGAATGCTGACCCGCAGTCGCGCCATGGCGCGGTCAGCGTCGGCGCCGGGCCATAATTCATCCACAAGCTGCTGTAGAGAAACTCCATCGGACGGGGCCGCGGAGAGATGCTTGAGCAGATCAAAGGGTCTGTGCGGCGTCTTTCGGGTGCCGAGACGGCCCGCCTCGCCGTTGATTTTGATTTCGAACGGCCCGAGGCAATTGAGTTCGATCGGAAAAGGCCATGCCGGATGTATCGGCTCACCCGCGGGGGTGGAAATTCGCCATAGTTGGATGAGGCGCACGGTGCCCGTCGGATCAATATCGTGTTGCAAAGCGTCGCGAGCTAATCGTCCAAGGACGTCGGGACTCACCACCGAGACGCGTCGAGCGCCTAAGGCTTCGGCCTGGCGGGTGACGTCGGACCATAGGGCCCGGAACTCATCCCAATGCTGTTTGGTATGGGCGAGGCAGGCGGCAGCGAGCGCTGCTTGCAGCTTGGTCACCTTATTCCCGGTCGAGGCACTCAGTCGGAGCAGTTCCTGGATGGAGGTTCGCGCCGCATCATCGCCCAGCAGCGCCAGGGCCGTTGCGCGCAGCATCGCGTTCTGGCCCAGAGCCTGGATCGCTCCCTGGCTTTCGGCGCTTTGTCGTCCGGCGTCGGCTTTGGCGACAGCGCGGCGGAGATCGTTCCGGCTGAGCGCGACGACGCCTTCGAGGAAGTGCACTTCAGGTAGCTGAGCGGCGCCTGTGCTTTGGATACAGTCGTGGTGCTGCTTAAGCGCAGCCTCGGCGGCGGCATCGTCGCCGGCCGCCGCGTAGGCCTGGGTGGTGATCCAATAGGCGAGACCGAGGCGATGCCTCAGGCCGCGCCGCCTGGCGAAGCGGTCGAGCTCGCTCATCAGCGACCGCAGGGCTTTGTCGTCGGCGTCTCGATAGGCAATGCCGAGCGCCCCGAAATACCAGCTCATGACAGGTAGGTAGGCGGCGTCCTGCCGGTGCGCGTGGGAGGCAAGTTGCGCGTGTAATACCCGTGCGGCTGCAAGATCGCCGTGCCACCACAGCAGATGATTGACGAGCGCGGCGCCGAGAATGAACCGGCTCTCGGGCGTCAAGCGGGGCAGGAGGGCGGTTGCTTCCTGCCGTACGCCCGCGAGGTTGGTTTGGCTGGGGGCGCCCAGTAGGATGGCGATGAGGCGGCCGAGAATGAGGCGTGAGCGGATGGGCTCCGCGACCTCAGCCAGGCGATCGGTGAGCTCCGTCGCCGCCTCGACCAGAGCTCCTAGCCGGCGATCGATGATCATATTGGCGAGTGCGGCGTAGATCTGGCCGTTGACGGCCAGGGCGAGGTCCTGGCGGGTCAGCTGGGGCGCGAAGCGATCCCGGATGGTCGCCAGTTCCTGTGCGGCTGCCTGGGGCTGGAATGGTAGCAGGGCATAGGCGTGCCAAATTTGAATAGCCGGACGCTGACGCGCTGTGGCGGGCAATAGCCCGATAATTGCCCGAAGCTCCTGATTCTTGCCGCGGTCGATCACGGCAGTGGCGTGGTCGAGGATCACGCGCTGCGCATCGTCGACGGCACCGGCGTCGATCAGGAGGCGGAGCCCCGCCAGCAACTCCCCTCGGCGGATCAGAAGGTGACCTGTTGAGGCCCTCGCGGCCGCCACGGCTGCCGGAGACATCTGTTGCACGGCCCAGGCCTCGAGACGTTCGCTGAGCAGCTCGTGCTTACGGAACGCGGTGTCGCTGAGGCGGAAGACAAACCCTGTCGCCGCGCCGAGCCGAAGCAGAGCCGGGAAGGCTTCGGGTCCGCCAAGCGTCGCCCAGTCCTGCTCGACACCGGTTTGCAGGAACGCTGTGGCCAGTAGCGCCAGGCGATCCGATGCTTCGAGCCGAGCGAGCAAGGATTGAATTTGATCCAAGCTGGCGTGCAAAATCCCGGTCCGCTGGGGCAGGCAGTCGAGCCCGGCGATCCAGTAACCCGAGCGCCGCAGGGACGCGGCGAAGGCCTCGCGCGTCAGCGGCTCCTGTCGATCCGAAGCCTGCGCGAAATCCTCCCATTCATTCTCACTCACCTGGAGGTCGGTGATGCTCACGAGCCGCGAGCGGGGGATTGCCCTCCGTATGGCGGACGGTAGGGCCACCCGCGACAAGAGGATCAAACGGTCCTGGGGCCCGAGCGCCTTCGCGAGCTCAAGCAGCACCTGGGCCAGTGGGGCATCCGCCGGGAGACGGTGAAGATCGTCGACGACGAAGAGGATGGGAGGCCGCGTGCCTCCCTTGAAGAGAGCCCGGAACCAATGGGCCGAGAAGCTCTTCAGTTGAGAGAAAGCTTCCGGGGTATAGGCGGGGAGGGGCTCCTCATTGTCGCGGAGCTGTTCCTCGAGGGCTGATCCGACGAGCTGGAAGAAGGCCGCGATGTCCTCGTCGGCATCATCGGCCTGATACCAGATGGCGCGGCCCGTCCGCTGTAGGGCCCAATCGAAGCAAAGCCAGCTGGCGGCGAGGAAGGTCTTGCCGCTCGCCGGCGGACCCACAATGGCGATGACGCCGGCCTTC
>NZ_LMUG01000063.1:60415-61066 GCF_009766125.1 Acidisoma sp. S159
CGGTGAAAGCTTGTGCGGGAAGGTGGATGCGACGGGTAATGCAGTAGCTCCGCCGAAGCGGAGGGGCAGCAGAGACATAGCGACGAAAGCTCCGGAGCTCAAATGGACGACTGAAATGAGGCGATAACGTTATGAAAATATCAGCCACGCGCAGAAGGCACCAGACCCGGTTAAACGCGAATTTGCATTCTTGCGGATGAGACTGTTCTGCATTCGACCAGGCGCCGACACATGACGCGAATTCGCCCTTCTCTTCGTCGGTTTCCTCTACAGCGCGAAGTGCTTGCCCTCGCTGTGACGGTCCGTCTACCCCAACACTCCGAGCGAGCGCGGCTAACCATTGATGTCCAATCGGCGGCGTGGCACGAAAAGGACGCTCAATGATCGACGAGTAGGAGGAACATGGCGACGACGACCAAGGCGTGGGAGCTGGTCCACGAGCAACATACGCCGATCAAACAGGCGGCGAGACGACTTGGGGTTCGAGTCTGTGAGCTCTACGAGCTGTTGGAAAAGGAGAAGGCCGAGCGCGACAATGCGAACCACCGAGCCGTCGCTCTTCTTTCGGCTGTGGTCGCTCCTCGAACTGCTCCGCCTGCTCAGGACGGCGATGTTAGAGCGCGCGCCGAGCGGCTCCTGGATGACGGTCTC
>NZ_LMUG01000063.1:61076-62379 GCF_009766125.1 Acidisoma sp. S159
ACAAGACCGCGAGATGAAGTCGACCTCCCAAAATCCACCGGGCGGAGCACCCTAGCGCGCCGAGCAAATGCGAGCAGGATCACAGCAGGTGATTCGCGTTCTTGATTTCTCAGCCGCAGTTGATTCGGCGAATTCATCCATCTGCTCCGACATAGGGTTTGGCGCACAGCAAGGAGACCGCTAGGATTCGGTCAGTTCTTCTGGAGAGAACCCGACATGGTCGTCATTCGGGCCAACGGGGCGCGGCTTGAACTCGAGGCGCCCTATCATCCGGCGCTTCCGTATCGTGCAAGGCAGGTCGGTGGAACGTGGCTCGGCTCGACGACCGGCTGGGTCTTTCCACTCAAAGCGGAGCAGGCACTGCGCGCGCTTTGTCAGGACATCTGGGCTGTCGATGGCAGAATAGCTGCTCTGGAAGACATGGTTAATCTTCGGATCACGGTCGACGAGCGCGTGCCCTTTCGCTCAGTGTTCGAAGCGCATGAGACGCCGATCTATCTCGTCGGACGCGAGATCGCTGCGTCGCTCAGGAACCTGCGTGGGGCTCGCCCAGGCCGAGGCATCAGGTTCCTCTCGGGGAAGCCAAGATGCCTCGCGTCGCCCAGCACGTGGGCGACATCTATCCCGGACGGTGCCGTCTTTCTAATACGCGATGTGCCGCGCGGCGCCCTCGGCCGCTTTCGGGAAGCCGTCGGCAGTGCTGGGCATGTCGAGGAGAGTGCTCTGGATATGGGAACGCGCGAGTGACCCTGTGAAGGGTTGAGGCTTCGCCTCGGCGAAGTCGGACGTTAGACCAACTTCTTCAGCGCCGGCGAGACTTTGAACCTCACGGTTTTGCCCGCCTTTACCTTGACCGGGCACGCTCGCACTGACCTTCGGCTTTGGAAGTTCGGACCGGCTGGCGGGCGCCTATGGCACGGCCGTCTCGACCACCATGCTTCTCACGACCGTTCTCCTCTACAACGCCATGCGTGACCTCTGGCATTGGCCGAGATGGATCGCGCTTCCCGCGAGTGGCGCCTTTCTGGTCTTTGATCTCACCTTCTTCGCAGCAAACCTGCTCAAGCTGCGCGAAGGCGGCTGGGTGCCGCTGCTTTTGGGCGTGGTGATCTTCACGATCATGACCACGTGGCATCGCGGCGTCGAGGCCATGCGGCGCCGCGCGGCAGAAAATGAGAAGAGACCCGCAGACTTCTTCACAGAACTCAAAACCGGGAACATCGCGCGGGTGCCCGGCACAGCGGTGTTTTTGAGCCGCGGCGGCATTCTGATCCCGCTGGTACTTCTCCGCCATATTGCCGAT
>NZ_LMUG01000012.1:0-41562 GCF_009766125.1 Acidisoma sp. S159
CAATCCAGCGCTTCTGCCAAAGAACCGTCGACGTCCAGCAGAGATGTGGATAGAAACTTCGGAATCAGGACACTAGCATGCCTCACCATCTCGCGAGATTAAACAGTCGTAAGATCGCGAACGTGGAGGCACGGTGAAACTTCCCGGTCGAGTGTTGCGTCTCTGAAAGGTCGAAGAGAAAGGAAGTACTAAACGCATTTTAGGAAACACCCGGATGACCCATGAAAATCGCCGCAACCTACAGAAGCCTGCGGCGAATGCGACTTTTGGTATCGGTCTAGCATTTGCTCTTCTACAGCAGATTTCGCCGACGTTCAGTCTCATGGCAGCCGCTCGAAGGCGATAGCAGAGTAAGGGCCCAGGCTAGTGTGTCTGCCAGCTAGGCCAGCGGATCGATGTTGTTCATCTTCACCCTGAGACCAAGGATGTAACCTGGCCGCGCGCTGCGTCCTGGTCATCGCAATGCTTGTTCTCATTGAGAAAGGGGTATGTTCACGTCAAAGTGCCGTTTCGGGCTACAACTTGTTCCGCCGACTGACGACTATACTTGCATCGATCAGATCGTCTGAGCGCACTTTTGCCACCGCCCACCAAGCCCGGCAGTGTCTCGTTAGTCCCTCAAATATCGGAAGACGGCTGTGGCCGGAAGGATACGCTTACACTATTGTGACAGCTACCAGTATAGCCGCCAGCGCTTGTCAAAGCGAATGCCATGCCCCTGTAGCGTTATACGCAAGCCGGCCCGGCCTGATCCGGTCGGGCCAATAGCATGCAGAATGAGACCGTCATGCATTAGCAGACGCCCAGGTGCGTAGTTTATTAGGCGGGGAATGTAATGCTTCGCGTGCTTGCGTGGGTTGGCGCCGAATAGAGCGTCTTTGTAAGTCAATTCCCAAACGGCCATTGTAGCTCCACAATTTGGCGCCTCAATAAGGAGTGTGAAAGAAAATGTCCCTACCACATCTTCATTCGGATAAGCATAAAGCCATTGGAGATCAAAATGAGATCGCTGTGCTACGCTTTCCTTTTCGAACGATTGGCCGCCGACCTCGAAGATGTGGAAGCCGGGTATCGCCCTCAATTTGTCTAAAATGACTGTCTCTTCGAGCTGCGAGGACAACAGAAGGCCTAAACGATCATATAGGCTAGGAAAGGACTTAATTAAGATTTCGTTACTGCACCGAGCCGATAGAAGATACTTATCGATGCTAGTCACCGCGTCGAGATAGGCCGCCGTTCCCAGCGTGTAGAAGCCGCCGTCCGATCGTGGCACCCAGTGCGAGCGATTCTTCATAACGCTGCGGCCAATCTCGGCACACTCTTCCGGAGTTAACATATCGTGTTGACAGAGTGGGATCCCCTCCGCCATTAGCATGATGAGACTAACTTAAAACCAATGCGGCTTTCGATAACCTCGGAACGAAACCCTTTCATACCTGTCGCCTCCTTTGGCGGGATAGTGAATTCGGAACAAGGATCCATATCCGTGTCATGCTGCGGAATTACTGAGCATCGCATTGGTTTGGATGATGTCAAGCAGAAAAAGTTTGTGAACTCGAAACCCTCGTGGGCTTGGACGGTTGGATGGCCGACACATTCGGATAAAGAAGCAACTGGGGTCTTGGATACCGGCGACCTTCCTCACGAGCGTCATTTCCGCTGGTTTCGCAAGTAGGTTGCGTTGGCCAACCATCGTTCTTGCTGGCAGCCCATCGGTGATGGTACTCGTGTAGCACCTCTTGCTGGCATTGCATCAATGTGTAACGATGCCTGAAGAAGCTCTAGTTATCTCTTTAGCCTTGATGAGAAGCGTCGGGGAGGACGAGATGGATGAGATCCTGTTGCGTCGCTATCTAGTTATGAGCGAAGGTTACAAGCTCACAGCCTATGATGATACAAAGAAGATCAGAACTATTGGAGTGGGCTTTAACCTTCGGCGACCTGACGCCGACGATCTACTTGCGGCGCTTGGACGAAACAGCTCAAAAGTCAAAGCCGGAACGGAAAGTCTTAGTCCGAGCGATGCATTCGCTCTTCTTAATCACGACATCGAGACGGCGACTGCTGATCTGGCGGTAGCCTTCCCGGACTTCGAAGCATACTCTGAAGGTCGCCAAATAACTCTTATTAGCCTTCGTTTCAACTTGGGTTTGAACGGACTCCTGGGATTTAAGAAATTTGTGGCGGCCGTTCGGGCAGGTGACTGGTCAAAGGCAGGAAGCGAATTGAAGGATTCAAAATGGTATAAGCAAGTCTCCAGCCGCGGCCCGCGGGAAGTGGCGGCGATTACTTCAGGTAGTTTGCCATCAAAGGTCGGCTCGTTCCCAAAGCATTTTGCGGAAAAACTAAAAGAAGCCGGTGAGAAAACGGAAAAGGGAAAAGACAGCAAGGAGGGGGACAAAGGGAAGGACACGGGAGAAAAGACCGAGAAGGGGAAAGACAGCAAAGAGGGCGAAAAGGGAAAAGAGAGCGAAAAGGGAAAAGAGAGCGAAAAGGGGAAGGAGGACGAGAAGGAGAAAGAGAGCAAAGAAGAGGAAAAAGGCAAAGAGAGCAAGGAAGAGGAAAAAGGCAAGGAGAGCAAGGAAGAGGAAAAAGGCAAAGAGAGCAAGGAAGAGGAAAAAGGCAAAGAGAGCAAGGAAGAGGAAAAGGGCAAGGAGAGCAAGGAAGAGGAAAAGGATGTTGAGCTTCCGTTGAAATCCGGTGACTCGGGGCAGAATATCATATTGATCGCAAGACGGCTAAATTCTATACTGAGGGTCATATGAATCGCGGTTTGTTCTTTTCAAATCGGTCGAATGAATTCGCTAGCTTGAAGCGCATTCTTGATGGGACTGGAACTTCATTTTTTCTGATAGATGACCTGACACTCTTGGATCGCCACCTCTCGCTTAATCTGGGCCGCAAAAAAGGGGGAGCGTCTCGTGTCGGTAAAACCACGGTATTGTTCGACGGATACCCTCAGTGTTCAATTTCCAACTTGATGGTAGAGGAGTATGTGAACTTCGTGAGGTCGGAGTGGGCGGCAGCGATGACACTCGTTCTTGGCAGCAGCGAGAGGCTGCTAAACGCAAATGCATTTCAGACCTATGCGAGTCTCACCTTTGACACCAGCTTGCAATGTTCAATAAGAGATATCCTTGAATCGTCAGAAGTGCCCACGCGAATACCGGGGCTATTTTGGCAGAGCAAAGATTTGATACAGACGGCGACCGAGCTATTGGTGGGTTTTACGATAACCCGCCGCAGTATATTCCTTTTCGATGGCCGAGCCCGCGAGATCTGGGACAGGGGCCGTCTTCTAGAACCCGTCGCGACAATTCAAAGTTTGTTGTGGATAAAAAATGTCGACTGGGTCAACGTGATTTTTGATGTAGGGGGAGATAAGATCATATGCGTAGAATTAAACTGCGGTTTTCCTTGGGCGCTTACAGTGGAGCGTCGGATTCTATTTATCAATGAGATGCTCGGACAGTAAGATGAGTAAGGTCTTTGTTTTTGGTTCGAGGAGCGATCGAACTACCCTTCAATTAATCAGTGCCCTTTCCCAGTCGGGGCATCTCGCTGACGTCATTAGTCCATCAGATTTCCGTAACTGGAAGAAGATCCTGTGGGATCGTGAGCGAAAACATCTTGTCATTACGAGTGAGGAATCGGAGGTGGCTGTACCGGAAGTAGATTGTATTTTTAATAGGTTCAGGGCAAGGGCCTGGAAGTCGAACTCGGAACAGTACGAATTTGACACCGCGACTGCCCCAATTACTTCCTTTTTGCAGGGGTCTTCGGGTTTTGTGGTTAATCGACCTCATGCTGGTTGGTCAAATTTCTCAAAACCGCTCCACTACAGAGTGCTAGAGAACTACGGCTTCCTGGTACCGCAGCACTTCGTGACGACAGAACGGCAAGTTGCTGAGCATCACCTGAAATACAACGGAACCTGGATTTCAAAAGGGATTTCGTCTTATAGAACGACTGCAACCGTGGTCGATCGCTCTGACATGTTCCGCTTCGACTATCTGCACTTCGCGCCGGCTCTCTTTCAGCGTCGCGTTTTAGGCCATGAGGTTAGGTTGCACATGATCGGTTTGGAGGCCATCGCGGTCAGCATCGCATCTCCCGAGCCTGACTATCGTGAGCAAGCAAGGCGATCGCCACGCTCGGTGAGGATGGAGCTTATCGAAGCGCCTGAGGAAATAGTGGCCAAATGCCTAAATTACTGTTACGATAACGAATTATACTTTTGTGGATTTGATTTTGTGGTTGAAGATAATAAATGGTGGTGCTTGGAGGCAAACCCTTCACCGGCCTTTGATTTTTTCGAAAGCTTCGGCCCTTTCGGTATCACAGAAAAAATTTTGAAGTTCTTGATCAGCACAAGCAAAGGACAGCAATATAATATGAGCAAGCATGTAAAATCCACGTCGTTTGAGCCATTCATTGAGGCGAGTCGCGTTCAAAACTTGACTTTTTAGACGTCATCCAGTCGATAAATGCAATTGCCTTATTTATCACTCCAGAGGTTGAAGACTGTGAGAGAAAGAGATGATCGTGCGCAAGCATCATCGAGGCATTGAGGCGTAAGCCAGAGATCGCCGTGACCTAATGAAAGACCATCAACCGAGGGCTCAACTGAAAGAAAATCCGCTTCTTCGATCCGTTTAAGTGCAAAGCGATTGAAGAGAAGGGATTTGTATCTTATCAGAGGTTGGACTTGCCCTCGCAACACGATGACAGAGTAGCCGTTAAGGTTCATTGTAAAGCGGGCAGCTAAGACTTTGCAGAATTTCTCCGGAGATTTGCTCAAGTAAGCGTCTCGGACTTGCTCAAACTTCTGATAGGCGTCCTCGATGTCGTATCCGAGGGCATCATAAGCTTCAACGAGATCTCGGGAAAACGTTGGATGCTGATGCACCACAACCGGTGGCGATTTGACGCGATCTGCTTTCGCCTCTAGTGGCCTGACTAATAGTGAGACCGACACACTGCCGATTAGCATTCTGCGACTAAACATTGCCGACTCCCTAAAAGCCTAACAGGTGTTCGATCAGCGGTCCAGCTTGCGAGAGTTTAGTGTTCGGTCGAGCGGACCACAATATCTTCGTGTGGGAGGATGGTGCGCGAAGCGGATTAGCAGATCGTCTCCGTGATGAGGCTAAAAGACCAATCTGCCACACCTTCTTAACGGCGTGGACCTCGAACTGCATCGGCAGCTTGAAGCGCGGGCAGTTGCGTTGGTGCTAGGAGTGCGGAATAGGTCCAGCATGGCCACGCACATTCACCATATCGCCAAATTGGCCCTTGTGCGAGCGGTGGTTTAGCCACATTATCGGAGGTTGCATTCAGCCACATCAAAGGCCAGGACCTTTAGCGCCATCCGAGACAGCGGCGGCAGAGACCAGGTCCCGCGGGCCCCATGCCGGATTGAGCCTTGCTCGACAGGGTCCGAGAGATCCTCTCCGAAAAGCCCCTTCCACGGCTAGAGTCACCGGAAGGTTGGGCCCGAATGCCGATCGCCGGCGTTCCCACGGCGGCGTGTGTTGCGGCTTATGCGCGAAAAACAACTTGCTGGCACCCGGCCGGGTCGGTCAGCCGCGTGGACCCGTGGATCGCGCAACCACGACGGCACCATCATTCCCGACACTATCGCACTATCGACACGATGTGGGGCACGGACATGACCACGACCTGGACGGCCGAAGGAAAGGTCGCGGTCTTCGGACGTCGGTTTCGCCTGAAGGCGTGCAGATCAGGCCGTGAGAGCCGAGCGCCAATTTCAATTTGCTGCAACGCAACAGCACCTCGCTCCCGTTCTGTGCTCGGCCCTTGGACAGGCAGAGCAATCAAGACTGAGTCGTTGATGTTGTAGCCAAGACAACAATTTTCGACGACCGTTTCGGCACGCCGCGAGCCGAGTTGATAGAGCATGACCAACCCAGCGAAAACGACCCTGCTGGGACAATTTGTGGGACAGTTCAGAAATCTCCAGACTTCATAGTTATACAGTCGATCGGGGCGGACATCCCCTCCGCCAGAACGCCATCCTAAGTCATTGTATTGGCATAGAATTTCGGAAGGCGGATCATCTGATCCCCTAGTTCATCCCCTAGTCAGACGCGCGGTCATTGGCGAATGGGAGCGAACGGCGGGGGACAGCAGGATCTTCCCCAAGCAACTCGGCCAGCCGCTTTAGGTACGAGGCGAGTTTGTACGCTCGCCGCGTGTCCAATGTTAGGTAGAGAGGGGAAGCGTTCGCATCCGTCGGCCATAGCGTCAGGAGGATATTCTGCTCCCCCGATACGAACGAATAATGTGTGGCTTCCTCCATTCGGCACGACCCTCCTAACGGTCGCCCGCTAATCGGTGATTGAGCCGGCGGGCCTGACGCTATTGCGGGCATCTTGCCGACTTGGATGCGCAGCCACCGGTCTCCACTCGAGGATGTGAATATGACGGGCGGAGTTTTACCGAGCGCAGCCGCGCAACCGGGAGCTCGAACAGCCCTTTTTGTCTCCTAACCCGTGCTGGGGCAATTACTTCTGGAGGGAGTAGGACGAGAATTGCACCGGCTGCTGCAGAACTCTCTCCTCCCGCCGCAGCTTCTCCCGAGCGAGCATTTCGTAAGCCGCGGCGACCGATAGCTTCAGGCGTGCCGCAGCGCGTCGTATGGGGACCTTGTCCACGTGCACCAGTTCCCACAATTCCGAGGCAACGGCGTCTGATGAAGGTTTCATGGCGAGCTGCCTCCGAATTTAGGCAGGCATCCTAGACAGCGATAGAGCGCGACGAAAATGCACGATGGGTTGAGCGGCACCACGTCGATCTTCGTGCTGCGGGTTGCAGACCTGCATGCTCCCCCGGACAATCTGAAGGGCTTTCAGGCTCGTCGTCTAATGAATTCGGTTTTGCGAGCGAACCAAGGAATGACAACCTAACCCCGCCCATGCTATACTTTTCACATGGCGAGCGCACCGGCGCTCGTTCCAGCGGCCGCCCCATTAGGGGATGACTCTCAGCGCTGGAACTACGCCATTCATGGCGGGCGACTTCGCCCTAACCAGCGCCGATCAAGGCTAATAGCCCTTCGCGCTGGGATTGCCGATGCCCGCAATTTCGCCTTTCATAGTCTACACCTCTCCCAGAGGTCGCTCCTTCTGGATCAGTAGATATTTGTCGGCGAACGGCTGGACCTGCGGGCACAATGAAGCGCGGCACGTTCGCAGTCTCCAGGATGTCAAATCATGGTTGGGCTTGCCTCGCCATGGCACCGTGGAGACCGCAGCGGCGCCTTATTGGCGGTTGGTCCAAGAGCTGCGGCCCGAGATCAAGACGGTCGTGATTCGGCGGCCTGTGGATGAGGTTGTGGATAGCCTGCGCCGCACTGGCGTGATTGCCGATCCAGAGGCGCTGCGGGGCGGCCTAGAGGCGCTGGATCGCAAGCTGGAGCAGATCTCCGCGCGCGTGCCAGGCGCTCTCTCCGTCACCTTCGCGGAGCTGAATGATGAGGCTACCTGCGCCCGCATCTTCGAGCATTGCTTGTCGCTCCCGCATGATCCGGATTGGTATGCCCGCGCGGCTCCGCTGAACCTCCAGATCAATCTACCGGCCCAGATGCACTACTACGCGGCGAACGCCAGGCAGTTGCAGGCAGCGGCGAGGAGTGTCGGCCAGCACACTCGCACGAAGCTCATGTCCCGTGCCGTCGTCTCGAACGAATTCACCTTTGCGCAGGAACCGCTCGAAGCGCTGCTGCGAGACGGCGCGGGGCTGATCGGCGAGCATCTCATTATGGTCGGCGAGCCTCCGGACGCCATCGCAATGAAGAACATCCCCCTGCTCCAAAAGCTGGAGGATGTCGGGATCCTGCACATCACGACGGCTCGGCAGAATGGGCGGATGTTTGGCTATCTCGTGGCGATTACCGCGCCCTCTCTGCAGTCTGACGATCGCACAGAGGCGCTTCATACCAGCTTCTTCACATCTCCAAACGCGCCGGGGCTGGGGCTCAAGCTCCAGCGGGCATCCATCGCGCATCTGCGCGAGCAAGGCGTGGATGACGTGTTCTTTCGCGCTGGAACTCGCGGCGCCGGCCCCCGAATGGGCGCCCTTTATCGCCGGCTCGGGGCCGAAGAATTCGGTCAGATTTATTCTCTCAACTTGAAGGTATTGCACTAATGGGCCTCGCAGCGGGCGGCATCGCTGCAGGCGTCGGAACAGTTGCGGCGGGGGCGCTAAGCGCCAGTGCTGCGGGCACTGCTGCGGGTGGGGCGGCCGACGCGGCCAAGCTCCAGATCAAGCAGCAGCAGAACGCGGTCAACAATTCCAACAATACCTTTGGGAACGTTGCGACCGCGCTGCAGCCCTATACGAACACGGGCCAGCTAGCCAATCAGGGTCTCGACAATGCTCTGGTCAATGGCACCTACAATACGAATACCAATCTTCTGAGCCAAGCATCCGGCTACACCGGACAGGCCGCTGGCTCTTATGGACAGGCGGGGAACGAATTCGGCGCGGCCAATAATGCCTATGGGCAGGCGGGCAACGAATTCGGCGCGGCGAATAATCTCTACAGCACGCTGCAGAACGGCCCGACGCAGGCGCAACTTGCCGCGACGCCGGGCTACCAGTTCACCTTGAACCAAGGATTGGAGAGCACGCAGAACAGCGCTGCTGCTCGCGGTCTGGGCAACTCAGGGGCAGCCCTGAAGGGCGCTGCCGCCTACGCCACCGGTCTCGCCAACAGCACGTATCAGAATGACTTCAACGATATGGCGCAGGTCGCACAGGGCTATAACAGCCTCGGCAATTCCTACCTTAACCAGGGGCAGGGCTATACTGGCGTCGGCACCGGCTACCTCAACCAGGGCCAGGGTTACGGCGGCCTTGCGACCAACAGCATCAACCAGCAAGCCGGACTTCTGAACACCAATCAGCAGAACTTCAACATGCTGATGCAGCCCTACCAGACTGGCCTGCAGGCTGCGGGCGATTACGGATCATATGCGACGAACACCGCTGGACAGGTCAACGCCGGCCTCACGGGCGTCGGGCAAGCAGGCGCAGCAGGCGCGGTGGGCTCGGCCAATGCCAACGCGCAGGGTTTGAGCAACATTGGCGGCGCTGTCTCTGGGCTTGGCGGAAGCCTCCAGCAAAACATGCTGCTGAACCAGCTGAACGGCGGCGGCAGCGGTGGGGGATTGCTTAGCGGACTCCTCGGCGGCGACCAGTATTCCAACGGCATCACAGGCGGCCTGTTCGGTTCTTCCGCTCAGGCCGTCAACCAAGCGTCAAACTACGGTGGCTTTGGCTCAACCCCCGGCATCGCTTACGATTGATCGCACATCATGCCAATTCATCAGACTCACGCTCAGCGTGCCCAGGAAAACGCGCAATTCGGTGCGCAGTTCGCTGCTCAATCAGGGCAGCCGCCTGGTCCTGGAACCAATCTCCTGATGCAGGGATTCGCTCCTCCCGCCGCTGTTGGGGGAAGCGCGGCGAGCGCTCCAGGTCCCGCACCTGTTCCGGGGCAGATGGCAGGACCGCCGGGCCGGCAGATGTCGGACATCGTTCAGCAGCGGATCAAGAATGCCTTCCACCCTCAGAATCCGGATCCGACAAACCTGGCCGGGCAAATCCAGCGGTCGAATTACTGGGTGCACGCCTATGGCACGCTGGCACGCAAGCCTGAGCTAACGATGCAGGACGTGGTGTCCACCGCAGCGCAAGGCGTGAAGGACGGAAAGACGACGGTCGAGGAGGCATCGCAGACTCTCGCCGGACTTCCAAAGGATCCGGCGCAACTTCGCAGCTTCATAGTCCAGCGCTTCAAAGGCGCTATCCTCGGGTCCGTGCATCTGCAGGATATGGCGAAATCGGTGCAGTCTGCACCAGCGGCGCCGGGAGCGTAGGAAATGTCAGGCAACGTTCTCGGCTCTCCCTACCCAGAACTCGAAGCGCGCGCGCCCGTCTACCAGCCGCCGCAGCAAAACAATCTGCTGCAAATGTATGGCCAGGCTCAGGACATCCAGGGCCAGCGGCTTCAGAACCAGACTGCTCAGCAGACGCTAGCGGCACGCCAGGCGATCGGTCAGGCATATAGTCAGTCGATCGATCCAACCACCGGGCAGCTAGACAGCAATAAGCTGATGTCGCTCGTGGCGGGGAATCCTGCGGCTGCTTATTTGGCCGGCGATGTCGCGGCGCAGGCACAGCAGCGCCAAGAGGAACAATACAAACTCAACCAATCCGGACTCAGCCAGACGCTGAATCGGATGTCGCCATACAATCAGGCGTTCGCGCCGCTGATGCGGCTGGGCCCCAACGTGACGCCGGGCGATGTGTATGGCGTGGTTGGCAGTCTCCATGCGGCCGGCCTGCCCACCGATGAGATTGCGGGAGACATAGCGGCGTCGATGCCGGTGATGGATCCGACGAAGATGAATGACCCGGCTTATAAGCAGGCTTATGGGCAGCAGCTTCAGGGCTGGGTCACGAACCAGGCAGGCCGATCCTTCAGCGACGGTGTGCAGGCGCAGATCTTCCGGCCGAACGTATCCCTGACCGACACGGGCGGAGGGATCACTGGTGTCGATACCAATCCGACGACCAATCCCAACGCGGTCGGCATGAACCTGCAGAAGACGCTCTCGCCCGGCGAGCAGGTTTCTCAGCGGACGATCACTGCGCCGGACGGTTCAACCTATACACTCCCGGCGGCGACAGTCGCGGTGGGCCAAGGCCAGGGCAATCTCGTGCCCGGCGGTGGCGCTGGATCGACGCCCTCCATCTTCGGCACTGGACGGCTTCCAGGCCGTGGGGCGCCGTATTCCGGGCCGCAGGCCTCCAGCGTTCCAGGCATGCCAACGCCACCGCCTGGCGCGCCTCCTGGTGCAATCCAGACCGGCATCGGGCCGGCGCAATCGGCTGGAGCAACTGTCGCCGGCACGGGATCAGCCAACGACGCGCACAATCTCTACCAATCGGTAGCAACATCGGGCTCGCGCATCTTCCAGCTCAACAAGGCGCTCACTGCTCTCCAGAATCTCGGCCCCACCGGGACTGGTCCCGGCACCGATACCCGGCAGGCGGTCGCGAGCTACCTCAATTCGGTCCCCTACGTGCGGAACATCATCGGCACCGACCCGAACAGCATCGCGAGCTACGACGAGGCGAACAAATACCTGACGGCCTATGCTTCGAACCAAGCCTCGGCCATGGGCCCTGGCACGGACAGCAAGCTCGCGACGGCGCTGACGAGCAACGCCTCCACGCACATCAGCAATCTGGCCGCCACGGACGTGGTGAAGGCCACGATGGGGCTGGAGCGGATGCAGCAGGCTCAGGCGCAGGCGTTCACGCAGTCCGGGCTGCCGGCATCGAACTATGACCAGTGGTCGGCAAACTGGAACAAGTCTGTCGATCCTCGCGCTTATGCCTTCGATCTCATGAACCCGAAGCAGCGCGGAACGGTGCTGCAAAGCCTGTCCGGATCGGCGCGCACCAACTTCCTGAACCAAGTGTGGTCGGCCTCGCAGAACGGCTTCATCGATGGCAGCAAGCTCGGCTTCTCGTCGGCGCCGGCTGTTGCTCCCGCCGGGGCTCCGGCTGGCGTGCCGCCTCCAGCCGCACCCTATGACCCAGCGACGGGCCTGCCGCCGGGGATCACGCCATGACCAGCATGAGCGTCACGCCCTATGACTCGCTGTTCGCGCAGGCGGGGCAGGCAAACAACGTCGATCCTAACCTTGCGGCTGCCGTTTCCGCAGTCGAGAGCAGCTATGATCCGAACGCCACAAGCCCCACGGGCGCGCACGGCCTCATGCAACTTGAGCCCGGCACGGCCTCTGATATGGGCGTCAAGGACAGTTCCGACGCCGGTCAGAACATCAACGGCGGCACGAAGTATCTCAGCAAGATGCTGACGCAGTTCGGCAACGTGCCGGATGCGCTGATGCACTACAACGCGGGGCCAAACGGAAACGTCAACAACCCCGAGACGCAAGCCTACGTCGGCAAGGTCCAGGCCGCCTATCAGGACATCCTGCGGGCTGGCGGGATCAAGGTGGCGCAGGCCGATACTGGGAACGCTACCGATGCCGGCAGCGCGCCGGGCTCGGCGCCAATCCCCGGTCGCCCCAGCGACGACCAGATGATGCAGATGTTGACCGGCGGCTCCGGATCGAGCCCGCCACCGGCCTCCAGCTCTGCCGCAGCTCCAGGCAACCTTCCCTCGGCCGCACCCATTCCTGGCCGTCCAGACGACGCGACCATGATGCAGATGCTTACGGGCTCTGGATCGCCTCCTCAGGCTGCAGGTGGTTCTGGCGCTCCGTCAGCTACGTTGGCGCCTCCGCAGACGCCGCCGCCCTCTACCCCGCCCGGAGCGCCTTCCGCGGCGCCTCCAGCCGCTTTCGCGACGGTCGCACCTCATCCTGCGCCGGACGGATCAGGCGTCACCACGAACCTCAGCGATGCCGATTACTACCGCTTCAAGCTCCAGCAAGCGGCACCGCCTGATGGGCCAGCCGATGCTTCGGCGCCAATCGCTGTCAGCGGGGCAACCCCCGATCCGGCCGCCGCTGGAGGTCCTAATCCAACTCCGATCAGCTCCCCCGGTGGCGCAACGATCCCGACTTGGATGCAGGCCGCTGGCGCAGGCGCAGCTGACGCCTACCGGGGCACGGCGCGCACGCTCGCCAACGTCGCAAACTACGTGGACAACAACGTTCCGTTCCTCAAATCCCTGGACAGCTCGGTCGGATTGCATCCCGATCAGGTCTCGAACGATCTGATGGCCGCGATCCAGGGCAACCAGCAGCAGTTCGGAAACAATCCGCTCTATCTCGCGGGCAATGTCGGCGGGAATATCGCCCAGGCTATTCCCATGATGGCGGCTGGAGGCGCTGGCGTCGGCGCTGTGTTGGATGCGATCCCAGGCGTGGGCCGGGTTGCTGGCGCAGTGGCGAACGGGGTGCGTGCTATCCCCGGCGGGAACGCCCTCGTTGCGTTGGGCACCAATGCAGCAAAGGGAGCGGCGCAAGGAGCTGGCGTCGCCGCGGCGACTTCCGGGGGCTCCAACAATCCGCTCTTGCCGCAGGTCGAGCAGGGCGCGGAACTCGGTGGTGTTCTTGGCGGCGCCGTCCCCGCAGTCATTGGCGCCGGGAAGGGCATCGTCAAGGCAGCCCTCGGCGGATCGACGGACGCTGAGACGGCGGCTCTGGCAGCAAAGGCGAGGCAGCTCGGCATTCCCATCACGCTTGGCCAGCTCAGCACAAATCCGGCCGTGCGCACGGTGGACGCGGTTACCAAGCAGGTGCCGTTCTCAGGCGCGACGGCTGAATCTGCGACCCAGCAGGCGGCCTTCAACAAAGCCGTCTCGAACCAGATCGGCGAAGATACCCCCAAGGTCACGCCTCAGGTCATGACGAACGCGAAGCTGCGCATCGGCGCGACACTGGATCACGTCGAGAACAACAACGACGTGAACTTCGACCCGCAATTCGTGCAGGACCTATCTGGGATCGAGGCGAAAGCCCAGTCGTCGCTGACTGATTCGGAATACGCCGTGGTCCAGCGTCAGCTTGCCGGCGTGATGAAGAACGTCCAGCCAGGCGACACGATCACGGGGCAGACCTTTGGAAACCTGATCCACAAGGGATCGACGCTCGATGCCGCCATCAACAGCCGGGACAGCAACGTCGCCAACTTCGCCGGTCAGATAAAGGGAGTTCTGCAGGACGCGCTATCCCGCAGCCTCAGCCCGCAAGACGCCCAGGCCTATTCTCAGGCCCGGCTGCAATACAAGAACCTGAAGACGATCGAGCCCTTGGTGAGCAGCGCCACAGGCGGAGACATCAGCCCCGCGAGGCTGGCCAGCGCTGTGGGCAAAACCTATGGCAGCAGCACGGCCTATGCCGGCGGTGGCGGAGATATCGTTGATCTGGCGCGCATCGGCCAGCGCTTTCTGAAAGAGCCGCCAGATAGCGGGACGGCCAATCGAGTAGCTACGCTCGACGCCATGACGCGCGCAGGGGGTATCGTTGGAGGTGTGATTACGGGCGCTGCCAACCCGGTCGATGCGGCCTACCTGGCTGCAGCAGCTGGAGGCACGGCACTCGCCGCACGGGGCGCTCGCGCCTACCTCGGAAGTCAGTTGCTAGCGAACCGGCTTGTTCAGGCTGGGCTCAACCCGGCCGCCGCTCCAGGTGTCGTGAACCGGCTCATGACGACCTACGCGGGCAACGCTGGAGGCCTCGGGGTAGCGGCTGCGAAGAAAGACCGCCTGCCTTCGCCATGATCTGCGGGCGTCTCTCTCGAAACAGAGGCGCCCCCATTTCCACAGCGACCAGATGATCAGCTTGTCCAGGTAGAGGAAGAGCTGGAGCACGACACCAGCGCCCAGTCCGACGAGGAGCATCTCGGGATAGTGGCCGAGCAAAGCCATCATTGAGCGCGCGCCGGAGTCCTGGTTCTCAGAGCGTAGATCGTGAGAGTCTTGATGAGGACCGGGGCGACCGCAATCGCGGCGAGGAGCGCGAAATACTCGGCACCGCTCGACTGGGAGGCTAGATCCCAGGTGACGAAAATCGGACCGAGGAACAGCGCCTCGAGCAAGAACATCATTGGGATGCCCCAGAGGCTCGCCCTCAGCCAAAAACAAAGAACGACCAGGCTGACAACTGCGTAGATCACTGGCTTGATCCCTGGGGCGCGCAAATGCCGCCCGACCCTTTCGTTGCGATTCTGCTCTTTGACGAGTCCCTGTTCAAGGGTGATGTTCAGCGTCGCTGCCTGATCTAGCGCTGGAGTGGCCGCGCCCTTCGAGGGGAACAATTTTTTCAAGGGTGAGCTTTGAACAGGTCATGGAGCACCCGAATTGATTGATGCGGCTGTTGGCAGGACGATAAGGCTTTGAAGCAATTATTATGGATTGGGGCGCTATTTCTGGCCCTGTTTTGCTCTCATCAGACCGAGGCTGCGACGGCGCAGGCCTTCATGACAGGCGGTCGTCTTGCCGCTTACTGTGCTGACGATAGCCCGGTATGCACGGCCTACGTAATAGGCGTCGCGGACGTTCTCGCCCTTGGGGGGAACGATCCCAGTATCGGCATCTGCCTGCCGGCTTCACTGACTAGGTTCGACGTGGTCCGATCGTTTCAGCGCTACATTCGGCAGAAGCCCGGTTTTCGGTCGAGTTCGGCCGCAGAACTGGTTCTCGAAGCGCTTCGCAGCTCATACCCCTGCGCGGCGGATCAGGCGAACCTGTCGAGCCGGACCAACGCAGGCGGCGGCTAGTTGCTGCCCGAATAGCCGTCGATCTAGGGGACAGACTAGGGGATTGATCTGAGAACCCATCACGCGCAAGAGCATAGTTAGGCGGACCTTACTTCCGACAAATCGTTGGATGGCCAAACGTGCGTTGCCCAACTTTACGCGATGTTCCACGGATGATCCGAGCCTTCCGGAGGACAGTGCTGCACCATGCCTCATCGTATCAGCCGCAACGAGCTTTACGAGCTGGTTTGGTCCCAGCCTATCTCAGCGCTCTCTAAACGGTTTGAGATCTCGGACGTTGCTTTGGCAAAAGCGTGTGCCCGGGCCCATATTCCAGTGCCGCCTCGCGGCTGGTGGGCACGCAAGACCGCGGGAAAGCCCACGCCCCCGCAGGCACCGTTGAATCCTAGGCTTCCTGGGCAGGACAATGAGGTAATTATCGGAGGGGGCGCCTATGCCCACTTCAGGCAGTCGCTATTACCGGCCGAGATTTCGGCAATGCCAATTCCGCCGGAACCCGTCTACGAGGAGGATCTGGAAGCGGTCAGAAGCCGAGTAAGGCGAGCGGTTGGGAAAGTGGTCGCAAGCGGAAGTCTCAAACAACCTCCCCGAGCCATTGCCGACCTTCTCGCAAAGGACGAGGACCGACGAAGAAAAGCTCAGGCCACCGGTTACCACTGGGACCGACCAAAATATGACTCCCCCATCGAACGTCGGCGGCTCAGGCTTCTGTCGGCGCTTTTCTCAACGCTGGTGCGATGCGAATGCCGAGTGGAGGGTCAAGTGAATGACGGGCAGGTGTTCTCCGTCACTGTTGGCCACCAGTATGTAAGTTTTGAAGCTACTTTCATGGAGCCGCGGACGAGGCCGTCCGACCCTCCCGTGAAGGCTGGGCACATCCGCTTGGCCGTCGGCGCAGGCTTTCGCAGCTCAGCCTCTCCGAGGGCCTGGGAGGACGGAAAGGTGCCTCTCGAGGATCAGCTCTCAGAAATTGCGGTCGAGGTGATTGTGCGGGGAGAGATGCAGTACCGCGAAAGTGTCGTGAGGAAACGGGAGTGGTTGATAGAACGGAAGGCCGAACTCCAGGAAAAGGCTCGGCAGCAACAGCAAGAGTCTGAACGGCGAGCTCGGGAGCTTAAAGCAGAGCTGGAACGCGCCCGGGTGGATCGCCTTCTAGGCGAGGCATCAGCCCTAGCACGTGCTCAGGAAATCCGCCGTTATGTTGAGGCTGTCCGCATGGCCAATGCAAACCTGGAGACACCTGTCTCCGCGGTCGAAATAGAGGCCTGGTCAACTTGGGCGCTGCGCGAGGCCGACCGCATCGATCCAGTTGCAAGCCTGGCTTTTGCTAAGCCCTACAACGCGGGCCCTGATGAGGCCGAGTGAAGTCAATCGCTAGAGGCCTCTGTTCCGAGCCTACTGACGTTCAGCCGGAGGCAACGGGGTCTTCCTCCACCGTGAGAGTCCGCGCCAAGCGAGCTCCAGCACCTCCACTAAGCTCTGCCAGGCGTGGCGTTCTTGAGAGCCATAGATACCCGCGTCCACTCATCCCGGGCCCCCTTGCGGAACTGATCCACCGCCACCTGCGCGACATCTTCGTCCTCTCCAGCCTCGGCCATTCCCTGCAGAAGTGAGTCCGCTGCACCAAGGAGGACTGCTTCGAACGTGGTTAGGTCGGCCTCTGCTAAGCCTCGACCGAATTGCTCGCCCAGTTGCCTGACCGTCGGATCTGCATCTGGATGCTCGATGTCATCAGTCATAACCAGACCTTTTGCTGGGACTTAAGCCGGAGCCTAGGGATCCAAAAGAGGGCTCAGTCGCGCCCTGCGTTTCCATTTCCAAAATTCCACCGCGCCAATCCTCTGGGCCAGCTACTCCAGGTCAGCGCCGTCATTCGTGGTTCCAACCCGCAGAACACCCTCGATCTCTATAAGCCTACCGATGAGGTGCTCGATGGGTCTTTTCCCTTTGACCTGCATGCTGAGGGTAACGGGCTCTCGGCCTTCCGGCGGCTCTTTCGCCGCCCCAAGATGATGAACAGCGTCCTCGGCGTCATCCCGGGCTCTTGTTAAGCGATTTTCTCGTTCGATCCGCACGTGATCGATAGCGAACCGAAGTTCGGTGCACCTAATCAAGATCAGCCGCAACAGCCCGCGGCCATCTTCGTAAGAGACTTGAATGTCGTTTGCGATCCGGCGTGGGCGGGGTAGTCGTTCCACCAGCTTGGGGAAGACCAGCATCACGATGAAATGGGCGATCGTCGTCGCGATGGCGAGCACGGGCAGGCCGGCGCCACAGGCCATCCCAAGAGCAGCGGTGACCCAGACGGACGCGGCCGTCGTTAGGCCGCGCACGACGTCGCGGCGCATGAAGATTACACCGGCACCCACGAACCCAATTCCGGACACGACCTGAGCGGCGACGCGGGAAGGGTCGAGCACGACCCGGTAAGGAGCGAGCACGTCCATGAAGCCGTATTTTGAGATGAGCATGAACAGGGCGGCGGCGACACCAACGAGGGTATATGTTCTCAGCCCAGCGTTCTTTTGACGAATCTCACGTTCGAGCCCGATTAGGGCAGACAATGCAAAAGCAAGCGCGAGCTCTGCCAGCTGCAGCCAGCCTTGGCCTATGAGATTCGAAAAACTCGACAAGCGCCCCCACTCCTGAACAGTCAGCTCACGCTGAGACTGGTCCCGACGCGTGGCCTTGAATTGCGGTTAGGCGGACGCGAGTGCTGCCCGGCCGTCCGTTGCTTGTCAAAACTCATGCAACCGGTTCTCCTTCTTGGGGGCTCTCCGGCCAGCCAATCCGATCGCCATCTCGGGTGATTTGCCCTTCGGCTACCAGTTTATCCAGCATCGCCATGAAGACTGACCACGGAACACTGGCGAGCTTGACGAGTTTGATCGTCTTCACTGGCTCGCCGGGGAACTCCGTCGCGGCCCAGTGAAGTGCTGCCAGCACCTCCTCGTCGTCGGACCCTCTCGGCGGCAGCGTGAGCCGGAAGTGTTGGTCAGGGTCGTTATCGTCCAGGGTGTCGACTTCCTCCCCTTCATCCTCCCAGTCATCGGGATCATCGGGATCATCGGGTATCGGAGGGAGCGGATCGATTATCAGAACCTTTGGACCCGCCATCTCAGGATGTCCGCGTCGAGATCATAAATAGCGATATCGATAGGATTCGCGCGGCGCGCGAGCCGTCGCTTTTGGCAGTCACGATTTTCCAGGCTCCCGCAGCCTCACGCCAACACCACCGCCGTTCTCGGGAATGAATTGGATCCCCGCACCTTCCAGGGCGGTTCTAATAGCGTCGGCGTTGGCTCGCATCATCCCTGCGAGGCCGCGACTGGCCTCCGCGCGACGGATTGCGACCAGGCTGACCCCTGAAAGCTCGGCCAGCTTCTCGCCCGACAGTTCAAGCAGCGCCCGTGCCGCCTTCATCTGTCCCGCCGTGGCATAGATATTTTTAGTATCTCTCGACATTAATAGTTGCATCCCGCCTCATGTGATACTATTCATATCACCAGACACGAATCGCAGCAAGGATTTCCTAGATGCGCTACGTCGGCTCCCGCCATCCTCTCGCCGCCCACAACCCGCTGCGCTCGGTGTCGATGTTCCGCACCCACGCCGAGGTCTTCGGGCCGACCAAGGAAGAGGGCCTGCGCATCCAGTTAGCGCAGGAACTCTCGTATCTGCCGGACCTGATCGAGGGCGTCGCTTACGCCTGCAAGGCGCTGGGCGAGGCGAACCGCATGAAGAAGCCGATGCGCCGCTTCTGGCAGGGCAGGGCGATGCGCGGGATCAACGCGGAGCGCGCCCGCGTCCGCGCCTGCCGCAGGGCGATCGTAGCGCTGCAAGCCCAGCTGCTCGCGCTGGCGCACTGACCACCCACCCCATTGCGCTGAGGCCGCACAGCGAGCTCCAGCGCCATCCGCGCCGGGACGGTTTCCCGGTGAGTCCGGCCGAGAGGCTGGGCAAGGTCGGCACAGGCAGGACTCCAGCTCCCACCTGTGCCTGACCCCTGACGAGGTCCTGTAACCATGTCTGAGGCTAAGACCAATACTACCCCATCAGCCCCGAACCTGCTCTTCATCGCTTTGATGGCGACGCTGGCGGTGTGGCTCATCACAATACTTACGGCGCTCATCCAGGGAGGCGCCATCTCGGCTACTCCGATCATCTGCTGGTGGGTTTGCTGGGCGCTCGCGTGCGTTGCGATGTCTGATCGTGACCAGCTCCAGGCGGGAGGCGGCCAATGAAGACCGCTCAGATCGCCGTCAGCGCGCAGACGGAAAGGGATCAACACCCGGACCGCGAACTACTGGCGGCAGCCGGCGACTTTCACCGCATGCGCGCCGAGGACAAAGCCTTCTGGAAGGTGACCAAGGTCGATCCGGGCAATAAGCACGCGGACGCCTTCAATCTGCCGGACGGCCTTTGGACCCGCATCGGCGGCGCAGTCCAGCGCGTGTCAGATTTACCCGCCACCACGCCCGAGGGATTGCGGGCGAAAGCGACTGTCCTTGAGGAGATGATCCGCCAGCAACACAGTGCCCAGCTCGAGGAGGGCTGCGAAGACGAGGAAATCATGGTCGCTCTGTCGCTTGTCAGTGACGTGCTGGGGAGGGCTGACGCATGAGCGGTCGTCACATCGCCCGGCGCGGGCTTATCGCCTGCTCCGCACCGCTGCTCGTCGCTGGTGAAGCGGGCGCCGCGAAGGCTGAGGAACTGGACGGTGAGCTCATCGCTCTCTGCCGCGAATTCGGAGACGCGGAAGCTACTTTTGCCGCGTGGGATGCCGAGCGGGATTTCATGCCGTTCGACCATCCTCGCGCGAAGGAGATCGACAAGCTGGAGCGAGCACTGGTCAATCGCCGGCACGAGATCCGCGAGGAAGTGGCCGAACTAAAGGCCCACACGCCAGAGGGGCTGCAGGCGAAGGCCAGGATGGTGCTGACCGAGCTCGCGGAGGAGGCCGATCCGAACCGCGAATCCTGCAACCACCAGTATCTTGCGGCGGTCTCGCTCGCTCGCGACATTCTGGGGAGGGCCTGAGCAGGCGCTGAAAGAGGGCAGGGGCTCCGAACAATAGGCCGCCCAGCTCCAGCTTCGACTACAAAGCCCCGCCCTCACCAGGCGGGGTTTTGCTTTACTTCAATCCGGCAATATCTCGACCACTAGCCCGGCTCGAAGCGTAAATTCACCAGACGTGATTCGGGTATGGAACTTATCCATTATCTTTGTCACGGCGCCTGAGTTGGTTAGTGCCGTCGACTCCATAAAAGCCAACGGGCGATCTCAATCGTCGTCGGTCAAGAACTTCCTCAACAGGTCGCCGGTAGAATGCATTGCTTGCCAAAGACGGCCATTCTCGGCCTCGAGATCAGCGAGGCGCCTCCGCAGAACGGCAATTTCACGCTCTCTAGCGCGGAGCTGAGCCTCTTCGGAGAAATTCTGATTTGCCAACATGGATGCAGGATCGCGACTTCCCGGTCGCTGCGCAGTGACCTAATTCACAATTAGCTGCTCTTCTGAGTGGCTGTTTAAACGTCCTAGCACGAGCGAGCTGGCAGATAAACTGGGGTGACGTCCCGGGGCCGCATAAGTAGCCAGGGCCAAGCGGTAGGCCTTGCTTGCTACCCGCTTCGATCATGCTTCCCACACACCTGCCCGAGGCACCGTGTTCCGCACCACACCTCAGCTCGTTCGGCCGAGCGCAGTCCAACCAGTGCCTCGGCCAGCGCTCCATCGTCACAGTCACAGTCGAAGTCACGTCCGCGCACGATGTCCCCGGCATGATCGAGTTCGTAAATCCGATACTCAGGCATCCCACCGTCCCTTGCGAAGGGATAGTATAGAGGAATGTTCACGAGTTCGTGAGATCCTTTTGAGAATGCCTTTGCGGCATCCAATGCCGCGGTCGTGTATGGAAATCGGCGAGCTAAATCATTGATAAAAATAGCGCCTACAAGTGGCGCCAGATGGCAGCGGGGGAAATCCTGTGGGGGCGGCACTGCGTATACTGCTTGTCGAAGATGAACACCTGATACGACTGACTGCCGCGGAGGCTCTGCGGGAAGAAGGCTTCGACGTTGAAGAAGCCTCCAGCGGCGACGAGGCCGCCCTACGCCTCACCGGGCCGGAGTTCTTCGACGTGCTATTCACCGACGTCAGAATGCCCGGCAAAATGGACGGCGTTCATATCGCTACGCACGCGAGAACTCATCACCCCCCGATTATTCTGATCATCGCGTCTGGTTTCGCGCCTCAGCTAACTAGCCGCCTGAAAGACTTTGACCCTGCCGCCGTCTTCTTCGCTAAGCCCTACAGGGTGGGGGACATTGTTAGCAGCATACGGCGTTTGGCCGCGTAGCCGCGCCCAAGAGCCACGCCGGCGCTAACAAGCTGCTCCAGCAGCGCGCGGCGTCAGGTTGGCAAGATCAGGTGTGGGAAGGGCACCGTAGGATAAGTCGATCATACTCCTCGGTGCCGCCGAACTGCCACTGGTCAAGCGTGACGAGATCGCCCGGCCCCAGCGTCGCCATATCGAAATCCGCTGTGCTTGCACCATCGCCGGAGCCGACTTGCATCGCGGTATGGACCGATCGGCCATGATCGAGCGGCGTATAAGTCGTCACGGTCGGATCGGAGTCCTGCGGCCGGGCCAGGAGGAGATGGAGTAAGCCACCGGAAATATCTGCCGCGAAGCTCCATTGGCCGTAAACGAAGGAGGACGGCGCCACCGAAACGAAGCGGCATTCCAGCACTCGCTGCGCCCGCGCCGCTGGGGCAATTGCAATGGCGAGAAGGCAAAGTAGCATGGTAGCAAGGCGCATCAGACGGGGGTGCTTTATCACGCAGTCATCCTTCGCGGCCGAGAACAGAGAGAAGTATCTCCATTCAGCGCGCCGTTCTGCAACAACCCCCGGCCTAATCCGGGGACGCCTTCTCCGCAGCTTCTGCCGCCTTGCGCAGCCGTTCCTTGTGAAGGCGCCGCCGGCGAGCGAGCTCAGGTTCCGGCCGCTCGGGGACAATCTGAGGATTCGGCGGGGCTAGCTCTCGTCCGCCATCCGCTTTTCGACGACGCGAGTATTTGCCCGAGAGAATGTCATTCACCGTCTCCTCGTAACTTTCTGCCTGGCCCTGTCCGCCCTGTATCGCCGCGTCCAGCGCCTCTCTGTCCCAGCGGGGCGTCTTCGGCCCAAGGTGGAAGGAGGGACGCGGTAGTTTCCCGGACTTCACGTGGCGCTTCAGGTGGTCCACCTCCATCGATAGATATTCGGCCGCTGCCCGCCTGCTCAGCCAGCGCGTCTTTTCGTAGGCCAATCGGGCGCCCTCCGACATTCAGCGTGGAACTGGCTCACGACGCCTGAAAGCCTCTACCTGTTCCTTCCTGCGACGCTTCGCGTTGTGTTCTGCGAGGAGCGCATGGGCCATTCCAGATGGCGTCACGTGATCTGGCTTAACTTGCTTCACCTCGAATACCGCATCTAGCGCGAGCCGGTCCCAGCGTGGCGATCGCGGCCCGAGGCTATGCGATGGCGGTGGCAGCCTTCCGGTGCGCACCAGGCGTCGCAACTGATCGACCCGCACTCCGACATAGGTCGCGGCATCCTCGGCCTTCAGCCAGCGCTTGCCCTTGTCCATACCGACCCCATCAAAGCCCCCCGTCTAGGGTGCCTTGGTCTGTCAGAGAACCGCCGTTGACATCGTCAATCATCGTCCACCTGACTTCAATGTGATCGCTAACCGGGGCTTGAGCCTGGAGATCAGTTCTAGGGCCTCGGCTCCGGCACCAGTTCCAGCGCCCAGTCTGGATCCGGCCCGTAGCAGAAAGACCGGTGATGCGAGGCGCAGAGGTAGGCTGGCGCGGGCGACACCCGGCACTTCTGGCACCGCATGCGCTTAACCGCCTCGATGACCTTCATGTCGCCGTGGCGCTGCATCAACAGCCGCGTGGGCACCGTTGAGGAGCGTTTGCACCCAGGGCACTGGGCTTCGAGGTGGCAGTCGGGCCAGTCCGAGAGGTGGTGGCTGAGGCGGAATTCGGGCGGGTGCACTGGCAGCTATTCGCAAGCAGCGGGAGGCCCCTGCAGGACGACGTAGTTCGCTCCCTGGATGGCGCGCACGACCTCCGCGGCTAAATGGGCCGCCGCGATCCTGTCGGCCGGGTGCACCGACCGCCGGCCCATGCTTTCGACCCTCGTCTGAACGATCCGAGCGAGTTCCGCGTCATCAACTGGCTGCAGGTCTGAGGGGATGAGCCTGTCCTGGTCGTTCATAGATCGCCCTCCCCTATCGCGGGCGAGAACAAAGCACGAACAGACCGGCAGGTGGAGTCCCAGATACGGATGACTGACGGATTTGGAACCGATCGGGCGTTCCTAAAAAGGGTTTGGCGCCTGGACAGTGATGCGCAATGCCAGGCGCCAAAGGATTAATAAGGGAAGAGCGGCAACCACCGCCTCGCATTCCAATCTGCCACTCCGGAATACGGGGTACCCCCACCCCAGCGAGGTCGCACTCGCTGGCCCAGTTTGGTACCTTGCGCCCTGCTACTCCAGGTTGCACTGCACGAACGCGGCACTAGCGCCGCAGGCGAGTTAATAAGCACGGGTAGCGTCGCTGACGGATTGGCCGCGTCCGTCATCGCCTCACGGTTTTGTTAGCGCGGAGCCCTCTTCCCCGCTCACGGAGCCGCCTGCTATCCCCCGCGCCCCATGACAGACATCCCCGCCCCGCAGCCGCCGCCCATCTGGTGGCGCTTCGCTGTGTCGATCACCTGCACCGTCACTCTGTTGCTGGCGGGGGCAGGCGTCGCCCACGCCTTGGCGACCTTCTAGAGCTGACGTCCTCAACCAAAGGGCGGAATGTTGAGAGCCACGCGCCCGCAGTATTTTATCCCCGCCGGACGAACGACCCCGGCCGTCATCGGATGTGGCCCGGAGCCCGTCCGATGACGTTAAGGGCCTGACTGCCTACTCTCTCCGAAAGAGATTCAGAAAAGGCGCCGGCTTTCCCTCTGCTCCGCGAACCTTTCCTGAAGGCAGGCGCGTTCCGAGGAATTGGCCGTCGAGTGAATAGATCTGGCCTGCCTGAAGCTTGGCGATCCGCGCCCCTGACACGAGGTCATAGACGATGCCATCGCGGGTGTAGGCGATGGCCGCACCCTCATCGTCGTGAATGAGCATTTTCGTCAGGCTTTCAGGCTTCATGAAGGTCGCTCTCCCCCGCAGGCTCTCCGATCTTCAGCTTCATCTGAGTTTGGCCGGGCGCGAGGGAAGAGGAGCTCTCGATTCAGCCGAATTAGATTTAGTGATCCTGAGCGATCGGGAGCGATCCCCAGTGAGAATGGCAATCGCCTCAGCGGCGCGATCACTGGCGATCACTTAAAATCACAGATACGGATGGCAGGATAGGCATTGCTACGTAGCAATGCGGGCCCCTTTTCTCGCTCGGACTCGATGGGAATTCGGGGACGGACTAGGGGACTACGCACGATTCGGCAGCACTAGCGTAGATAACAACGGGCGGAGGTCATCTCCGCCATTGGCGCGTGGACGGCATTGCGCCGGCGGGCGAGGTCCGCTGGAGGCGCCGGTGCAGGAAAGTAGGGTAGTGTTTCATAGCCAAAGACGCGACGCCGGCTCTCCTCTAACAGATCTCAACCTCGCTGGGAGAATTGCAACTTACGGTTGACTCTTTTCTGCGCCAGGAGAAGAGTGCGATCCATGCAGATTCGTAACGGGCTGCTGCTGGCTGTGCCCATAGCCCTGGGCCTTTCCGCCTGCGTCAGCTCCAGCGAAGTCGTTCCGATGGGGCCAGACACCTACATGGTCAGCACCCATCAGCAGGGCGGTATCGTCAGCTCTGGGAATCTTGTCGAGCACAGCGCGAAGCGTGCCAACGCCTACTGCGCCTCGCTTGGTCGGCAGATGGTCGCAGACAGCGTGCAGTCTCAGAGCAATGCCTGGTTCAACAACGCGGACAACACCTTCATGTTCCGCTGTTACGCAGCCGATGATCCTAGGCTTCAGTCTCCCAACCTTCGCCCCACACCAAATACCGTAATCGAAACGCAGCCGCCCTAGCCGTCGACACTGAACCTGCGGATGATGACCGTCAGCCAACGGTGCATCGGCAGATTTATTGAAAGCTGAGCCGGCCCGGCAGCGTGTAAAGCAGGTAGGCGGCCACGGCTTGCGGCCCGAGGTCTGCCACCGCCATCAGCAGGCCGCTGATGCCGTGGTAGGGGGGCAACGCTGTCGAAAAGACATCAAAGCCGAAGTTCAGCGCCAAGCTAGTCCTCGCCCATCCTTTTCCCTCGCCAATCTTCAACACCATCCAAGCCAGGAAACCTGCCGTTACGACGTAGCCCGCAACCACGGCCACTTGGAGCGCTTCGGGATTGAAGGGCATCGTCATCGGAAGATGGTCAGCGATCAGTTTCTCCATGCTTTGAACGCTGGTGCCGGACTGGTAGATGCCCAGGCCAGTCACCCAGGCCGTCCAAGCCCACAGGATCCGTTCCGCGGCCCGTCCAGCCTTCGGGGGATTAGCCGTCACGCAATCTCCACCAACCACTTCGTATCGGCACACATCTCGCGGGCCATCAAAGAACGACCATCGGCATCGAAGGCACCGCTAGCAATGCCACCCGACTGTCGGATCTGCTAGCGATCCGGTGCCGGGTGGTTGGCAAAGCTGCTAGGGAATGTTAGCCGCCAGGCGTCGTCGAGGTGGCCTTGTTCCTCTTCGCCAGCCCGCCTGCCTTCTGGCCATTGCCGGTACTCATTCCGCCACCACCAGTTCCGCTGGTCGGAGAGGTGCTGTTCCCCACGGTCGTCCCGATCGTCCCATTAGACGTTGCGCCCGCAACCGCAGCCTTCGCTGTGTCAGGTGGCTTGTCGGAACCAGAGTCGGCGAAGCTGGCCGACACGGGTGCCAGAACGAAAATAGAAGCCACGGCAAGAGCGCGAAATTTACGCATTCGAAATATGTTCCATTCAGAAATGGGCCGCAGCCCGGAGCAGCGATCTGGGCTTTGAGGGCTCCGCGTCCAATGGACAGGGTGGTCACGTTTGCGAGGTGGCAGCTAAACTCCACCTGCATCACGTCTATGTCAGGATGGTCCTTGTGTTCGGAACTTTGGACCACGGTCATTGCGTTCGCGCCGCATCGCCCAATTTTCCTGAGTCTATTTTATCCTCAGGAAGTAAGACATGAGCGACGTTCAGGCGGGCGGGGGATCATCGACTTCCAAAGATGTCGCAGATGATCTTGCAGTTTTGAAAAGTGACGTCGCGGCTCTCATCAAAGAGATGAAGGATCTGGCCATACGAGAGGGAAGTCGGATCGGACAGAATGCAGCTGAGAAGATTAGCGGGAGCGCATCCGACATCTATGGCGGGGTGTCAAAACAAACTCAGCGTTCCGCAGAGGCTGTCGGTCAGCATGTTCAGGACTGGCCCGTCTCCAGTCTGCTGATTGCCTTCATCGGCGGCTTTGCCATCTCCAAACTCTTCACCCGCTGAGGACGGCATTGAATGCCATCGATGGGCAGCTTGGTGAAGTTGGGCGCCACTCTAGCGTTCAATCCAATGACGATGGTGAAGGACGCGCTAGCGTCGGTGCGGCGCACCGCGATCTTGATCGTCTGCGCGCTGATTGCCGGTCTGATCGTCTTGCCGGCAATCGGCTGCCTGATGGCGGCGCTCTGGATCTTTGTGCAGGAACGACTTGGACCACTCTGGGCTGCCATTATCACAGCTGCCGCAATGCTTCTGCTCGCAATCATCGTGCTGCTGATCGGCATCCTGCAGTCAAAGGCCGGCAAGAAGACGCGGGCACAACGCGATACGCCCAGGTCCGTGGCAACTGCCGGTCTATCGGCGCTACCACCCCCACAGGCCATGCTTGAGACCGGCCGCTCGGCTTTTCGTCGAAATAAGGGAACGGCCCTGCTGGCTGCCGGAGTGGCAGGCCTACTGCTGGGCCAAGACTTCCTGAAACCTCGGCCGCAGTACCTGATTGAAAAAAGGGGGCGGAGACGCAGGTGAACCGCATAGGCCCGACGCCGCACCGCCGGACGTGGTCAAGAGCAATTCGCCCCATCTGGGGGAATTCACCAGGAGATGCATATGAGCGAGAACAAGTTCAGTGGAACAGTCGATGACATCAAGGGCAAAGTGCAGGACGCTGCTGGCGGTCTGACCGGCGACACCAGCACTCAGATTCGGGGCAAGGCCAATCAGGTGCGTGGCCAGGCGGAAGGCATACTGGGGGATGCTGCAGAGTTGATCCGCGAGCAGCCTCTGACAGCAGCGCTGGTCATCTTTGGTGTCGCGTATTTGGCGGGACGTCTACGCCTGCTTTAGGCAAAACCGGACTCTGAACCATCCCAGGAGAACGTGCATGACGTCCACAACACTTCGCTGTTTCCGCATGGCGGCCATTGCGATCCCCCTCGCTCTAGGCGGGTGCGGGATGTTTGGCTCCTCGAGTGGCAGTCCAACTAACGGCGGAGCCACTCAGGGCACTGGCGCCGGCGGTGCGACTGGAGCCGGCGCCAGTTCGGCTGCAGGCGCATCAGCTGGCGGCGCTGGAGGGGCGGGTGGTGCTGCCGGCGGGGGCGCCGGAACGAAGTAGCGTTGAACGACACTTGGGATCGCTCCTTGCCTCAAGCTTAATTACCACAATTTCGATACGTCCACACGCGCTCTGAGGGAGTTCCCTGCTCGCGCGATGTGCCCAGAAAGCTCACCGGGGGGAGTTTCGACACCAATACGCGTGGGCCTGCTCGTGCGCGCGAGCGATAGGCCGCGCGGTTACCATGAGCTTACGGATTGGCGGCTGGGCGGTCTCTAGTCCCGGAAGCACGACTCTAGTCGGCTATTCAATTCACTGATGGATCTTATGCCGTCACTCGAGTGCCTTGCGGACTGGCCACGACCTACAACGGGCACGGCACCATGGATGAGGGCCAATGGCCTGACTATCTCCGTCCCAGTGCCGGCATGACGGAAGAAGCAGCAATGACGGTCCGATTCGCCTCGGGCCGTCATATTGCATCGTAGAGGCGGTCCTCAACCCGTGCTCACCGCTTCGTATCGGCTAGCGTCTCGCGGATCAGCCGCCCGGTCATCGAAGAACCTCCGAACAACGACGGTCATCCCGCGGTGTTCCGGCAGTCCGGCGCAGAATCTCGCCTTGGCTGCCCGACGCTGCTCTGGCGACCATTGAAGGTCCTCCTGCATTACGGCCACCCGCAGGCCCTGGTCGGGGAGCGCCTTCGCCTCCAGCGCGGCCAGGCGGCGATCCAATGAGTTCGACATCACTGCGGGTCTCCCCAAGAGAAGATCATGAAGTTCTGTCGCGGGCTCGCTGCCTTGCGCGCGGCAAGGTCCGCTTCCCAGGCTGATTCCTCGGAGGGCGACATACCGAGCGGCCTCCAGACAAAGACCTGCGGCAGAACAGCGCCGGGAACCTTGGCTTCCAGCGCCTCCAGGCGGCGTGTCAGTGATGCAGACATTGGCTCAAATTCCTTGGGTTGTGTTGATGCGGCTGGCTCGCTCGAGGCCGCGCAGGATGGCCAGGGAAAGCCCGCGTAGGGGTGTGGCGGCGTGACAGTGCTGGAGGGCCTCCAGGCGGCTTGCAGCGTCGTCCTGGCGTTGGGCTCGGTCATTCCGCGGAGACGCGGCCTGCCGCGCTCCAGCACAGCCGCGAGGTTCAGTTGGGGGTGGGCAGATGACTCCAGTCGCTCTAGCCGGCGGATGAGGTTGCTCATGGTGTTGCTCCGCGGCTGATGCCGGTATCGACTATGATGATCTGCTGACGCGGGTTGAGGCGCTTCCGCTCGGCCAGCGCGATCTCGAAGGCAGCCGTCTCAGCCGCGCCATGAGGCGCGACCAACACAGCAGCCGGCGGCGGTGCTCCAACCGACCTCGCTTCCAGCATTTCCAGGCGTCGGCTCAATCCGTTGAATATCCGCACGAACATCTCCTCAGGCGACATCAGTTCAGGCCCTCTGGGCATTGCCGGCCTCCAACGCCGCGATCCGTGCCGCCAGATCGTGCGTATCAAGCGCCCGGCGATGCACCTCGATGACGCTGGCAGCCGATGCAGCTTCTTCCGGCGACAGTTCGCCCGCAGCCATCGCGACGCTGACCGCGCTCATCGCATCCGTCAGATCGGCGGGCGTTTTCATGATCGGCAGGTTGAAGGTGACCGGCCTGCCTTTGCGCTCGGGCCAGACGCGGCGGAGCAGAATGTCAGCCGCTCGGGTGTCGCCCTCCAGCGCCTGCGCTACGACGGCCTTGAGCACCGCTTCCGCGCCGTCCTGGCCGATGACATCCAACGCAGCGAGCGCGGCGTGGCGGGTGCCTGGTTTCGGTCCAGCCGGATTGCCGGACTTGCCAGGCTGGAAGCGCTTGCCCGGTCCGCGTGGCTTCGGTTTTCGTTGCCGCGGCAAATCGTCGGTAGCCATCACGCGGACCCCATCGGGCCAGGCGTGGGCTCGTTCCGGGTGTCCAGCGTGGGGTCAAGCTCCCGCGCCAAACGCAGGTAGATGTGCGACCGCTCCTCGGCGAAGCGCCACGAGCCGCCCCGGTTTATTGCAACCTGGGGAGTTGCGGCGTTCTCGGCGGCGGCGAGCGACCAGCGGCGGCTCAATTCCAGCAGCTCGCACGCCATCAGCGGCACGCAGTGAAGTTCCGGTAAAGGATGCTCGGCCAGGAACCGCCGGCCTTGGTCATCTATGATGGGCGGAATGGGCTCAGGGGTTGGGTCGGTCATATGCGGAGCTCCTAACAGCGGCTGGGCAATTGAGATTCGTCATCACGGGCGGGCAATTCGCAAAGCATTCCCGGCAGACAATGATCATACAGTGGGTGTGGTGGCTGTAGTGGGTTGGTTTCAGCCCCTCGCACGTAACTGTCATATAACGGTATCGTAACATGACAGTTTCCGCGCGTCGTATAGAGCAAACCCACTACAGCCACTATAACCACTCACATTGGAACCACCGCCCATCGCCAAAGGCCGCCCATGACTTGGCCAGCGCGTTTTATTCTGTAGCGGTCGACTATACGGCCTTCGCGATTCATGAGCCATTTACCGAGCCTTTTCGTATTGATAGTTCCTCGCTCTCCTGCCAGGCGCACGATGCAATCGCGCCATGCGGGATGGGCGTAATCGGTAGGCTCGCCGAGCTGCGTCTTCATCCGCTCCTCTGCGGCATCCGCTAGCTCTTTAACCGTGAAGCCTTCGTTGAGTCTGAGGCTTTCCCGCCAGGAGACTATGACCTCGCGGAGTTCACCGAGCTCGGGGTCGTCTTCGCGGGCTTGTTCCATGCTATCCGCGGGATCGGCGCAGCCGAGCCAGACCAGCGCTGAGCGCACCGTGTCGGACCAGTCCGAGAAGCTCGCGATGGCTGGCAGTGAGTCGGGGCGTCCGGCGATGATATAGGCGCGCACGATGGCAAGGCAGGCGGAAACATAGCGTCCTCGATTTGCCATGACGGTGGCGACGGGGTCACCCTGGAATGGCCGGAGTTCCGGTCGCTCTAAACCCGCATCGAGATCGCAGACGACCGTCCGGCGCACCATGTCGCCCCGGACCCGCAGCGCATTGCCAGTGGCGAAGAGTGTCGCGCGGCTCTCCACCTCCATGATGTCGGAGCGGCCGAGCGGGCGCAGGCGAATGAAGGGTCGCTCGATTGCTTGACACAGAAGATCGCCGCCGAGCTCGCCATTGACATTGTCGAGGCTGGCGATCGGAAATCCGGCTAGAAGAAGGCCTGCTAGCCGCTTTTCCGTCTCGGTCTCGTCGGCGCCCGCAGCGGCGACCGGGCATGGCCGGCCGCTGCTGATCGAGCTGGCGGTGTCCACCAGGTATGATTTGCCTGTCCCAGCCGTATTGGCGCGGAAAGCATGGAGCGGCGCGACCGCCAGGGCGCCGCGCACGACAGGCGTGATGAGCCCCGAGAGCGCGACAGACCGACTGACATCCGAGACGAATGGAAACTCGTCCAGCAATTGATTGAGCAACCCAAGCGCCTTTAGCGCGATGTCGCGGCTGGGGTCGAACGCCGCCTTCGAGAGCGTCAGTGCAGGATCGGCGGCGTGGTAAAGCCGAGTCGAAGAGTCGTAGCCAGGTGCTGATAGTATCGATCCATCCGGCCGAATGGTTGGCGTGGTGATGACGCCGACGATCTTGGGCAGCGTCCACAGGCCGGACCTCGACAAGATAATGTCGGCCACGTTGCGGGGCGGGTCGATCCGCACCCAGTCCTCTGATCTCCCGTCGAATCTCACCCAACTTGCGATACCGCTCAGGACGTCTTGCATGCCGATGCTGTCCATCGTGTGGAGAGCGGCTGAAACGGTCGTGCGTCCTCTCGCGGCGGGCACCTCTTGCACAACCGGCCGCACCAGAGTGGTGCCTCGCTGGAAGATCGCCAGATCCGAGGAGATAATTGCGGCCTCGCCTGCAGTCGCGGTGTTGTGGAGCTCGCCCGCCACTACACGAATGATCGGGCCAGCTTCCTTGGCCTTCTCGAAGATGCGCCGCGCTTCACGCTGGCCCGCGGCGTCTCCCTTTTCTCGCATCCAGTCTGCCGTGTCGGGATCCTTGCGAAGGCCCTCGCACATCTCTTCAAACGTCGCGCCGTCCAGCACGAGGCGTTTGCCCAACCGAAATGCGGTGGTGCTCCGGGATTGATCGGCACCGCTGATGGGACCGCGCTTCCGACGTCCGGTGCCTTGCTGCTGTTCTCGGTTGGCTTGGGAAAATGCCGGCCCGTCGTACTGAAGGAGTTGGAGAATCCTATCGGCTTCTATGTGCCTGAGGTTAGCCCGGCTACCGGGCAGCAAGTCGTCGGTCACAGCGAAGTAGCGGTTGCCCAGGTGCAGCTCGATAGCGGGTGGATGGTCGCCGCCGCCGCGCTTGAACTGCCGCCCGAACTTTGACCCGCCCATGGCCGCCTGCAGACTGGGAAGCGCATCGGTATCGTAGGTAAAGAATAGCTTGGCTCCGGTGCCGGAGGGGGAGACCTCGGCATAGCTGTCGAAGCTGCCTGCGACATCCGAGGCCCAGGATTGGACGTCGGCGGTAGAGGCGTCGCGGCAGGAATCCAAATCGATTCCACCGAGGCTGCGGCCGTCTTTCAACGTGGCCAACTCCAGCCCCACGCCGCCCATCCCATACGGCTTCGGCAGTACCGCTGCGCGCTGCTCCGCAGCCGCGCGATTTCCCCAGGTCGCGGGATCGTCGGCCCTAGCTTTCCGCCCGTCCGGCGCATACGGCATCTTTGTAGGCTTGCCATCGGGTCGGTCTTCTTGCTGCCAGGCAACCCATAGCGGGCGGGTCGCAAGGCCGCCGAGCGTGAGTAAACTATCGCTCATTGACCGACTTCTCCCGCACGACACGCGCGATTTTCGAGAGCACGGCCTGCTGCTTTTGAGACAGAGAGACGCACGCTACGAGGCTGTTGATGAATCTCTGTTCCCACGGGGTAAGCAGCGTGGGATGGCGTTGGCAGAACGCCACCTCGGCACGCCACCCCAATCCAGGACGCGGCTGAGCGGAAGCAAGCCGAGCCGGCGCGTTATTCGAAAGCAGCTGCTCCCAGGTGACGTTCGCCGATTTCAGCAGTCGCGTCGCGAGAAGACCCGCTGCAGCTCGCTCGCCGTCGTGTTCGCTGGACAGAAGACCTAGGACACCCACCAGGCGTCGACGTTCGGAGGGGGTCAATGGACGGTCTCCCTCTCATCTGTCGGATGGGAGCCCTGTCGCGGCACGATCGCCAAGGCCTGGACTCGCGGGAGCAAAGCAATCCAGGCGTCGACGTGCCGACTAGCCGTGTCGACCACGAGGAACCTACCCACCGTGAGGGCTCCAGAAATCGCGAGCTTGTAGTGTTCTGCCTTGCCGCCGCTGCCGTGGACGATTGCGCCGCGGGCCCATCGCGTAAGCTGCTGTGCGCACCGCCAACCGTCAGGCCCCGATGAGCGTTCGTCATCGTCCCCGAGCAGAAACAGTACGGGGCGGAGGCTTCTGCGCATGCGGTCCAGAGGTAGCCGGGCGGTGCGGTCTGCCGTGAACACAAGATCAATCAAGCCCGCCTTCGTCGCCTCGAGCAGCGGAACATGGTAGTAGTCCCCGGCGCGCTGGAGGATGTCGATACCTCGGTCGAAGCGGGAGCGGTCCTCCGGTCTCATTGCTCACGCTCCCTGAGGGAATGGGCATGTCGAGCAAGATATTCCGCGCGTAGGTGATGCCCGTGGGCGAGTTCGACATCCGCCTCGCGATCAAGCTGATTCGCAATGGCAAGATGGTCCCAGCCGCGATTGAAGCGCGGACCGGCCTCGAAGCTGTAGTGATGGGTGGTAGAGGAATTTTTGGGCGACATTGAAATCTCCAATGCCGGTCCCTCTAGAAATCCGCAGCGAGGTGCCGTATACTCTCGGTGCCGCCAAGCACCACAGCTTACCTACGCCGCCGGTCCTTCAAGGGATCGGCGGTTTGCGTTTAAGCTGCGCGTGCCTGGATCTGACGAAGACTCTCGAGATATGCTTTGAGGCTGTCAGCCAAGATCAGGGTCCGGCGCCCGTCTTTAACGGCGACCAGCTTGCCTTCCTTCATCAGCTCATAGAGACGAGTGCGCGCGATGCCGCTTGCGACAGTTGCGTCAGGCACCCTGTAGGCCATGGGGGTCATGATTTGATTCTCCACTGTCCGGCGGAATGGCCTCGGACAATTGGAGAATCGTCTACGGCGACCGCTCTGTCAGACGGTCGGGACGGAAACCAGGTCGGAAACTAGTTACCGACCTTTCGACGCTCTTCGAATCGCCTGACGAACTCTTTCGCTTTTTCCTTAGTCTGGGTCTCACTTGGCGCGGCGTCTGGTGGAAACTGCTGCAAGATGAATTCTACTAGCTTGGCCGCATCTCCGTGCTCATGCGGTGATCCGTTATCCTCAAGATAATTGAGAATAGCTGGCCATTTCCTCTCCCAATCGTATTTCTTGGGGCGCCCACCCCTACTTCGAGCACGGTCACCGATGGCGCATGGCGGCCACCTTAGAAGAACCTCAGAGGTAAGAAAATGGACGCCATAGCGTGGCAGCTTGTCGGCTCGTTCCTGATCAGCGGCGGTCGCGCCGTTGTCTGTCTCGAGAAAGCCGCGGGCGCTGATCGCGACAGCATATGAGCCAACTCTTCCAGGAACCGCGAGGTTCGTCTCGTTGTCCATGGGCCGCACACAATCCGCACGCCAACCTTCCATCAGTAGACGCTCGGCCTCGTCCATACTTTGGACACCGAAATCGCTTGGCGGAATTGAGGCATGGAACAGCCGCTCATGAGGGAACGTTCCGAGGCGGTTGAGCAGTGTCAGCGGCGCGAAGTAGAGTCCCTTCGGGACCGCGCGTCGATACGCGATCCAACACAGCACTTCGCAGGCTGACATGGTGCGCCCGGTCGGAGCCGCATTGGCTTGGGGGTAAACGTGCTCGACCTTCTCGAGCCAAATGGCCGGCCACCAATCCATGGACGGTTTCGCTCCAAGCTCGTCCCAACACGCCGACTGGGCGCGCGTTATTTCGGCTATCTGGTCACGCGAGAGACTGCCGAAGTCCTCTCTATCAAATCCCATGGCGGATGATCCTGCAGGCCTGGTGCGGATAAGTTCTCTCCAGCCGAAAGAACGGCAGGATGTTTTGGTCGAGAAGAATCATGATGCGATCATCGGCGCGGACGTTGTGCCACAGAACCGCGTCCAATCGTTCATGAGCATCCGGCGTTTCTCGAAGAGGTCCCCGCGCCGGTAGGCGGCCTCTACCTTGTCCCTCAGTGTATGAGCCAGGGCAGCTTCGGCAACGTCGCGAGGGTAGTTGGTCGCCTCGCCACACCAGTCGCGGAAGGTGGACCGGAATCCGTGCACAGTGAGATCCTCGCGCTGCATGCGCCGCAGCAGCATGGCCATCGCCATATTCGAGAGGGGGGCTTTGTCGCGTCTCCCGCGGAAGATAAACCCGGTTCCCGCTGCTTCTGACTGAGCTACCGCTTTGAGGATGGAGAGCGATGATTCTGGAAGGGGCACCCGATGCTCCGTGGCGGCTTTCATGCGCTGTGCGGGCACTGTCCATGTGCCGCTGCGCAGATCGATCTCTTCCCACTTCGCGCCAATGACCTCTCCGGTCCGGGCGGCGGTCAGGATCGTGAAACGTAGGGCGAGGGCCGCTGTACCTTCTATGGTCTCGAGCTCAGCCATGAAGTCGCCGATCTCCTGCCACGGGAGCGCGGCATGGTGCTCCACCCGGCGCACCTTGCTGCGAGGAGGGAGCATGTTGGCAACGTGCCCCCGCCAGCGCGCGGGATTTTCACCGGTCCGCCAGCCGCGCGCGGAGGCGTAATCCAACACCGCCTCGAGTCGCCCCCTGAGCCTCGAAGCGGTCTCGGGTTTGGTCTGCCAGATAGGCTCGAGGACGGTCATCACTTGAGAGGTCTCGATCGCGGCCACCATGAGGTTGCCCATAATCGGATAAGCGTAGGTTTCGAGCGTGCTCCGCCATTGGAGGCGGTGCTTGTCATTTCTCCATCCGGCCTCGTTGGCCGTCACATACATCTCGGCGACCGTCCGGAAAGTCTTCGCTCGGGCTGCCTCCGCCAACTCCGCGACCTTTGCCGCTGCCGCGTCGGCTTCCCGTTTGTCCAGAGGATCGATGCCCAGCTTGACCAGACGATGCAGGTCAGCAGCTCGCTGGCGAGCATCAGCCAACGGAACGGCAGCAGAGTCCGCGCCGGCTCGACCCAGGCCCATCTCTCGCATGCGTCCGGCCCGGGTGTATCGGAACAGCCAGAAGCGAGCCTCTGGTGCGCGGACAAGCAGATAGAGGCCGTTGCCATCGCCGTAGCGTCCTGGCTTCGCCGTCCGAACCTTGGCCGCTGTCAGTCCCGTCGCGCCCCGAGCCACAGCAATTTCCCAGTTGTCGGGAGTCGAACCGACGATCCCCTAATTCGTCCCCTAGAAATACACGCGATCGTGGATGAATGCAATTGGACGATGTGGAACGCTAAGCAGTCGGAGCGTATGCTTATCAGAGGGTTATGGGAAGGCAGGCTGGACAACACTGAACGAGAGCGGACTCTAGTTCGGCGGACATCCCCTCCGCCAATCGCGCAACCTAAGTCATTTTGGCCAAACATAATCATCGAGTGACACCCGGGAAATTCCCTCGTTTGTCCCACGCGGAGGTCGGTGACAGCCGAACGGGGGCAAACGCCAAGGGACGGCCAGACGCTGATGATAGGCGCGATGAATGTTGGCACCCGGCTGTCGGTGGTCCGTATGAGCACGGCGGGTCGGCTAGCCGTCGCTCCCAAGTGGCGGGCTGAGTTGGGTCGGCTGGTACCGAGGCCGCCGTCCGCGGACGACGATGCCCTCACGTGTCAAATATAACTTCATTCGGCGTCCGACCAGTTCGATTTCCCCACGTTCTGGGATCGATGCTAGAAGAGCATTGTAGGAGACCCTGACGCGTTTTCTTCTACTCTGAGCTTCCGTAGGCTGCGCAGCGTAGTTTCATCAGGTGCCTTGTGACCGCACGATCTGCCACGAGCCATGCTGTCCCGACCGACACAGCGCCCGAGCAAAATCCGCCACGACTTCTCCGTTTGTCGCTAGCCGTGGTTTCCACCTCGCTCCATGCTGCCCCCGTAAATCAGCGAGCGCGCGGATAACCTCCAAAAGGTCAGCGAACTCTGCTTTGACCTCGTCGGGGTCGGTCGCGTCAAGCAACTCCTCCAGCAGCTTCGCCGCCAAAGCGTGTCTCATTTCAGACGGCTTCAGGCGGGACTGCAAACTGCTCCGCCGAGACCGGCAATCTGTGCAGGCATTTCATCACGAACGAGCTTATAAAAGTGCGGCGCGGGACCGCTATTGGGAACCGCCGACGCGATTGCTGGCCTTCAACCGAAGACAATCGACGGCCTCCAGATGACGGCTCTCGTCGTCCTCGGCATATTGTTAAAGGGGCAGCGCGAGCTGGAAAGATCGGCGTCAAGGTCTTCCCCACATGGGGAGCTGGGTTAGAACTGTTAAAGACGTTATCAGGGGAGTTTCAGCATGAGCGAGCGTCACGTCGCCTGGCGCGGCCTGATCGCCGGCTCAGCTTCGCTGCTCGTCGCGGGGCCGCGGCGACAGGGCGAAGGTAGAGGAACAGGACGGCAATCTATTGGCGCTCTGTCGTGAGTTCGAGGAGCGGGAGGCGCAATTCATAGTCTGGGACGACGAGACAGAAGACCCCGACCTAGCCCTCTGCGCATGGGGGGGTCCGGAAGTTGGAGCGGGCACTGCTGGAACGCAGTTGGGAGATCCGCGAAGAGGTGGCAGAACTGAAGGTCCACACCCCAGACGGACTGTAGGCAAATGCTAGGATGATGCTCATCGAGCTCGAAGCTGAGGCCGATCCGACCAAACCTTGCTGAGCCGCGGCGGTGTCCCTCGCTCGTGACATTCGGGGGAGAGCCTAAAGCCTTGGTGCAGAGAGCATCAAATCGATCGCCACTCTGATAGGTTCGATCACAAATCTCTTCTTCGCCGCTGATCTTTATGGGCTGAACGCCATACGGTATTGGGCCAAAGAAAAATCCAAGCCACTCACCACAGCTTCCTCGATATGGACAACTGCCTCAAGCGAATGCGGCATCGAAAAGAGGGCAGGGGCCCCGAATAGTAAGCCGCTCAACTCCAGCACCGGCGCGGAGCCCCGTTCTCACCAGGCGGTGTTTTCTTTTGCCGACGCGGCAAGGAGCTTGGGCACGCTACGTGCTTCCGCGATGATCTCGATGGCTGGTTAGCGGTGCGCGACCAGGCCGACACCCCGGCCGGCCGGGAGGCTGCCTCAACGTTACCCAAGGCGTCCGCTGGCGGCGTGCTGGCCTTGTAGCTCACGACGGCACCGCTGGTAGGAGAGCGATACAGGACCTCGCCCTCGCGTGGTCGCTGGTCGCGAACAGGCCGCCCTGCCGCCTGCCACGAGCGCGCAGTGCTATTTCGCAGCGCGCGACCTGGCGCATCTTCCCACCCGACACCAAAAACTGTCGCGACGAATGTGTCGGCTGCAGCCGCCCGCACCAGCGCTGCTAGACAATCGGCGTGGATGTTGGCTTCGGTTGCCATCAGGAAGCGCGTGCCTAACCATGCGCCTGGGGCTCCCAGTGTCAACACGGCAGCTAACGCGCCGCGAGTGGCGTCTGATGATCGATAGCCCCTGTGACACATCTCGAGGCGACGGATACACCTTCCTTGAATCCGAGGAGTGGTGCTGACGCTGGATGAGGGAAATACCCATCACCGCGTCGCATGACGTCCCGCGGGAGCAACCGGCGGCCCGATCTCAGCTACCAAGCCAACGCCGGACTATCTCGTCTAGCAGTTGCAACGGGTTGGGCATACACATGGGCCGCCTATCAGGACCCCTCGGCGCCGGAGGCAGCGGATGCAAGCTTGGAACGGTCATGGGTGAGGCCGGTCATGATGTCCTGTTCTGGGTCGCGCGGAGTCGACCGCAATGCTGTCCGCCAAGGATATATGGTGTCCGGTTGCGTTCGAACCTACGTCTGCTGCGGAACGCCATACTCCGAGCGCCGAGGCGTTGGCGCCTGGAACCTCCTGGGCTGCTCGAGCCGCACCTTTTCGGCCAAGGGCGCCCGCTCTTTGCGACTCGCCATGCGAATCGTTGAGACTTTGATCACGCGTCGGCGCCGGGTGATCGAGAAAAACTAGCCATCATGGGTGGGATTCCTTTTCTGTTCGGCGCTAATCGTCCACAATCGGCGTTCGGCGCAACCGAAGAGAGATCGAGTGGCAGTCAAATTCGAGGCGAAAATCGGGTCGAGAAACGAATGGATCTCGCTGTTCCATACTTTTTTGAAGGCCTCCCCTGATCATTCCAGAGAACTTTCGGAGGACGAGAAACTGGCTGTCGTGCCGGGCGCGAAGCTTCATGCTCGACTGTTCGGTTCGGAGGAATGCTTTTGGCGTATTGCGGATGCCACAATCGACGGCACGCCTGTGCCGGCGAACCTTTCGTATGCCTTTAAGTCACACTGGAGTGTTCGCGATCCGGATGCAAAGCAGGAGCACGCAACCCTCGCCAATCTTCCCTCCCCGAAGGCAAGAGTTTCAAAATGGTATTTCTGCGTCGGCCGAGAGGGGTGTGAACGGCAATCCTATCTAATCAAAACATCCGTGATGTCTGCCCTAGGCCGCACGTCGCTCCGGCCCATATGCATCTACTCCGGAATGACAACTGAGGTTGAGGATTTTCTAAAACGTCACGGAGTGACGATGATTCCCGCGTCATTTCCGTTGACGGAGGATCTCGATGAAACTCTTGCAGGCCGGACAGACTATTCAAGCGCCATGGCGCACGGCTCGTATTTACGTCTGATGATTCCAGTTATCGAGAAAGATGACGAGTTCGTGCTCTATGCAGACTATGATTGCATATTCGCCCGGGATCCTGACATCAGCGCGGACGGAATTCAATTCGTAGCCGCCGCTCCAGAGACGGATCAGAGCAACTGGGGTTGGTTCAACAATGGTGTCCTAGTGATGAACGTTCCAGCTCTTCGCTCAATCTATGACAGGATGATCAGAATAATATCACTTCGCCTCAGGAGCGGACTTTTCGCAGTACATGAACAGGGCGAGATGAATGCAATTTTTTGGATGAAATGGAATCGACTCAAATTACAGCAAAACTGGAAACCATATTGGGGAGCAAATGAGTCTGCGGAGATCATCCACTATCATGGGCCAAAGCCTCTTGAAATAAGCCGACGTCTGCAATCTCAGCAGTTCGGTGATGATACAATAGCTCATTTTCTGACAAAAAACGTGGAGGGATATCGATATTACAATGAGATGTTTGCATCATATGGATTCTTACAGGGCTAATACTCGACGCAGCCGAAATCCTCTTTGGACTCACGACCTCCATGACGACGTCACGTGAACTGCCGGCAAGGCCAAGCTCCTCGCGGCGGCCGCTTCTAGCGGCCCTAAGCGACGCTGGAGCAATGACTTAACTGCAGCATGGTTAGCTGCGGGTTCGTCATCGGTTTTTCAGAGACTGTGGCCGCACTCGACGACCGATCTGGCTGGAAATTAGGGGACGAACCAGGTATGCGGCAATATTGGTGCCGCTTGCTTAGGGAAAGACGGCGGTCATCTCCGCCGAACAGGTGACGGGCACCAGGCCAGCGGCGCGGCGGGAAGGCTTCAAAGCCTCGTTCGCCGCGCTTTCGGACGCCACCCGACGCGGAGCTCTGGAGCAACTCGGGCGGGCAGATGCTTCGATCACGGACCTTGGCGAGAAGTTTCACATGACCCTCACGGGCATGAAGAAGCATGTCGCCGTCTTGGAGCAGGGGGCTCGTCACCACAGAAAAGGTTGGGCGCGTGCAGACCTGCAAACTCGGCCTCCGCCGACTGGAGGAAGAAGCGGCATGGATCGAGAGTTTCCGCCAGCTCCGGGACGCGCGCTTCGACGAGCTCGATAAGGTTGTCGCAGAACTGAAACGGGAGGAGAAGGTCATTGGACGCAGGAAAAGGGCGTGAGCGTACCCCCATGAAGAACCGCACGACGGTGGAACGGAAGTCCGAGCGTGAGCTAGTTCTTACGCGAACCTTCGATGGCCTGGCGCCCATCGTGTTCGAGGCCTGGACCAAGCCCGAGTTGCTCAAGCGATGGTGGGCACCGACATCGTTTGGGGTGTCATTCGTTTTCTGTGAGGCCGACGTTCGTGCGGGGGGTAGCTACCGCTTCGTGTTCGGCCACCCTGCCTCGGAGCAGCCCATGGAGTTCTTCGGTAGGTACATCGAGGTGACGCCGCACTCCCGCCTCGTCTGGACGAATGACGAAGCTGGTGAAGGTGGGGCCGTCACCACGGTGACCTTCGAAGAACGGGATGGCGAGACTTTGGTCGCCATGCACGACTTATATCCCTCGAAGGAAGCTCTCGACGGTGCCATCGCCTCCGGAATGCAGGGTGGGTTTAGCGAGACGTTCGAGCAGCTGGACGCGCTTCTCGTCACCCTGGGCGCGAGCATGAAACGCCTGACACGCTAGCGTGCCCGCCGTCGGACTGCGAGAATTGAAGGTTGATTGCGAAGAGTTCCATGCCGAGTGGTGCCAAACTGTCGCTAGTGTCCTGGCCGAGAAATAACTAGACACCTTCGCGTGGCTATGATTCGCTGAGTTCCTGGCAGCGCAGGA
>NZ_LMUG01000049.1:0-402 GCF_009766125.1 Acidisoma sp. S159
GGTGCGATTGGGGATCGAACATGTTGCCGAGGCCGGCATCGTCGGTCGCGGAGTCCTGCTCGACGTGGCCGAGGTGCGAGGCGCCCCGCTAGCGCCGGGCTCGGCGATCATGCTGGAAGACCTTGAGGCGGCCGAGCGTCTGCACGGCGTGTGGGTCGGCGAGGGCGACATCCTGTTCGTGCGCAACGGTGGCGGACCGGGCAACACCTACAAGCACGGGACCGGCCTCCATGCCTCGTGCCTGCCGTGGCTGCGCGACCGGCGCGTGGCGGTGCTGAGCAGCGATTCCGACAACGACATCCATCCCGCGCAGCCCGGCTTCGAGCGCTGGAGCGAGCCCATGCACATGGTGGGGATCGCCTACATGGGCCTCACGCTGCTCGACCAGACCGAGCTGGACGG
>NZ_LMUG01000065.1:0-95007 GCF_009766125.1 Acidisoma sp. S159
GGTTCTCTCGGGTCCACATCCCGAGCTTGAATCATCCCTCCCCGAGCCGCCACAAGCATTTTCAAACGGTCTCTTAGCTTGCGCCGGGCGAGGCAAATATTGGCTCTCACCAGGGCCAGGTCCCCGCCGCAGGTTCAAAGGCTCTCTCCAGAGCCCGTGCTGGATCACCGAACCATAATCGGCGGCGTCAGTGGAATATTCTCCTAGTGAGGGCGCGTCTCCAAGGGTCTGGGAAAACTGCAGAAGCGGGGCCGTGAAGTTGGCCAGGTTGGCAAGCCAACGGTGAAGGCTTAACCTGACGTAGCTCCGGTGAGGTACTTAAACATCGGATCGCGGCGCTTTGCCGCTCATGTCGTGGGGGTGACGCATCTGGCGCCGCCTCCCGAGATGATGCGCAGACAGTCATCTACAAGGCACAACGACGCGGCTGAGTTTGAGTTTCTAGGAGATGCATTTTGACTCTTCGACGCCTATTTTCTGTCAAAGGCTCTAATTCTAGAGACAGCGATATGGCGGTCTTGGAATTTCAATCGCCAACTGGGGCTCTCATCGCGACGCGGGCCCCTAGTTCAGCCAATTATGTGTCTTTCATAATCGGCACAGCCGTTATTCTAGCCCTGGCTGGATCCTGCGTAATCAAACTCGATAAAGTCGTCGTCGGCCACGGAAAGCTGGTCTCCACCGTCCCGACCATGACGATGCAGCCGCTGCAGACCTCGATCGTCCGCAACATCTACGTTCGCCGCGGTCAAATCGTCCATAAAGGACAGCTCCTCGCGCAATTAGACCCGACCTTTTCCTCTGCAGACAGTCAAGCAGATCAGGAGCAGGTCGATAGCTACTCTGCTCAGATTGAGCGGCTACAGGCGCAGATCAGCAACAAGCCTTATTTGCCAAGCGCATCCAATCCACAATCAGAGCTCCAGCTTCAGGCCTATGACCAGCTTCAAGCCCAATATCATTACGGGGTGAAAAATTTCGACCAACAGATCGTTGGTCTCGAAGCAACGCTGCAACACGCTCAATCAGATATCAATCAATACAGCAATCGTTTAGCAATTTCGTCGAACGTCGAACATATGCGCGATCAACTGCAACAGATGCAGGTGGGGAGCCAGCTAGACACGCTCGCCGCAGCCGATAATCGGCTGAACATGGCAGGCAGCCTGGCGGATGCGCAATCCGCCGCGAAACAGGCCATAGGCAATATCGCCTCTACAGTGGCCCAACGTGGCGCCTTCATACAGCAATGGTTCTCGACCTTGTCTCAGCAACTGCAGCAGGCGCAAAATTCACTGGCGACAGCACAACAATCACTAACCAAAGATACGAAAATCCACGGACTTGTCGAACTTCGTGCCGATCAAGATTCGGTTGTGCTCAACCTAGCGCATGTTTCGCAGGGTTCCGTACTCCAAAGCGGCCAGCAATTTATCTCGCTTGTTCCACGTAATGCCCCGCTCCAGGCGGAGATCATCATCGACGGGACCGAGTCCGGCTATGTAGGGGTCGGAAATCCTGTAAAAATCAAACTGCAAAGCCTACCCTATATGATCTACGGCTCGGTTAAGGGCCACATCTCGTGGATTAGTGCCGATTCATTTGATCAACAGGACGTTCAGAATGGTGCCATCACAAACATCGTCGGCGCTCCATCGCAGGATCTATTCTACGAGGCACGGGTGGAATTCGACCACAACGAGCTCCACAATGCGCCACCCGGTTTTGCCCTGACACCCGGTATGCCGATCGACGCCGACGTGAAGGTTGGGCAGCGTAGGATTATTTCATACCTTCTAACGCGTATGCTGCCTGCCCTACAGACGGGTAAGCCGTCGCGATGATGGCGGCGTATGGTATGTCATCCGGATTGGAGCCGAATCAGGTCCGTGCCCGTCAATCTCTCTATCAAAGACGCGCCTGATCAGGTGGTTCTCCGCCTGCGGGAGCGGCCGCAGCGGTATCACCGGTCTCTGAAAGGCGAATTACTCGCCATTATAGAAGCGGCCGTTGAGGAGGATCGCCGCTCCAGCCGCTGATGTCCTGGGTAAGACACGCTGGCTTAGCCTGCGGACGCCCCGCGAGGCAGCCGAGCTGATCCGCGCCGATCGTGACGGCTGTTGAGATCGTTATTGCTGGGGCGCTAGCCGCTCTGCTGTTCGGCGAGCGGAGGCAGGACGTCTCGCGGGTGCCCGTTTGATGCTCCTGCTTTGCTCAGCTTCGAATTGACGATTGTCTGCCTGATCAAATGCCGCCGGCACCCGGACCAGAAAACGTTCCAACTCATACGGTAGGTAATAGGTTTACGTTTAGTAGACGGTAGGTCTACTCCTCTTCAGGCGCGTGACGGCCTCTGCGGCTTTAAAAGCAGCTTCTCACCGTCGAGGAGGAGGTTGCCATCGATCACGGCGCCGTCTTGGAGCTTGCTGGCCGGCCTCACCGCCTACGCCACGAGCTACCTTTGCCCGGCGGCTCAAGGTGGAGCTGGTGCTCCTGATCGGCAGCTTGCACATGCGGAAGCCAAGACCTCCTTGTGAGCCGGACCGTGGGACCCTCCACTTATTCTTTGCCCGGCACACCCTCGGTTTGGCGCCAGTATCCGAGTGGGTTGCCGTCGCGCAATTCCTCGGGCAGCACCGTATTTGGGATGTCCTGGTAACAGATCGGCCGTAGGAAGCGGCGGATCGCTAGGGTACCGACGGAGGTCGAACGACCATCCGAAGTCGCCGGATAAGGGCCGCCATGAACCATGGCGTGCGATACCTCCACGCCGGTGCCGAAACCATTGGTCAGGATGCGGCCGGCCTTGCTTTCGAGCAAAGGCAGCAGCGCTGCCAGCCGCGTGGTGTCGCTCTCGGCGAAATGAACGGCGGCCGTGAGTTGGCCCTCCAGTGCCTCGACCACGGCCTGCAGCTCCTCGGCGCTGCCGGCACGCACAACGAGGCCAGCGGCGCCGAAAACCTCCTCCTGTAATTCGGGATGGGCGAGGAAGGCCTCGGCCGTGGTCGAGAATAGCCCAGCCTGGCCTTGGTTGGTCGTGCCCTCCAATCCAAGACCGATGGTCGTCACCTCGGCATGCCGCGCGAGTTTCGTGACCCCCGCGCAATAGGCTTGATGGATGCCGGGCGTCAGCATGGTGGCCGCCACCGCGGCCGCGAGGCTCTCCGCCGCGGCTTGCAGGAAGCCGTCGAGCCCTGGCCCTTCCTCCGCCAAGATAAGCCCGGGATTGGTGCAGAATTGGCCTGCCCCAAGGGTGAGGGCGCCGACGAATGCGCGGCCGATGGCGGCACCGCGCTCGGCCAAAGCGCCGGGTAAGAGCAGCACCGGATTGATGCTGCTCATCTCGGCATAGACCGGGATCGGTTCGGGCCGTGCCGCCGCCGTCCGCATCAGCGCGATGCCGCCGCCGCGCGAGCCGGTGAAGCCGACCGCCTTCATCCGCCGGTCAGCGACCAAGGCCTGAGCAATCTCGCGGTCCTGTGCGAAGAGCAGCGAGAAGACGCCCTCCGGCATGTCGCAGGCGGCTACAGCCTGTTGCACGGCTTGGCCGACTAGCGCCGAGGTGCCCGGATGGGCGGAATGCGCCTTGACGATGACTGGGCAACCGGCAGCCAAGGCGGAGGCGGTGTCGCCGCCGGCGACCGAGAAGGCCAGCGGGAAATTGCTCGCCCCGAAGACCACAACCGGACCCAGCGGTATATTGCGTAGGCGCAGATCGACGCGGGGCAGGGGTTTGCGCTCGGGCAGGGCCGGATCGACCCGCAGGTCGAGGTAATTGCCGTCCCGCACGACCGTAGCGAAGAGGCGCAGCTGGCCGACCGTGCGGCCGCGCTCACCCTCGAGCCTGCCGCGCGGCAGGCCGGTTTCGGCCATGCAGCGCTCGATCAGCGCCTCGCCGAGTTCGAGAATGTTTTCGGCGATGGTCTCGAGGAACCGCGCCCGCGCTTCCGGCGATTGGTGCCGATAGGGATTGAAGGCGAGGGCGGCGAGGCGGCAGGCCTCCTCCATCTGGGCGCGGCTGGCGCCGCCGAAGGTGGGTTCCAGGGGCTTGCCAGTCGCCGCCTCGATCGCCCGGATCTCGCCTTGCTCGCCACGAAGCTGGCGGGCGCCGATGAGAAGATCGCCGATGATGCTCATGGACGAATCCCTTCGCTGGCGTTGCGGGGCCGCACAGCGGCCTCCACGAGTCCGCGTGAGGCGAGGTTAGCCATGAGCGCGCGGAAGCCGAATTCCCAACGCGGTGCCTCGTCGCTATAGCCGACGCGGTTGACCAGTGTGCCGAGACGCGGCGAGCCGATGACGACCACATCGTCGCGCTTATGCGTGAAGCCGCCGCCATTCCCGCGATCCTGGGTCGGCGCGAACATGGTGCCGAGAAACAGCACGAAGCCGTCGGGATATTGGTGCGTGCCGCCGATCGTCTGCCCCACTAGATCGGCCGGGTCTCGACTAATTCGGCTGAGCGAGCTCACCCCCTCCATGACAAAGCCGTCGCTGCCCTCGACGCGCAGCGTGACATCGGCCCGCCGCACATCGTCGAGGGAGAAACTCCCATCGAAGAGGCGGATGAAGGGGCCGATGGAGGTCGAGGCGTTATTGTCCTTGGCCTTGGACAGCAGCAGCGCGCTGCGCCCCTCAAAATCCCGCAGGTTCACATCATTGCCGAGGGCCGCGCCGACGATGCGGCCGGCACTCGACACGGCCAGCACGATCTCTGGTTCTGGGTTGTTCCAATGGGATTTCGGATGGATGCCGACGGTCGCGCCATAGCCGACCGCGGAGAGCGGCTGTGCCTTGGTGAAGATCTCCGCATCCTCGCCGAGCCCGACTTCGAGATATTGCGACCACAAGCCGCGTGCCATGAGTGCGGTCCGCAGTGCCTTCGCCTCTTCCGAGCCGGGCGTCACGGCGGAGAGATCCGTGCCGATCTCGGCGGCCAGCGCCGCCCGCACGGCCGCCGCCTGGGCGGGATCGCCCTTGCACTGTTCCTCGACCACGCGCTCCAGCAGGCTGGCCGCGAAGGTGACGCCGGCGGCTTTCACGGCTTGCAGGTCGATCGGCGTCAGGAAGAAGGGCCGGCTGGCATCTTGTGTCGCCGGATCGCTGTTGCGGAGCAGCGCCTCGACCGTGCCGAGCGATTCTCTTAGAGGCAGTGAGTGGAGGAAACCCGCCGGGTCCTCGAGGTCGAGCAGTGCCGAGATCGTCGCGACATGGCGCGACACGTCATGCACGCCCTCTGGCCGGATGACGACGACCGCGGGACCACCTTGGGAGCCGGGCAACCAGACGCGCCCGACCCAGCTTCCTGCATAACCATCCTCGGGCGCCACATAGGCGTCGTACAGCATTTCGGCATCTCCGTTTTGCCAACGTCTCAGCCAGTTCTGACGTCAGAACTGGTCGTTGGCCAAGCCTGTCGTTGGTAAAGGCTGCACCGACTCACTCTGCCGCAAGTTGCTGCCCCTTAGGCCGCGCCGTGATGAGGTCTCGATGCATCTTGCCGTTCTTCATGATCATCACGAAATGATCTGGTCCGACGAGCACGGAGAGGTCCTCCAGCGGGTTGCGGTCGACGAGTAGAAGGTCGGCCAATGCTCCCTCACGGATGATGCCGAGCTCGCCGGCATGGCCCATGAGATCGCCGCCGACGCTGGTGGCGCAGCGCAGCGCCTCGGCCGGGGAATAGCCAAAGAACTTCACGAAATGCCCGATATCCCGTGCATTCTCGCCCATCGGTGTGATGTTGAAACCGTAATCGCCGCCGATCACCACGCGAATACCCCGGCGACGGATCTCTTGATAAGCCCTGCAGGTCGCCTCGAGCTTGCGCGGCAGTTCCATCCGCTCCACCGCGGCACGCGGCATGCCGACGCGGTCATGCTCGAAGACAGCATTATGCACCAGCCCGAAGGCGGGCCCGACGAAGAGGCGATCCTTCGCCGCCTCCAGCATGTCGAGCGCCTCCTCATCGGCGAAATCGCAATGATAGATGCAATCGACCTGATTGCGCACGGCGCGCTTCACCGCGGCGGCGGCGCGGGCATGGCAGGACACTCGCTTGCCCCATTCATGCGCCACCTCAACAGCGGCCGCGACTTCGACCTCAGTCATCGAGGTCACCTCGCCGCGCACGTGGCTCACGAATTCGTCGCCGGAGATATTGATCTTCACATTGTCCACGCCTTCGCGAATGCAAAGCCGCACGGCGCGGCGGATCTCGTCCGGCCCGTCGGCTATCATGCCGAAGCTCTCGGCCGGGATATTCTGTCGCCGTTCGTCGCCAAGACCGGCAGTCACCGTGATTTCTGGTCCGGCGGTGCGGTAGCGTGGCCCGGCGAGGTGGCCGTTCTCGATCTCGTCCTTAACCACGACGTCCAGCCGCAGCTTGGCGGAGGCAGCCGAATAGCAGCTTGTGAAGCCGTGGTTGAGGATGAGGGTGGCATTACGGCAGGTCCGCAACAGATGCTCCTCGACGGGGATTTCGCCGAGATCCTTGTTCTGGTTCACGCCGACGAAGGACAAATGGCAATGGCCCTCAACTAGGCCGGGTATCAGCATCATACCTTGGCCGTCGATGATCTCGGCGGCGCGTTCTGAGGCAATCTGGTTGCGGCCTTGTGCGACAGCGCGGATCCGATTGCCCTCGACGACGACCTCGCCCGGATAAGATGCGTCGCCGATCCCGTCCCAGATGGTCACGTTCCTGAACAGAACCGCGTTCATGCGCCTCTTCTCCTCCCCGCCTGCCCGCTTCACGCGGGTCCCTTGAGAAAGCCTATCTATTGCCGCGCAGCCTTCCAAAGCCTGCGATGGCCCGCGATCAGTCTCTAGCATGAGCGCAATGCGAGGCGCGTAGCCGCGAAGCTGGCAGAAAGCAGGATTGTCACTGGATCGTGATCCCGAGAATCACGTCCCAACTACCCGCGAAAATGCATCAATCGTTAGAAAATCCTTTTTTATGGATTTTTGTGAAGAGTTTTATCGCTAGACAATACAACATGAGTATCCGAACTCTGAAACAGTCTCCAATGTGACAATTTTTTGTCAAAGATTCAGACAACACGGCCGCGGCCGTAGTTAGTACTTGGTTGTTAAATAATTAATTCAGGGTTAGATTTCTGTTGCGCTGCACAAATTGGTGCGTTATTTGATATCTCGAAGTCACTACAAGCAAATTTATCCGATATGGTCCATTTCACCACGGTAGGAAAAGTTGAGCATGGCAGAGACAACAATCATAGGCGGAACGGCTAGTTTTAATTTCATCCCAAAAGGTATTAGTACTGTAATTGACCTTTTTGGAAAAGACACGTTACTTGGTGGCGCCGGAAATACTACCTATATCCTTCAAGGTTCGACGACGGTATTACTAACCGGCGGCAGCGGCACTAGCACGATCTTTGCCCATGGTGACGACACCATCTTTGCCGGCAGCGGCAACGCCACGGTCTTCGGCGATGCCGATCCGCTCTTCTTTGTCGGCGGCACCGGTAATGCCATAGTCCAGGCCGGCGCGGGTAGCTCCACGCTGTTTGGCGGCTCCGGGCCGGGGACCACGACATTTTCCGGCGGCAGCGGCAATGCCACCCTCATAGGCGGCGCCGGTCCCACTACCCTGATTGGCGGCTCCGGCAAGACGGATGCCTTCGCGGGCACCGGCCCGACCACGATGATCGGCGGTAGCGGGGCTTTCTCCTTCGACGGGACGGCCAGTTCTAAACCGGAAGAGGTCTTCACCGGCAGCAGTACAGGTGCGGTCACCTTGGGTGGCGGCGCGGATACTGTCGTGGGCGGCAGCGGCGCCTCCACGATCACCGGCGGCGGGGGGAAGGATATCTTCAACTTCCTGTCGGGCCATGCGGGCGGCACAGAAACCATCAACGACTTCAGCTGCGGCGACAAGCTAACCTTCACCGGCTATGCGACCGGCACGCCAGTGACGTCGGAAACGATCATTGGCGGTTCGGATCATATAAAACTGACCGACGGCACCGAAATCACCCTGACGGGCGTCGACCACAAGCAGTTCTAGTCGTTAGCAGGCTCGACCTTGGTCGAGCCTGCGTGGCTTGTGGCATAAGCGGACGACAAGCTCTTCCAGCCTTCGTGCAGGCTCGACCCTTCATCGCGCTTGAAGGATCTGTTCAAGTCTTTGCCGGCAATCGTACCAACTCCAAAGGCATGATTGCATTGAAATCATTGATTGCAACGCAATCATAGATTATGATGATGTCATGCTGATAGCGCCTACCCCATGAGCAGCATCACGATCCGCAACCTGGACCCGGGGGTGAAAGAGCGGCTGCGCGTCCGCGCCGCCGAGCACGGACATTCCATGGAAGCCGAAGTACGGCACATTCTTCAGATCACTCTCAAGGAGCCAGAACGGCCGTCAGGGCGTAATCTTTATGAACGCATCCACGCCCGCTTTGAGCTCCTCGGCGGTGCTGATGATCTGGAGCTGCCGCCGCGCCTGGCGGATCGTGAACCGCCCCGGTTCGACTAATGTTCGTTCTCGACACCAACATCCTGTCCGCGATCATGGGCTCCCGGCCGGTGCCGGAAGTAGCCGCGTGGATCGCCGGTCAGCCGGAGGATTTGCTGTTCACTGCGACGGTCTGCCAGGCGGAAGTCCTGTCTGCGCTCGCCGTCATGCCGGTAGGCCGCCGCCGTTTGGCACTGGAAGCAGCGGCCCGAGCCATATTCACGGAGGATTTCGACGGGCGCGTGCTCCCGTTCGACGCGGCCGCCGCCGCTGCCTATGCCGACATCTTTGCTGCCCGCAGGCGCGCCGGCCGTCCGGCAGCGCCGCTCGACCTGATGATTGCGGCGGTGGCGCGCGCCAAGGGTGCCGCCGTAGTCACGCGCGACACCAGCGGCTTTGAGGATTGCGGTGTTCCGCTCATCAATCCGTGGCAGGCCTCAAGAGCGCCGGAATAGCGCTGCGGCATGGGCGGGATGCGTCGCCGGCTCGGGTTAAGGGCGCGGGCGCGTGGTACCGGCTATACGAGCGTCCGGGCGCGCTGTAACTCAGGCGCCAATCGGGGACGGCCCCGGATCCAGCTTACGGCGCCAGAGGGTTCAACCAGCACTCTAAGCCCGAAGGATCGAGATGCGACAGTGTTGAGGATGCCGAGCGATGGTCAGACGCCAAAAACATGAAGAAATCGCCGGGGTTCTCGAATTCGAGGGCCGCACCAGCGAGGAGCCTGAATTTCTGGAATGGCTGGCCGATCATAGAACCCGAAATGGCGGCAAGGTCCGGGTGAGCCAGGGCGGCAAGGGCGTGCGCGTGATGTTCAGCCGGGAAGCCGACATGGCCTTCTGGAAGGCTCGTTTCGAGCGATCCACCAAGGCCCGGCGAGCCGCTTCCTAGGTGTAGCGACGCGCAATGATGAACGACCCGACACACAATATGGTCTTTTCCAGGCACGTTGGCTGAGACGGAATCGGTCTGCCGGCGCACATCCCTTGAGACACGAACATAGGCGAAGGTGCGGGGCACATCCGGGACGTGATGACGATACGGCAACGCACCCGGAAAGCAGCCGACTCAAAGTCGTGGGGTTAAGAGCATCTTGTGATGCATCGACGTAGTCCAGTGGCCTCGAATGAAGACCGATTGCGCCATCCACTGGCCGCATTCCGCTGCGACAAGTCGTCGAGCATCGGAGTTACGGCGATGACGGAGCGCATCGTAGAAGTAGAGGCCGGTGAGATCGAAATCGAGACGATCGGACAGGAGATCGTGCTAGCGACCCCCGTTAGCTTTGACGATCTGGCCATGACCGTGGGACAGGCCCGACTGCTTGCGGCGGCATTACTTGCTGCCGCAAGCGAAGCAGAAGGTCGATGATACAGCGATCTATGAAGTGCGGCAGGAGAAACTGCAGGCACAAAAGGACCGCGAGCAGACCCCAACGCGTGAGCGAGGTCACGACAAGGACCTGGGATTCGAGAGATAGACGTGGCCGAGTTTGAATTGGGAACCGGGCGCAAGAACTTTGGGCTCGGAATCGGGGACGGAAGTTTTGAGCTTCGAAGCGATGACACGCTTCGACGAAAAATGCGGGAAGCGGTCGAGCGTCGCGCGCTGGAAAAGACCTTCAAGATGGTTGGTATTACCTGCGTGCTCAGCCTCCTGTTGATCGGCGACTGAGCATGCGGCGCCCCCGGGCCGAGCCCCGCCAACTGCCGCTCTTCACCGAGAGCGCCTCCTTGGTGCGTATCCGACCAGCGCTGGACGAGTGGCGCTATTACCGTATGGAGGTCTGGCCCGATCTTTTCGGCCGCGCCCTGCTCATGCGGCAATGGGGCCGTATCGGCACCGAAGGGCATCGCCGCCTCGATCCGCATCCCGATCCGGGCGCCGCCCTCAACGCCCTGGCCCGCATCCTCCGCGCTAAGCGGGGCCGAGGCTACGAGGACCGCAAGGCAGGCTAGGGCCCTGGCTTGTTTGGCGGCTTAGTCGGGTGATTCGATCATCACTGCGCATGGCGGCAGCATGATCGCCGCGAATGGATCCGGCGGGCGGTGCGCTTTTCCGGTTCATGCTTCCGGTCGCTCCGGCATCTTCCTGAAGCCGGCCATAAAGCCGGCCAATCCTGGAAATTTTTTTGATTAGTCAGTAAGATAAAGAGACAAGCAAGCCGGCCATTCTCATGACTCACGCAGGTCCCGCTTCTCTCACCTTGCTGCCCGGAAGCGAACAGCCCAGCTGGCCCGCTCTGCACGATCTTGCCTTCCTTTTGGCCGCCGAGGCAGGCGCGCTGGCCGGTCGTCTCTCCTCCAGGACGGCAATAGCCGTGGGCGATCTCGTGCGGGGCATGAATTGCTACTACTCCAACCTTATCGAGGGCCACGACACCCTTCCGGTGGATATCGAACGCGCCATGCGCGCCGATCTCGCCACGGAACCGCGCCGTCGCGACCTCCAGATCGAGGCGGTCGCTCACATCGCCGTACAGGCCGCGATTGATGGCGGCGCCTTGGATGAATTAGCCACCCCATCGGTCTTGGCGGTAGAGATCCACCGTCAATTTTACGAGCGCTTGCCGGAATCTCTGCGCTTCGTAGAAGAGCGTGAGACCGGCCGCCGGATCAAGGTTTGGCCCGGCAAATTGCGGATCGATCATGTCCGAGTAGGCCGTCATGTTGCACCTTCGCCGGAGGATTTGACCGGCTGGCTTGCAAGGTTGGACGAAGGCGTCCCGGAACGCTTCGGCCGCGCGGAGAGGCCCGTGATCATCGCCGCCCTGCATCACCGCCTGCTTTGGATCCACCCTTTTGCTGACGGTAACGGACGGACGGCGCGCTTGCTTTCGCATGCCCTCTTGCGCCGGACGGAGGTGGGCTCGGCATTGTGGTCGGTTTCCCGCGGCCTGGCCCGGCATGTGGAAGCCTATAAATCCTACCTGGGGCGAGCGGATGCGCCGCCGCAAGGCGCGCTGGATGGTCGTGGCGTTTTGTCGGATGGACGTCTCGCGGACTTCTGTCGGTTCTTCATGGCGGCTTGTTTGGATCAGGTTCGCTTCATGCGAACGCTGCTGTCCCCGGAGGCGCTTTCCGACCGTGTGCGTGAGTTCGTCGCGGCTGAGGCGGCTGGGAACCGTCTGGATGCTCGCCTCGCACCGCTTTTGGAGCGCGCCATTCTGTTTGGGGAAGTTCCCCGCGCGGAGGTTCCTTTCCTTGTCGGCACCAGTGACCGGCAAGCGCGGCGCCTGCTGCAGCCCCTCATGGCGCGCGGCCTGCTGACGGGCGCAAAGGATGCGCCGCTGCGCATTGCCTTTCCACTTGGCGAGACGGAGCGACTATTCCCACATCTCTGGGCACCGTCGAGTGTTGAGAGTGCAATTGCTCAGCTGCTTGAGATCGAGGAGGCTCTACGGCTGCCGCAGCGACAGTAGGTTAAACCTCGAGGCTAACCTCAGGGCCAGCCGAACCGTCTGCGGTCCGTCTCGGCAAAGCCTTCCCGAAGCCTGTCGAACTTCGCCTTCACCTCGGGCGGAAGATCGTCCAACTTGCCTTTCCCCGGGCTACTGGGTAGCGGCGGCGAAGCCGCTTGCGCTGGCTGCTGTGGCGGCTCGCGGTTGGGTTTCTGTTGACGCACGGGCGCGGGCTCCGATGGAGGTTGGGAACTACTCGGCCGGGAATCTGGCTGCCAGTCCGACCGGCGTGAACGCTGGGCCGGCGGTGTCGAGCGCCCCGCCTTGTTGGCTTGCTCAACTTCCGCCTCTACCTCGGCACAAGCCTCACGCCACGTCTCTCCCGCCCTCTTCGGAGTTGGCGGCTTTCCCTGTCCATCCTTGAGACCTAGCTCCGCGAAGTCCACGCACAACTGTATCCAAGGCATCCGCCTCGAACGGCCCTTCGTCATCAAGTCGGCATGGTGATCGACCATCCACACAAAGAGCGATGATCGGTCCGGACCCTGCCGGATTTTTCTTCTCATGGCTTCGAGCTGGCGCTGGTTCGTCTTCATGCACCGACGGTGACGCATGTTGGTGCGAACGAACACTCGATCCGAGAAGAGTTTTGCTCGGACTCTTCCTGACCTTTACCTGAGCTTTGCGTGACCTCTGCTCGGGCTTTGCCTGAGGTTTGCCTGGCCTCCGCCTGGCAAAAACAGAGGTTCCATACACCATTGCACCCGTCGTGCAGCTTGCATGCGAGTTGAGATGGTTGCGAAATTCAGAAGACGGATCGACCCAACGGTGCGACGTCCGAAACCCGGGCCACCAAGAATGATCCTGGCGCCGGCTTTTAGCGCCCCAACCGCGTTCAGTAGTCTTCGTCGCCATGATCCTTGAGGTGGCGAGAGCATCCGGAATCGGCACAAACGAAGTCAGATGATTTTCGCGATCCTCTCAGAGGCGAGTCGCCGTGCACGACGGGTGCAATGGTGTATGGAAAGCCCATTTTGCTTTCCGGCTCCTTTCCGGAAGTTGTCCGGATCTTGTCCGGTTCCTTTCCGGATTCTTGGCGGAAGTTTTGGCATCAGCTCAATTTTAGCACTGCTCGTTCGCACCAAACATAAAGAGGCTGTCGCCAGGCAACCCAGCGGGGCGACATGAGCCGACGGCTGACCAAGCGAGACCTTCGGCAGCTCGATCGAGACGAGCACGGAGCGACTTCGCGCGTCTATCGCTACATTCGCGACAGCTACGCCGAATTGGTCGCGCGAAAAGTGGGACGCCCTGGTGGCCCGAGTTGGGAATCCTTTGCGCAGCTACTGGTCAGCCGAGGGCAGACAAATGGCAAAGGGGAGCCCCTGACAGGGGACACCGCGAGAAAGCTGTTCCGTCGCGTTTCGCGAGAGATCGAAGCGCGACCAACACACGGACCGAACCGGCCCACTCCAGCGCACCGTTCGCGTCCGCGAGGGGATTGGCAGCCCCCCGAAACACAAGCTGTTAAGCCGGTTAGCCCCCGCACCAGCCTGCCGCCGGCTACGCCAGTTCCCGTTCAGCAAGGTGACGCACATCTGTCCGAGCGGGTGAGGGCGCAGTGGGCTGCGATCGACGAACAGTTTGCCTATCTGGACCGGCATATCATCCGGCCAAAACAAAGGACCTAGAAGCAGATCAGAAGCGTCACAGCCTCATGATGGTCGCCCGTTCTCCTTAGCGCAGTTTCAAACGCCTCTCCCGGCTTTGGTCGCGGAGCCATTCGAGCAGCACAGCAACTCTTCTGTCGCTGCCGGGCGAGTGCGGGCTGAGCAAGTGGTAGGCGGAACCATCCTCCAGGAAGCCGAAAGGTGCGACCAGGATGCCCGCTGCGATATCCTGCTGCACTAACGCCCTGGGTCCGATAGCGATGCCGAGGCCGGCGGCGGCTGCCTGCAAGCTGAAATAGAAATGCTCGAACGTTTGCTCATGTTTCGGCGTGAGTCGCTGGCCTGACAGCCTGGCCCAACTCCGCCAAGCCTCCGGCCGTGTCTTGGTATGCAGCAAAGGGTGGCGGGCTAGGAACGCCGCCGTCCCTGGGTCGCTGCCGTCCCGCAGCAATTGGGCGATGGCCGGGTTGCAAACCGGGCCAATTTGCTCCGTCATCACCAGCGCCGCTGCAACCCCAGCCGGGAAGTCAAAATCGTCGCGGCGGATCGCGACATCGATGCCGTCTCGCGCGAACGGCACCGGGCCGCCACCCGCGGCGATGTGCAGTGCGATGTCGGGATGCGCCGCATGAAAGCTAGGCAGCCTTGGGATCACCCAGCGCATCAGCAGCGTGGGCTCACAGGAGAGGACCAGTGGCGGCGCTGTGGCCTGACGACGCAAGTCCAGAGTTACTGCAGCGATCGCCGCGAAGGCCGCGGCCGTCGCATCGCGGAGGCGCCCGCCCGCCGGCGTCAGGAAGACGCGGCGGCTGCGCCGCTCGAACAGCGGAATTCCCAAATTCTCTTCCAAGCCGCGCACGGCTCGGCTGATGGCGCCATGGGTGAGGTGAAGTTCCTCGGCGGCGCGGGTGAAGCTCTCGAACCGTGCCGCGGCTTCAAAACAGCGAAGCGCGCCGAGCGGCAACAGGCGCGGCGAAAGGATCGGTGCGTCTAGCTCACCGTCAGTGTAAAAACTCATCGTTATTCTCCGCCCTCTATGCCGTGTAATGCACTTCCCTCAAGCGGCAAGCCGCCGCTTGCGTGAGGGCATCGCACAGTTCGGCGGTGCGCCATCCGAGACGAAAGGCTTTCCCATGAAACCTCTGCCGGTCGGTATTACGATGGGCGATCCCGCCGGCATCGGTCCGGAGATTGTGGCCAAGCTCTTCGCCGAGGGGCTGCCCGCTCCCTGCATCGTAATCGGCGACGCGGCCATAATGCAGCGCGCCATGGCTGTCATTGGTGCGGATTTGCCGATTCGGGCCATCACCGGCGTCGCTGAGGCCGCCTGTCTTCCCAACGTGATGGATGTGCTCGCCGCGGGCACGCCGCCTGGGGCGGTGCCCTATGGCGTGGTGGATGCGCATGCGGGGGCGGCGGCCCACGCTGCCATCCAGCGCGCGATCGACGGGGCGCTGGATGGCAGCCTGCGCGCGATCGTCACGGCGCCCATTCACAAAGGGTCGCTGCGCGCCGCCGGTATCTGTCATCCCGGCCACACTGAGATCCTGGCTGAGCGGGCCGGCACGGCCGATGTTGCGATGATGCTGGCCAATGACGAACTGCGGGTGGTGCTCGTCACGATCCATGTCGCGCTGCGCGATGTGATAGCCGGCATCACGCCGGCGGCGGAACTCCGGGCGATCCGCCTCGCCGAAACGGCGGCGCGCCGGTTCGGCATCGCACAGCCTCGGGTCGCCGTCGCCGGGCTCAATCCTCATGCCGGCGAGGGCGGCCTGTTCGGCAGCGAAGAGACAGCGGTGATCGCGCCCGCGATCGCTCAGGTACGGGCGGAGGGGATCGATGCCACCGGACCCTGGCCAGGCGATACCGTCTTCATGCGCGCGCGGCGTGGAGAATTCGACGTCGTGGTGGCGCAGTATCATGACCAGGGCCTGATCCCCGTGAAATACCTTGGCCTCGATCACGGTGTGAATATCACCCTGGGTCTGCCCTTCGTGCGGACCAGTGTCGATCACGGCACGGCCTTCGACATCGCCGGGACGGGCAAGGCCGACCCGGCCAGCCTGCGCTATGCGGTGCGCCAGGCCCTCGCCATGACGGCATACCCCGCATCAGGCGAAGGCGTGTCAGCATGACGGCGGAATTCATCTTCATGTTGACGCGGGCGGATCGTACTGTCCCTGACGCTATGGACCGGCTGGGGGAGGTTCTCGCGAGCGGCCTGCGGCATATCGGCTTCAAGGATTTGGGCTTACCGCTCGCCGATCTGCATCGTTTGGCCGCGGCGATTAGGGCGGGCGGCGGCACGCTCTATCTAGAGGTCGTCAGCCTTGATGCGGCCAGCGAAGCCGCGTCGGCGCGCGTCGCTGTCGAACTGGGTGTGGATTTCCTGCTCGGCGGCACACGGCCCGATCTTGTGCTGCCCATCCTGGGGGGCAGCGGCATTCGCTATTGTCCTTTCGCCGGCCGCATTGCCGGCTATCCGAGCCGGCTGGAGGGCAGTCCCGGCGAAATCCGGGAGAGCGTCCGGCGGCTTTGCGCCCATGACGGGGTGCATGGCATCGACCTGCTGGCCTATCGCTTCGCGGGGGATGTGCCAGGGCTGATCAAGGCGATTTGCGCCGGGGGTCGACAAGCCGGTGATCGTGGCCGGCTCGATCGATCGCCCTGCCCGCGTCGAGGGCGGCGCTGGCGGGCGGGGCGGCCGCCTTCACGATCGGCACCGCCGCCCTAGACGGCATCTTTCCCGCGGCCTCATCGGCGCTTGCCGTGCAAATCACAGCTCCGGGCTGCGCAGGCAGTCGCAGGCGCCGCCACCCTCCGAGCCACAGAGGTACTGCGATGAACAAGGTCAATCTCGCTCAGGCTTTCGCTACTTTTTCCGACCATTGGAACCCCAGGATCGCCGGCGAGCTCGGGGATTTCCAGGTCAAGCTCGCCAAGCTCAAGGGTCGCTTCCACTGGCATCATCACGAGCGCGAGGACGAGCTGTTCCTGGTCGTTGAGGGGCGCCTGCGCATGGGGTTCCGCGACCGCAGCGTCGATCTCGAACCGGGCGAGTTCATCATCGTGCCACGAGGGGTCGAACACCTGCCGGAGGCGCTGACCAATGAATGCCACGTCATGCTGCTGGAGCCGGGCACGACTCTGAACACCGGCAATGTCGAAAATGAGCGCACGCGGCGTAAGCTTGGCCGCATCGCATAACGGAATCCGCGCTGCCCGGGCGGGTCACGCGCGTGACATCGTAGACGCTTCGCAGTTTAAAGTCGGCGCAAGCCCTCACCCCGCCCGACTCCGCGGCAGTGCCGGGTGAGGGCGAAGGCCGGTGCCGGCTGGACTACGACGCTTTGGGATGGAATTTTCGATGGATAACGGACAGGTTGGCGACACCGCGATTCTTGTGCTCGGATCGCATCGCAGTGGGACCTCAGCGACGACCGGCGTGCTGTATCGTTTGGGCGTCGAACTCGGTTCAAATCTCATGCCGGCCATGAAGGATAACCCGAAAGGATTTTATGAGCATTTTGGCATCGCCCCAATTCACAATGAACTCATTGCAATGCTGGATTCCGACTGGAGCGACCCCTGCTCCCTACCGCAAGACTGGGACCGTGACCCTCGTATTGCTCCGTTTCGTGAGCGGATTATCCAGACGGTGCAAGAGGAATTCGCGAACAAGCCCTTATGGGGATTAAAAGATCCTAGGGTATGCCGGCTCCTACCGCTGTGGCATCAGATATTTTCCGAAGTTCAGGTTACGGGAAAAGCACTGATTGTCATTCGACCACCAATCGAGGTAGCGCTTTCTCTTTTAAAGCGTGACAAAATGTCTATCGAGCAGGGCCTCATGCTATGGTCGTCGCACGTACTAGATGCGGAACTCCATAGTAGGAGAATGACGCGAAGCGCGATCTTCTATCAAGATTTGCTTCAGGACTGGATTTCTGAAATGCGCCGTGTACGCGATGAACTCGGCGTCGAGTTTGCCGCATTTTCTCCTGAAATCACAGATGAAGTTAGCAATTTTCTCGATGGCGACTTACGCCATTATCGCGACCCTGCGGTCCCGCGCTTGTACGCGCCGCAAAGCGTTCTGGCGGATAGAATCTACGACGCGATGGTTGCGTGGAGGCGTGATGGGATATCACCCACTTCCGCTTGTGATGAAATAAGGGAACAGTTTTCCTATATCGAGCGCGGCGCAGCGCCGATTACGGCGTACATGCGCTCGAGAGCAGGAGAAGCCCGCCGACGTGCAGAGAATGAACTCAAAGACGCGGAAACGCGAGCCGAGCAATTCGAAAGTCTGGTTCGTCGGCTAGAGGCCGAAATTAGGCAGGCCGGAATGCAGGCTGAACACGCCGAGGAGGCCATATCGCATGCTTATAAGACGATAGCAGGTGAGCAAGCACGGGCCGAAGCTTTGGAAGGGCAATTGATCGGTCGTGACCAGGAGATTCGAAAGATCCTGGAAAGAGAGGCGATTAGCGCGGCGGAAAGGCAACGAGAACATGAAGAAAGACAACAAGAACACGCCGATGCGGTACATCGGATAGCACAAGTGGCGGAGAGGATCGCTCGGGAAGAAACCAAATCCGCGGTACTGCTTGCGGGTTTATCAAATGCAGAAGTGAGAATATCGCAGTTTCAGCATGAACGTACAAGGTTCCTGTCTTCGACAAGTTGGCGAATAACTGCGCCTTTGCGAAAAATAGGCAATATGACCCCTTCGGTCTTCAAACGCAGTTTGAGGGGGAGCGTTAAGCTAGTCTGGTGGAGTCTGACGTTTCAATTGCCGAAGAAGCTCCGGCAGCGACGCGCCATACAGTTAAAAGTGCAAACAGACCACCTGATGCAACCATCAGGTGTCTCAGTGGTCAAAAACGAAACTGAGACGATGGAGAAGATTTGACGCCCTGTCTTTTCGGAGCAAAGGAACCATACCCATGGCGCGGGTGGGCAATATTTGGGCAAGGGCTAGCGCTTGGCTGCCGCATGTGGCAAATAAATAACGCCGATTAAATGGGGATTTTCGCTCCCATTCGATCAAAAGGCCGATGAATCGCCCTCAAACCGGTGTGAGGTACTTTCCCCGGCCTCTAAAGCCCGGTACAATCTGTCATTCTGGGTGTGAGGTATTAGGCGTGACTGACCGAAACTCGGCTATATTCACGATCTGTTCGAACAACTATGTTTCGATGGCCAAAATCTTTGTGGATAGCGCCCGCCTTCACCACCCAGAAGCCAAAGTTTACATTTGCTTGGCTGACACACTCGTTGCCGATCCAGGGTTCTACCCATCTGACTGCTTTGTAATTCCAGCTGCAGCGCTGGCGATTCCGGAGTTTGAGGCATTCTCGTTCCGATACGATGTCATGGAGTTCAACACGGCGCTCAAGCCGTTCATGATTCGCTACCTGTTGTCACTTGGCCACGAGTTGATCTTATATTTTGACCCTGATATCGAGATCTTTCGCCCTCTCGACAGTGTAATGGCGGCGTTGCGCCGAGGCGCCTCCTTTGTGCTTACTCCGCATATCTGCAAGCCTTCAGAGGGAAGTGCATTTCCGGATGATATCGGGATCATGCAAGCCGGCACGTATAATTTGGGCTTTCTCGGAGTAGGCGCCGGGGCCGAGACGGACTTTGTCTTGCGCTGGTGGGCCCGTCGGCTGCAGTACCAATGCATCAATGATCAAGCGCACGGAATCTTCGTCGATCAAAAGTTTATGGATCTCGTGCCCGGCTTTGCCACGAATGTCCATATTCTACGCGATACAACGATGAATGTGGCCTACTGGAATTTGTCGCAGAGATCCCTCACGAGGGAGGGTGAGGTCTGGTTAGTCGATGGTGTTCCGCTCGGGTTCTTTCACTATAGTGGCTTTAATCCACGGAACCTTTCGCAACTTTCGAACTATACGGAGGCGTTTCGCGATCCCCATATTGGGCAAGACCTGCTTGCTCTGATGCAACATTATGCGAAGCGGTTGCTAGTGAACGAGCATGGCTCGGTTCCCGCTGGCGTCTATGCGTATGGCAAGTTTCGATCGGGCACGTTGGTCACAGATTTCGTACGCGATACATTTCGGCAGAACCACCTCACATGGTCCGGCAATCCGTTCGACACGTATGAGGAATATCTTAGCCTGCCGGTCGCGGAAAGGTGGCACGGTCCGGCGGCAGCTTGCATCACAAGCCTCATGACGACTTTGCGCGACAATGAGCCTTGGCTAAAAGAGACGTTTGTGCCCTCACAGCCCGATGGCGCCAAGAATTTCGTCAACTGGTTTATGAAGTATGGGGAGGAACTGGTTGGGGATCCCCGCTTGGTCGAGCCGGTGGCAGAACGCTTCGGCGATCTAACAAAGCCCCTTCGGCGTCCTCCACCCAGACGCTCGTCTGCCGAACCCGATATTGATGTTATTGGCTATCTACGTCTTGCCCTCGGTTTAGGTGAGGCGGGACGGCTTATTCTGAGGTCACTCGTTGCCGCTGGCCTAAATGCGAAGGGCTTGGAAACCTCGCTCAACTCAAGCTCAAGCCGTAGTGATGTGAGTTGTGAGTCCCTACTAGTCGAGAAAAGCAATGCCTCTATACAGCTGTTCTGTATTAACGCGGAGCAAATCGGCTATGTAATCGACCATCTTGGCGAAGCGCTACGTCCGAATTCTTATCGAATCATGACGCCGTTTTGGGAGCTCTCAAACCTCCCGGCAGCATGTTTGAGCGCCTTTGATCTGGTAGACGAAGTTTGGGCTCCTACCCGCTTTATCCAAACTATGCTAATGCGCAGTATCGACAAACCTGTCGTTAGGATGCCACTCACTCTAGAATTTGAGCCGCCGCCAAGCATTGAGCGGTCGCAGTTCAATTTGCCAAATGACAAGTTTCTATTCTTTTTTGCATTTGACTACTTCTCATTTTTAGAGCGTAAAAACCCTCAAGCTGTTATTAAGGCATTTAAGCGGGCCTTCCGTCGCAAGGGTCAGGAAGTGCCTGCCATGCTGGTGCTAAAGACCCTAAATGCAGAGGTTGCGCAGTCGCAGTCTCAAGCTCTGCGTGACAGTTTGCGGGAGAACCCCGACGTAATTCTGATCGAACAGACTCTGTCGCGGGAGACCACGCTTGCTCTAATCTCCACCTGCGATGCTGTCGTCTCGCTGCATCGGAGCGAAGGCCTAGGCCTGCTGATTGCCGAGGCTATGGTGCTCGGCAAGCCTGCGATCTCGACAGATTATTCTGCTACGACCGAATTAGTTTCGCCGGAAACGGGCTACCCGGTGGACTACAAGCTAATCCCCGTGAAAGACGGGGATTATCCATTTCACGATGGACAACACTGGGCTGATGCAGACGTCGACCACGCCGCTTGGCAAATGCGTGAGGTGTTTGCGGGTGGTGACAATGTCGCGCGGAAGGTACGCGCTGCCAGGGCGCATATTCGAGCGTCCTACGGACAAGAATCTGTCTCTAGCCGTCAATTGAAACGCCTCCGCATGATTGAAGGCTTCTGATGAGCAATCAGTTGCCCGAGCTAGATTGCGAAAAACCATTCGTTTCGTACAGTATAAACTACGAGGACGTCCTTATCCGTCGGATATTCTCTAGAAAAGTGGATGGCTTTTTTGTGGATGTCGGCGCCGAGCATCCGTGCTTGGGGAACGACTTCTATAGCCTCTATATGTTGGGCTGGACCGGAATCAACATTGAGCCCAATGAACATTACTTCAAGCTGTTGAAGGAGCACCGTCCCCGAGATCGAAACATGCAGCGTGCTTTGTCTGACGTCGGCGGGCAGCACATCGTCTTCTTCGAAGTCGAAAATACTGGCCTTTCAACATGTGATGAGAAGCAGGCCGCGGCCTCTGTTGACAAGGGCTTCAAGGTTATACGGCATAATGTCGTCACCTCGACGCTCAAGGACGTTTTTGAAGAGGCGCAGCCAGCACATATCGACGTGTTGAAGGTCGATGTTGAGGGATTCGAGGAACGTGTGCTTCTCGGGAACGATTGGTCGACCTACAGGCCATCTATCGTTATGGTTGAAGCAACGCTTCCACAGACCTCTGAACGTCGACCAACCAACATCAAGCACGATCTGGAGAAACTCGGCTATCGCCAAATTCATTTTGATGGCCTCAATGACATCTTCGCTGAGAAGGAGTTTGTCGTTCCGGCGGACGCGACCATGCCGCCAAATGTATTTGACAACTTCATCCCTGCGGAGGTTGCCGCTCTGAGAGATGCGAATGCATCTCTTAAGACAAACTTTGCGGATGCCGAGACATATGTGCATAGTCTCGAGTCCGAGCGAGGGGTGCTTGTAGCCACGACCTCTGATCTGAACCAGCACAACCGACATTTGATACGAGCTTCGCATCAATCATCGACGGCGGCCCACTTCGCTCGTGAAGTCGCGCTTGCGTCAATACGGGGCAAAATGGATGAGCTGCTGGCCATACTCGCTGCAGGTCCAATGCCGCTCAGCCAAGGACAGCGAAGGAGGTTGCAACCAATGTCAGAGCAAGCCCTGGAACAAGTTTCCCGAGAGGAAAACGCGACAGCAACCCCCGGACAATCCGTCGTGAAATCGTCTGAGCCAGTGGCGCCCGGGAATGAGTTGGTGCCCGCGGAGCTGCGGTTCGAGTTGTTGATGGCAAGATTGCAGGCAATGGACGCGGCGAATAGCCGCTTGGTGAATGACATCGAGGATCTTCGACACGAGAACCGGCGGCTTCTAGCGTCGACCAGTCAGTTGCAGGGCGAGAACCTGTCGCTACGGCGCGCCCTGGGCCCAGCCTATGCAGTAAGCGAGGAGTTGTCGGTGATCCATAGCTGGCTTGAGGCGCAACGTGAAGGCGATCCAAGCTCTCGAAAGAGGAGCGTGTCGTCTGAGCACAGGATTGCTCTGGAAGAGCCATCTGATACGGAAAGAAGGCTGCAAGCGGTCTATATGTCCACGTCATGGCGGGTGACTAAGCCGCTCCGCGCAGTCGGACGTCTACTCAAACGGTAAACTGGTTCGTCAATCGTTGCGTATACAGTCTTGGTGATGCGGGCGGTTAGTCATCAAGCCCCGGAAGCCATGCTATGTAATTGGCATGAACGAGTGCGTGGCCAATCGCCACATGGATATCTTGGGAGCTTGACCCGAGCAGCGGTTGTGCCAACCTCAGTGGCAAGTAGCAGGACGACGGGCAATGCTAGGTATGACAACGCAAATCGAGGATCACAGGGGCGATCACTACTACGACGTGATGAAACGGGTCCACGAGACCATCAACCCGCGCACCTACCTTGAGATTGGCACCCGCACCGGCGGCTCGCTGATCCTGGCAAAGTGCGTTTCAGTCGCGGTCGATCCCAAATTCCATATCACCTCAAATATCATAGGCGCGAAGCCAGCTTGCTTCTTCTACCAAATGCCGAGCGACAGGTTTTTCAAATCGGTCGATATAATACCGATTATTGGTGGTGAGGTCGAATTCGCATTCCTCGACGGCATGCATCTCTTTGAGTTTCTTCTGCGAGACTTCTACAATACGGAGAAACTCTGTGGAAAGCATTCCATCATAGCGCTGCACGATTGCCTACCGCCTGACGTGCGCTATACCAGCCGCTACGAAAGCGACAGTGACATTCGGAAAGACGCCAACCATCCGCATTGGTGGGCAGGGGATGTCTGGAAGGTGCCGGTGATCCTGCGTAGGCTGCGGCCGGATCTACACATCATTGCGGTGGATGCGCCGCCAACGGGCCTCATCCTCATCACAAATCTAGATCCGGCCTCCAGCGTCTTGGAAAACGGCTACCGCGCGATCGTTGATGAGTTCTCTAACCTGAGCTTGGAGACGATGGGATTAGACAAATTATCGGAGGAGCTTGGCGTCATTTCCACAGCCAAACTGAAGACCTTCGAGGATATTGCTCTACATTTATGAGCGTTGGAGAAACGTGTTACGCGCAGGCCGACATCAGATGGTCTCTACGGGCCTGACACAGTTTCCATGAGCTGGACAAGGTCCTTTTCGGCTTGGGGGATACCTTTGGCCGCGGCCTTTTCCAGCCAAAGCCTTGCTTTTGCTAGGTCAGTGGTTCCCGCAAGCCCGCGCGCGAAGTAGCGACCTAGCATGAGTTGCGCATGCGGATGGCCCTTCTCGGCCGCCTTCAGATACCAGGCTTGGGCAGTCACACGATCTGCCTGAATATCATGTCCGCCACCATGCATGGCACCAAGTGCGAACATCGCGCCGACGAGGCCTTGCTCAGCGGCTAACTTGAACAACTCCAGTGCGGCTGGATGGTCACGCTTTCCGCCGCGACCATCGAGGTAAAATTCTGCCAACGCTACTTGAGCTTCAGCGAGCCCATTCTCTGCTGCACGGCTGTACCAGGCACGCGCTTCAACCAGATCAACCGAGATGCCGCGGCCCTGAGCGAGCATAAGGCCGTACCAATATTGCGCCTTAGGCACGGAGTCGGCCGCTTTGCGCAACCAGATGACAGCCTCGTTGTCGTCGCGTTCGCCGCCCACGCCACGGGCTAGGCAAATGCCGAAGTTATAGGCCGCCAAAGGATCACCCTTCCTGGCCCGCGATCCGAACCAATCGCGGACGAGGAGTTTTTCCTCGGGCGCGGCATTGTCATTTATCGCAAGCTTCGCGAATTCGACCTGGGACGCCTGATCGCCGAGCTCGGCGGAGTGGCGGAACCATTCCTTCGCCACCCTCACGTCCTGGGCCACGCCAGAACCTGTGCGGTACAATTGCCCCAACATGCGCGCAGCGCCCGCATGGCCACCTTCGGCGGCGCGTGAGAACCAGATCGCGGCTTCACCATAATTGGGAGGTAGAGGACCGGGTTTGACGTAGAGATCTCCCAACCGTGCCGCGGCATCGGCATCTCCTCCCAAGGCTGCTCGTCGCAGCCAGGATTCGCCGTTTTGCAGATCCTTCTTAACTCCGACTCCTTCCATAAGCGCCAAACCCCAGCTGGCTTGGCCAGCGCGAAGGCCGAGCTCGGCCGCCTGCTTATAGAAGTGAACGCCGCGAAGGAGATCGGGAGCCACACCAATCCCATGATGAAGCATTACGCCAAGCAAATGTATCGCGACGGGCAGGCCCGCATCTGCGGCCTTCGTTATGTGAACGGCGGCCTCACGCAGCCGCGCGTCGCTGCGCTCGCCGCTCATTAGCGCACGGCCATATCCTAGGTGACCTTGAGCACTGCCGCCTTCAGCAGCGCGGCGATACCATTCCTCCGCTGCGGTTTGATCGCGCATCTCTTCAGGACCGAGGGAGAGTACCGTGCCGAGGAGGGCTTGCGCATCGGGCTGTCCCTCCTCCGCCGCCAACTGCGCCCAATATTGCGCCTTGACATAATCGGGCTGCAGTTTGGTACGGGTCGCAAATAGATCGGCGACGGGCGCTTCATCGCCCTGCATCGGGATGGCGCCATGAAGATAAAGGCCAGCGAGTTTGACTTTCGCAGCGAGATGGCCGGCATCGGCGGCAAGCTTGAGCCAGTATGCGGCGTTAGCGTGGTTGACCGGCACGCCCGTGCCGTCAGCATAAGCGCAACCGACGCGATAGCGAGCCTCCTGCTTTCCAGCTTTTGCGCCGCGTGCGAGCATAGTGAAGGCGCGCTGGGGCTTGCCGCGCTTGATTAGGTAATCCGCATATCCAATGCTTCCCCCTCTCAAGAATGGCCCGGCCAGCCTGTCGACAAGGTTAATCATCGCGCAATGCTCTTGATCAGGGCTCTGCTCGCAAATCCTTGCCCGTTACGTTCCGTAGCAGCTCTAGCTGCCGGGGTAAGCACTCGGCCAGGCTATATTGGGCCAATACCGTTTCTCGAGCTCGCTTTCGGATATTTCCCAGAATCTCGCGATAGGTCAGAACATGATCGACCTGCCGGGTCAGCGCGTCTGAATCAAAAAAATCCACCATGAAACCGTTGCGACCATCCTCGATGAATTCTTCCACGGGGGGTGTGCGCGATCCGACAACGATGCACCCCGCTGACAGAGCCTCTACACAGGACCAGGAAAGGATGAAGGGCACAGTGAGATAGATGTGCACTGATGAGATTTGCAAGATAGCTTTGAAGGACTGGTAAGGGACGCGCCCCAAGAAATGCACACGACTCAGATCCAGGCTGATCGTTTCGAGCATGGTTTGCTTCCAAGTCTTTCCCTCCGGTGCGGCAGGGCTATAGGAAACCTCATCACCCCCGACCACGAGGACCTGCGCGGATGGTCGGCGATAAAGGATTTCCGGCAGGGCTTTCATAAACGTAGGAAAGCCGCGATAGGGCTCGAGATTCCTGGAGACGTAGGTGATGACCTCATCCGCGGCCGTCAAGCGACGACCATCTTGAAGTGTAAAATGAGCCGAAGCATCCGGACTCATCATCTGGGTGTCGATGCCGTCGAAGATGACAGATAGTTTTCCGAGAAATTCGGCTGGATGGAGATCCCTCTGCCATTGCGTAGGCGTGATGGCGCGATCGCAGCTTTGCAAGGCCTGCAGTAAGTGCGAGTTCCGCACACGGATGCGGCAAATTCGATCGATGTCGAGGGGCGCGGCCTCCCCGAACCCAGCATCCGCACCGTGCGCGGAATAGTAGAACTCCGCGTAGTTCACCAATTTCGCTGTGGGGAAGACATCTTTTATAAAAAGGGAATCACCCCATCCCGAATGAGCCACCACCAGATCAGGGGCAAAGCCGCGCTTTTGGAGCGTCAATCCGACGCGAACCACCTGCTGGCCGTGCAGGACGGCATTCTCGTAGCGCTGAAGATAAGGATGGGTCGTGGGGTGTACCTCGCGTGGCGGCTTGTAGGTGACGCGTTCCACGCCCGCTACTTCAACATCTGATCGCTTTGTCACGAAGACGACGCGGTTCGCTGGATTGCGCGCCAAGGCCGGCGCCAAGTGTTTGAACTGCCCGGGCATGTTCGGATGGAGGAACAGGATATTCAAGACGAGCACCTATGGCGGCACGTTAGGCTCGCCGTGCGCTTGCCGAGCCGAGAGGAGATGGGGTGCATCCGACACGGCGGAGGTGTGGCTGGCACCGCGAATGAATAGAGGCTTCACCCCTATCAAGGGTGAAGCCTCTATTAGAGATCTTCTAAACTGGGCTATCCGCGCCTTAACGGCAACTTACTGGCAGACGAGAATTAGAGGCGGCCGAAGCCGCCCCAAAAACGCCTCAGCTGACCAGCGGCGTTGTTCCGTGCGTGAAGTCCGAAGTCCCCAGGGCGACGCTGGAGTCCTTAAGGGCAATGAACGTATTGGCAGTGCCGCCCACCGGGGGGCTACCAGCGGTCTGAGTAACCCAACCAACCAACTCATTGCCACTGCCGTCAGGAGCATAGGCGACCTGCCCAACTCCAAGAGACGCCGACTGCAGGGCAGCCACGCTGGAGGAGGCCAGGACCGAGGTCACCGTCTCGCCGACGTCGATGGAATCCGACCCCTGCGTGAAGTCGGTGATCGTCGCATGTGCCGTCGTCGTTCCACCGTAGGTGAGAGCCGGCACTGCGCCACTTGCGGCAGTCGCACCAAACGCGAAGACGTTATCACCGCCCGCTCCGGTCAATTGGGCCCGACCGAAGCCATTGTCGAAGAGAATGTCGTTGCCGACGCCCCCATTGACGATATCCGCACCGCCATTGGTGAGGATGACGTCGTCACCGCCATTGCCAAAGATGCTGTCGCTGCCTTGGCCTCCGACGAGACTGTCTGCCCCATCTGCGGTGTCAGTAGTGCCGCTACCACCGAAGATCGTCAGGCCCTGCAGTGACCCACCGGCATCGATGCTGTCGCCGCCGCTCGATCCGATAATCTGTGCGCCCGAAACGGTGTCGGCGGCGACCGAGTCGTCGAAGTTGCCGCTGATGGTGTCGTTGCCGGCACCCCCATTGATGGAGTCGGCACCACCGCCGCCAGCGATGATGTCGTCGCCGCCATTGCCATAGATCGTATCCGCACCGACACCACCGGTAATGGTGTCAGCTCCGTCCGAGCTGTCGGTAATGCCGCTTCCACCGAAGATCGTTACGCCTTGCGATCCCGAGGAGGTAATGCTGTCATTGCCTGTAGCCCCAGCAATGATTGCGGTCGAAGAGAGGGCGCCGGCAACCGGAGTGTCGAAGTTACCCGAGATTATGTCGTTACCGAGGCCGCCATTGATAGAGTCGGCGCCGCCGCCGCCGGCGATGATGTCGTTACCGGCATTGCCATAGATGGTATCGGCGCCGGTGCCGCCGGTGAGAGTGTCGTTGCCGTCTGTGCTATCAGAGATGCCACTCCCGCCAAAGATCGTGATACCATCCGTCGAAGTCGAACCGGCGCCGGTTAGCGTGATACCGCCAACAACGGCGCTCGAGGGACCTGCGCTGATAATATCGTTGCCCGAAGCGCCATAGAGAACGGCGCCCGTTGTGAAGGAGGCCGTGAGCAAACCGGGGGTATTAAGATCGTCGGGGCCAGTGATAACATCGTCGCCAGCGCCTCCATTGATGGAATCGGCACCCGCCCCGCCAGCAATGAAGTCGTCGCCGCCATTGCCATAAATCGTATCGGCGAAATTGCTTCCGGCGATGGAGTCGGCAACATCGATGGTATCAGTTAGTCCAGTTCCACCATAAATGAGCTGCCCGGCGGTCGCGGTAGAGGCATTGATACCATTGGCGCCGTCACCACCAAAGCTGGTGCCGCCAGTGCCGGTTTGGTTTATTGTATCAGCCGGTGTTCCGACCGGCGGAACAAAATACCCAACCGATAAGTTCCCGTTCAGCGGGGCTCCGCCTACGGCGGTTGAACTACCGAGGTCGACCGTGCCCAGAGTGGACGTCAAGGTCCCATCAGCTTGCAGGGTATCCGGGGTGACGTTGTTCAACGTCAGCGTCGTACCGTCTGCTGCGGTAAATACGAGCGAGCCAGTTGCGAGGCCGGGTGCCGGCGTGAAAGTGGCGCCGGTCAAGACGTGGTTGGCAATACTGACAGTATCGGTTGCGGGATCAAATCCGCTGCCCGCAACTAAAACAACATCTTGGGTGCCATCGAAGACAAATGTAGCCATGGGGCAAATTCCTATGCAGACGGGTTAGTGGATTGAGCGGCTATTGGGTGAGTGGGTTTGAACTGCAGGCACGGGCCACAACGGCATGGGAGGATGCCGCTCAAAGTAGCCCCCGAGGAACTCCCGAGCGCTATGCCTACTTCTACATGGTCGACCTAACTTCCTCCCAGCCCATTATAGTTAGCTTAATCCAGTCAAGAAAACGGTGCTAGATCAAAAAAGGAAGGTTCGGCGATGAATACCTACGAAGGCAGATATAAAAAGATGCCTCGCAAGGCATTGAAATTGCAAGGCAGCAAAATCCCCTTGAGGAGGCAAGGCGTCAAACTCCAAATTTGGAGCTTTGGCAATATCTTAGTTGGCGTAAATAAAATAGTCAGAGGCGCCTGATAAGGTCTGCTTTCATCAAATATTCTATCTTTCGATTGCCGAACTTATCGTCAAAGCGGGCAATTAATGTCAAAGAACCTTAATAGAACCCAATTGAATATTCAATTTAGTCGTGGAAATTTCTTTGACGTGCAATCATTTCATGATTAATGCTTATAACAATGCCCTTGGGGACTTACGCTAGATCGGCGAGCCCAATCGAGTTCTTAGCTAACTCTCAACGTCAGCAAAGAGCTTTAACCTCAGCAAACTGCTCAAGACCCTAGGCTTTCATGGGCTTGGTCCCGGCCGTGCGATCTCTTTGGGCTCTATCCGGTGCCTCGCTGATCAGCCTGCCGGGGCTCGCCCGAGATTTTTGGGTCGGACAGGCCGATCTATTCCGGGAGCCAGCTAAAAGCGCCGTCTGCAAGCCTATACCAACCGGGACGTCACTCTCAACCTCGCGAAAGCTTGTCTATGCTGGCCAAAACAAGGCCTTAGGTTCGCCGCCCTGGCAGGTTGAGGCAAGCCTTCCGCTCACAGAGCCAAGTCGTAACGCTCCATCTTACGATACAGTGTGCTGCGCGAGATGCGGAGTGCGCGGGCCGCCTCAGCAAGGTTGCCGTGACAATGGCGCACCGCCTGGGCGATGGCAGCGCGCTCCGCCTGTTCCAAGCTGGCGCCCGGGGCGCTTTCCGGCACCGCCGCCGCTACAGGCTCGGGCCGCGTTGGACCTGCTTCAAGTAGGGCCGCCGCCTCTTCCTCGGTCACGGTCTCCCGCTCAGACATGAGCAGCAGACTTTCGACCATATTACGCAGCTCGCGCACATTGCCGGGCCAGGCATAGCTGCGCAGCATGGCCATCACAGGTTCGCCGAAGATCCGCGGCGGCACCTCGTGGCGCAAGGCAAGTTGGCGGTTAAAATGATCGACCAGCAACGCGACATCGCCCTCCCGCTCGCGCAGCGGCGGCGGCTGTAGGCGAGTCACGCTCAGCCGGTGATAGAGGTCACGGCGGAAGCGACCGGCATTCACCTCATCGAGCAGGCAGCGATTGGTCATCGCCACCAGCCGTACATCGACTTGCCGAGGCTGGCCGCTGCCAAGGCGGTAGATCACACCTTCCTCCAGCACGCGCAGCAGGAAGGATTGTAGGTCAAGCGGCATTTCACCGATTTCATCAAGGCAGAGGGTGCCCCCATTGGCCTGCTCAAAGCGTCCCAGCGCGCCGCCTGCATTGGCGCCGGTAAAGGCGCCGCGGACATGGCCAAAAAGCTCGCTGGCCAGCAGGTCCTTCACTACGGCGCCACAGTTGAACACCACGAAGGGGCGGCCTTCGGCAGGGTCGCTATGGACGGCGCGGGCGAAAAGTTCCTTTCCGACGCCGGTTTCGCCTTCGATGAGCACGGGCACCCGCTTGCCGGCGAGCTGCCGCACTCGGGCCATAGCGCGCTGCATGCTGGTACTAAGGCCAATGATGTGGGTGAAGGCTTCCGTCTTGGAGTGGGGTTCCGGCTCCCTTGCGAGGCTGTTGCGGGCTAGGCTGGATTGCGACAAGCCAGGAATCACCAGAAGCGCGCCGATGGTACGACCATCGATACGGATCACGTTGAACCAGTCGGCGCGCAGCGGCTCCGGCAGCAGTGCCGCCCAATCCTCCACAGGGGTGCGGTTGTCTAGCCCTGGCAGGCGATGGCCGAGCGCCCCCATCGGCGGGACCCGCCCGCTGCGATGCACGAGGCGGCCGGCGCGATCGATCGCCACCAGACCCGCCACATCGGTAGCCGAGGTGCGCTCCAGACAGGCCTCCAGCAGGCGCATACGCTCCTGGCTAGCGCGTTCGTTAAGCACCATCTCGATCTGCCGGGCGACCGCGACCGCGAGGCTCAGATTATTGCGCTGGTAGGTCGTGGAGGGGCCGGAGATATCGACCACGCCGAGCACTTGGCCGGTGCCGAATTCGAAGATCGGGGCGGCGGCGCAGGTCCAGGCCTTGATGCCTTCGCAGAAATGCTCGGAGGCATGGACCTGGGCGGGGCGGCCGGTCGCGAGCGCGGTGCCGATGCCATTGGTGCCGACGGTATCCTCCCGCCAGTCGCCACCCTGCATGAGGTGGATGTCCTGCCCGTCATCGAGCGTCTGATGGTCGCCGACCGCATCGAGCACGATGCCCTCGGCATTGGTCAGCAGCATGAGCGAGCGGGAGCCGCCGAAGAGTTCCGCCGTATTGGCGAAGACGTCCGAGGCGGCGCCGAGCAGGTCGGCATGGCGATGGCGGAGATGGGCCATGGCATCGCCACGGGCGGCGAGGGGGGCCGCGCGGCCGCGCGGATTGATGCCGAGCTGCTGGCTGCGCAGCCAGGAGGCGACGACGAAATTGCCTTCCGGCGCGAGAGCGAGCGGATCCCCGGTAAGAAAGCGCTCCCAGGCGCGCATAGTAGTGCTGGCCGCGCTGCGCTGCTGGATGTTGAAGGGCCAACCGCCAGGCGCGTTCAGGCCCTGTTCGCTCAGGATGGAGGCATCGGCGCGCGTTTCCGGCGGCCGCGCCGGGGGTCCGGCCGCGCCCATACGCCGCATCTCAGGCATCCACCTTCTCAGGTGCTAGGCCCGGCATGGCCTCTTCCTTCCCTATCAACCGCCCTTGGAGTGGCAGAAACCGCACGCGGCCGGGCCCCTGAACGGCGCCTCTTTGCTGAATAGAGAATAGCGCCGACCGGGGGTGTTCTCCTAGGCTGAAACTTGGGTAAAGCCGACGGGCCGGTGCAGGCTCGGGAAATGCGCGAGCCGCGCATTTCTAAACGGTCTCATAGCCACGTCGATGACGACCCTGTCCGGATCAAATTGAAATCGCTGTCCGACATCATTGGAATCCGCAAGTTTTCAGGGGCCGCCCAGTATCGCGGCGCGGATAGATACGATGCCTCCCTTACGCCCCTTCGGAAAGCGTACGCGCACTGCGGCCAGCACCCTCGGACCGTGACAACGTGCGCTCGACAAGGGCGTCGATCAAGCGACGGTCATCTCGGAGAGCCGGCCGAGCGCAGCCTGATTTCGTCGGCGATTGCTCTTGGCGGCGGCAGAGTCGGAAAGCTCAGTTCGTGGATTGGGTCTGGACCGCGGAATGGGTCAGCCAAGAGCCCTTTCCCATGGATTCCGATCAATTCCAAAATAACGTGGCATTTAGTATTACTTGGTGGCATAAAAATCGCGGAGGTTCCCATGCAGAATGTCGAGCGCTTGAGCATCACCCTGCCGACCGAGATGGCGCGACTAATCCGCACCAAGGTTGAGCAAGGCGGCTACGCCTCAAACAGTGAAGTGATTCGCGAGGCTATGCGCGCTTGGCAGGAGCAGGAACTGCGACGGGTTGAACACTATGAGGCTATCCGCGCCAAAATTGCGGAGGCGGATGCAGACCCCCGTCCCTCCTTCACCGAGGAGGAAGCGGAACGCCATTTTGAGGCCCGGTTAAAAAAATCAATAATGGCGCGCGGAGAGCATGACTAGGCTTGTCTATCGATCCGCCGCCCTTGCTGACCTTGATGCGATTTACGACGTTATCGAGCCGGACAGCCCCGCCGGGCCCTGAGCTTCGTGGACGCAATTCGGTCGCGTTGTCGGACGCATGACGACGAGCTCTTCCATAGACTTCGTCCATTAATCCATTAACCAACGCCTCCATTGCGCAGGATGGTTTCGTAATTTTGCCCACCATAAAATACGCGAGTGATTTGGACAGTATCGGCTTCCACACAGCAGGCGACAATGAACCGGCCACGTATGGGATAAACCCGGATGCCGATCCCTAGATCGTCGCGAGCTGGGCCGAGGTGGATGTGATCGGCTCGAAGCGAAGCTCGAAAATGACGAGGTGTCATTTGATGGCGCGGTCAACAAAACCGGCAGTCCCGCCGACAACAATCGCCGCAGCACGCTATTGGGCAGCAGCAAGCTAGACAGAAGGTCAGGGCGCTGCCCTGAACCCACTGGGGTCTGGAGGCCCCAGGCCCGCGTTCCTCTTACGCTCTGCCCAAACGCTCTGCGCCGCCACCTAGCGCTGGGCCGGCCGTGGGATCGACGCCGTCCGGGAGCTGGGCGACCAGGGTCTGCGTCGTCAGGATGAGGCCGGCGACCGAGGCCGCGTTGCGCACCGCCGTGATACTCACCTTCACCGGATCGAGCACACCCGCCTCCAGCAGTGCCACGATCTCGCCGCTGCGGGCATCGAAGCCGAAGCCGCGCGGTGCCTGGGATACCCGCGCCAGAACCTCGGCGGCATTGCCGCCGCAATTGGTCACGATGCAAGCGAGCGGCTGGCCCAAAGCCCCTTGCAGCAAACTCGCCCCCAGCCGCTTGCCGCCGGTGAGTGTTTCCATCATCGGCCCAAGCTCCGGCGCAATCTGCAGAAGCGCCGTGCCGCCGCCCGCCACTACGCCATCCTGTACCGCCGCCCTGGTCGCGTTGATGGCATCCTCGATCATCTGCACGCGACGCTTCTGCTCGACCGGAGTGGCCCCGCCCGCCAGGATGATGGCCGAGCCGCCCGACAGCTTCGCCAGCCGCTCCTGCAGCTTGTCGCGCTCGATATTCTGCGGCGCCGCGTCATATTGCCGGGCGACCTGCACCCGCCGCGCGGCGATCGTGGCAGGGTCGCCTGCGCCAGCGCTGATGATGGTGTGATTGGCCGAAATCCGCACCTGCCGCGCACTGCCGAGATCCCGCCGCGTGACATCGGAAAGCTTGCCGCCCAGCTCGCGGGCGATCACCCGGCCGCCGGTTACGATGGCGATATCCTCGAGCATCGCCTTGCGCCAATGGCCGTATTCCGGTGGATGGATTGCCGCGACTGGAGACTGCCCACGGTCGCGTCTGCCGAGTAGATGCACGACGCAACTCGGTGCCACTTCCTCTGCCAGGATGAGTAGTGGCCGGCCGCTGCCCTCGATTAGCGCTTCGATGGCGGCGGCATCCTCCGGCCCGGTGAGCTTGAGATCGGTCATCAGGATGAGCGGCTCCTCGAGCACCACCTGCATGCGCTCGATATCGGTCACCATGTGATGTGAGAGATAGCCGCGGTCGAAGGACATGCCGTCGACCACCTCGAGCAGCGTCTCGACTGTGCTGCCGAATTCGACGGTTACCAGTCCCTCGGCGCCGACCCGTTCAACGGCTTCCGCGACCATGGCGCCGAGAGCCGGGTCGTTGGCGGCGATGGTGGCGACGGCCAGGGTCTCCTCCGGCCCGCTAAGCGGCCGGGCGCTGCGATGGAGGGCGGCAAGCGCCTCGACCACAGCGAGTTCGAGTCCGGCCACAAGATCGACCGGGTTGGCTCCCTGTGCCAAATAGTCGAGCCCCTGCTGCACCATGGCATCGGCCAGCACCGTGGCGGTCGTTGTGCCGTCACCGGCGATGTCGTTGGTCTGTTTGGAAACCTCGCGCAACACCTGAGCGCCCATATTTTCAAAGGGACAGGGCAGTTCGATTTCCTGTGCGATGCTGACGCCGTCTCGCGAGATCATTGGCGTGCCGATAGGCCGGTCGATGATCGCATTCATGCCTTTGGGCCCTAGCGTGCCACGCACCGCGCGGGCGAGCTTGCCCACCCCACGGCCGAGGGCGCGGCGAGCCTCATCATCATGTAGCATCATCTTGGCCATAGCTTCGTTCCCTCGTCTCTCGTCCCGTAGCGACGTCCGCGGCTTGTGTCGCAAGCCTGCGGCCAGCCTTTAAGTCGGCACCGGCCCTCACCCTCGATCGGCCACCTATCAGTATACTGATGGATACTTATGGATGGTTGGGCGAGGGTGAGGGCCGGCGGGCTTGTGGCGCAGCCACCACTTATAAACTCTGCCGTTTCTCCGATGGCAGGGCGCGGATGAAGTCGTGCAAGGTTGGTTCCCTGGTCGCGTCTTCTTCCTCGTTAAAGCGCGCCGCGAGGAGGCCGCGGCAGAGCGCGCCGTTGAATTCGACATTCACGGCAACGCGGCGCAGCGCTCGCAGATGCGGACGGAAGCGTTCGACCGAGACGGCGAGCCCCGCCTCATCGACGAAAGCCGCATCCCCCTCCTCCGCCGATCCCACGACCCAGCGGCGTTCTAGGTAGCGCGCGACCAGACCACATCCTTCCTCATCCGACACCAAAGCGCGCAGCCCGGCGATGGAAAGCGGCGCCAGCACCTCTGGCTCATGTCCGGCGGCAAGCAGGAAATCGCCCAATGCCACCTGGCGGCGTTGGAAGGCCTTCACAAGAAAGATCTGTCGCACCTGCTCGAGATCGCCGTTCGCCTCTTCGCCAAAGGCGGTCTGAAAGGAGAGTTTCTCGACCATGCCGCGATTGATCGTCTCGGCGTACATATGTTCGCCGAGTGTCACGCTGACACTGGTGACCCAGGGCAGCGCCGCTGCCGCCAACCGCATGTCCTCCGCCATGAGGAAAGCGAAATTGGCGGCGCACCAATAGGTCGGCAGGCGGAATCCGATGCGCACCGCACCGCCCGCCGCGACCTCGACATCGGTGACAAAGCCGAGTTCCGTCACCGATTCGTCAAGTTCCGGATCACTGACAGTGGCGAGCCGGGCCAGCACCTCGCTGACCCGGTCCGGCGCGGCATGAAGCTGCGCGCTCACTCAGCCGCGACGCGCTGGCTGGAGCGCAGCGCGGCCTTCTTGGCCTCGATGTCGATATCGTAGATCCGCGCGGCATTGAGCCCCAGGATCTTCTTCTTGGCGCCCAGAGTCAGTTCGACCTTAGTTTCCTTCCGCACGTCGTCCGGCAGTTCGAAAGCCATGAACTGATCGACCAACCATTTCGGCGTCCAGATGCCGTAATCACTTCCGAAGAGCAGTCGGTCCTCGCCGAGCCAGAAGAGCAGCTCAGAAATGATATGGGCGAAATAGCCCGGCCGGCTGTGGATGAAGGGCAATGCCACGGCCAAGCCGCCATAGACATTGGGCTCCTGCACCGCGATCCAGCAGAAATCATCGAGGCGCGGCAAGCCGCAATGCTCAACGATGAAGTTAAGATTAGGGAAGCTCGTGGCAGCGTCATCGATATCCGCAACATCGAAGGCATCGCGGTTGAGCGGTAGGATAGTCGGGCCTTTGTGGACATGGATGTTCTTGACGCCAAGTTTCTCGGCGCGTTCGAGATAGCGCTTGGCGTGATCATCCGAGAGCTTGTAGCCCTTGCTGTCACCCTTCCATTCGGCGGTATAGAGCTTCACGCCTTTGAGCTTATATTTCTCGCAATCCGCCTCGAGCTGCTCGAGACCGGCTTCGCCATCACGGGGATCGAAGGCACCGTTAACGATGAAGCGCTCCGGATAGCGCGTGCCAAGGCTGGCATTCTGTTCCAGCGTATTGAAGCCGTTGGTATAGAACTCCTTCAAGTAGGTTGGCTGGAAGATCGCCATGTCGTCATAGCCCTTGACGAACAGGTCTTCGTACATCGTCTCAGCGCCGTATTTCTCGAACTTCTCACGCGGCCACACTTCTTCCTTGGGGCTCAGCGCCGTGTGGTAGCCATAGAAGCAGTTTATAAACTCGGCGCCATGCACATTGCGCTGATTGGCGGGGCTCGCGTCCCAGAGATGGACATGGCCATCGATGATGAAGATCTCTTCGCCGTCTTTCGTGGTGTACATTTTCTTGTCTCCCGTAATGCGTGGCGTGTTTTTGGTTCAGAGACAAAACTCCACACCGGCCCTCACGCCTACACGGCCATCCGTCAGGAATGCTGACGTGGTGGCCGGGCAGGAATGAGGGCCGGTGCAGAGCCTCACCGATGACCCCTTAGGCTTTGCACCAAGGCCCTCTCAGATATACTCCATCATATCGTTCATATCGCCAAACAGAACGACGGTATTGTCGTCGACCATCACCATGCGGCCGTAATGGGTCGAGGTGGAAATCTCGAAGGTCGGCGGGGTCATCTCGCGGCCGAGCCGTTCGCTGATCTCGTCCATCTTGAATTCCATCCGGCCCTCGCCGTCGATGCGGATCATCGCCGGCATATAGGTCACCGTCACGCCAGGCTTCTCGCTCATGACCTCAGCGATGACGCGGGCTTCCACGCTGTCGTTCATCGTCACTCCGCATTGGACGGAGACCGTGTCCTCAAAACGCACGTCTTTCATGGACTTAAAGATATTGTCGGTATGCGACATCGGTATGGTTCCTGCTTCTGTGGGCGGGCGTGGTGGAATTAGGCCTCAAGAACGTGGCGGACGTCGATATCCGTTTCAGCAGCGATGGCGCGGACCCGGTTCTTGGCCAACTCAAAGGCCTCGGTGAAATGCGCGACCTTCACCCGCGGCTGGGACCAGACCGGCTGTAGGTTATGTGCGGCCTCGAGGGCGAGGCTGCCATGCTTCTCGACCCAGCTCTTGAACAGCATGCGGTTATGATTGCCATGTGCCTCATCGAGCACGAGCATGCGGAAGAGTTCGACAGCATTAGCAAGGTTGCGCTCGTAATCACCCTCGGCGGCCGAAACCACGGCGGGTGTGATGAAGTCATTCTGCGACGCCGCTGCCTGCATCACGAAGCCGCTGCGGAAAAGTTCGCCGACGAGCGGCTCGAAGACGAAATTGACCGCGAAATACTGTTCGAGGAAATCGGTCGCACCGCCGATGGTCTCGATCGCCCGCCGCGTGCCCTGCCAGATCGGATCCTCGAGCCAGTGCGCCTTGCCCGCATTTTCGTCGAAGCCGCCAATATCCAGACCAATTTCACTGAGATAGAGTGTAAGATCTTGGGCAAAACGAATCTTGTAGGAAGAGTTGGTCAGGATTGCGTTATTGATCATCTGCGTATAGCCGTAGCGCTGCGCCTGCATGGTCGACGTGCCGAGGCCGAATTCAGCATGCTTATAGGCGCCAAGATGATCCTGCAGAATCTTCACCCAAGCCGGGTCGAAACGCTTCGGCGCACCTGAACGGCGGCCATTCTCGACCACGTTCTGGATCATGCCGCAGATGGTGGACTGACGCTGGTAATGCGTGCGCTCCCATTCCTGGTCGACGCTGCGGTACTTGTGCCAGTCGCTGCTTTTGGCTTCGGTCCAATTTTCGGAATAGGTCGGCGTGCCGTCGGCAAAAGAGATGATCCAGTCCTGCAACAGATAACGCTTGGGATCGGGCTGAACATCGACGGTCATGTCTTCGTAATGCGTCGCGCGCCTGCCCTTAGGATCGAAGTAGTTGTATTTGCGGCTGTCGGAGCCGGCAAATTTCGCGGCACCCGCGGCGCCGGACTTCACGGGACCGGTCGGCTGTTGCACTGCACTCATGACTGCGATTCTCCCTTAAGGTTTAGTTCTTAGTCTTTGCTTCTAGTCATCCGCAGACTGAAAAGTCATCTCGTCGCTGTGGTGAACTTGTCGAAATAGATGTGCTCGGGCTCGACCCCGGCCATCTGCAGTACTGGCAACACGGCATCAATCATCGGCGGCGGGCCGCAGGAATAGGCGTCGATCTCGCCCTCCAGCCCTTCCTCACGCAGCACGCGGGCGACAACGTCATGGACGAAGCCGGTCTCGCCGGTCCAGTCATCGCCGGGTTCGGCGTGGGACAAGGCCGGGATGAAACGAAAATCAGGGAGTTGCGCGCCGAAAGCAGCAAATTCCTCGATATGGAAGAGATCCGCCTTGGTGCGCGCGCCATAGAAGAAGCGCACTGGGCGATGAGAGCCGCGCTGCAGGTGATCCTGCAGGATCGACCAAAGTGGCGACATGCCCGATCCACCACCAACCAGCACCAGAGGGCCTGGACGTCCCTCGCGATGAAAGCAAGTGCCGTACGGCCCTTTGACCATCAGGGTGTCGCCGGATTTTAGGCCGCTATCCGCTTGCGGATCGAGTCGAGAAGAGAAGGCACCGTTGGGATACATCTTGATAATGAATTGCATCGTGGTGCCGCCGCCGGCCTCGTGATCGGCCGGCGCATTCGCCATTGAGAACGCGCGGGTGATACCGCTGCCGGGGATGGTGATATCGACATATTGGCCGGCCCAGAAACGCATGGGCGAGGAGAGCTCCAGCGTCAGCATCCGGATATCGCGGGTGAGCGAAATGATCGAGACGAGATGCGCGGGCACCTCCTTCACCGCGATCGAGCGGCTGAGCAGATCTTCATCGTAGTTGAGCAGCTCGACCGTGATGTCGCTAAACGCGAGAGTGCGGCAGAGCAAGATATGATCTGTGTCACGCTCCGATTCCGGCAGCGCGAAGGTGGAGTATTTTAGCAGTTCGATATCACCTTCGACGAGCTTGGACTTGCAGCTAGCGCATTGGCCCTCTTTACAGCCATGCATGACGGAGATGCCCTGGCGAAAGGCGGCGTCGAGCACTGTTTCGCCTTCTTGGACATCCATCTCGATCCCCATAGGTTCGAATCGGACGGTATGGATAGCGGCGTCACTCATGGCGGCCCCTAAATCGGGATGCGGTATTGGGTGGGTGGTCGCGGGGTCCGGCTCGGGCCGGACCCCTTCACGCAAGGCTAGACTAGTTGATCGGATTGATCTTGAAGCCCTTGCGATATTCGGCGAGGTGGGTTTCCCGCGCCTCAGGCGTCATCGCGCGGATAGTCCGGAGCGGACTGCCGAGCGTATGGCCGCGCACGTGGTCGAGCGTCCACATCTCCTTGTCGTCGAAACGCAGATGCGGCTGCGGAACTAAGGTTTTTCCGTCGTCGCGCACGAAGCCGAGATCGGTAATGGCGTCGGCGAGATCCCAGCCGTGGTAGCAATCCTCCCATTCACGCCGGCCGCTGAAGCGGCCCATCGCGGGTGTGGGACGGCCCTCATACTCCGCTGCGAAGGCGGTCTTGTGAGTCCAATGGCAAAGTTCCGAACAATACGTATAGATCTTGCCATCGACCTCGTCGCAGACGATTTCCTCGCGGATGAGGCAAGGCACCATGCAGCTCCAGCAGCGATGCGGATAGATATAACCCGTCTCGGTGTTGAAGGTCATGATGGTCTCACCGGGCTTGCTGAGCTTGGCGTACCACTTCCAGTAATCGCCGAACTCGGCATACCAGCCGGGATATTTATGCTCGAACCACTCGAAGTCCTTATCCGTCTGGGCCTCGATGCGCCAGAAGTTCAGTGGCCAGCCAACCGAGAAGAACTGTGCGGTCTTGTGGACATAGTTCTTCTTGACCATACGGTCCCAGGCAGCGCTGACGTCATCATGATGGATCTTGATGCCGTATTTCTCGAGCGGCAGCATATAGGTCCGGTAGTAGTCCTCGTAGATCCAGCGGTGCCATAGTTCGGCATAGCTCTCCTTGTTCTTGTCGCGATCCGTGGTCGCGTATTCGATCAGCACGCCGATCGCGGCATCGACGATCGCATGGTTCTGCCAGAAGGCATAACGCAGATCGCGCTCGATGAGCTGATGGTTGTCGGGATCATTGATGAGGGACATCAGCATCGAATGACCGTTGCCGATATGGCGGCTCTCATCGGATTGCACCGAGAGGAAGACGGTCGGCAGTGCATAGTCGCCATTGCGGGCGGCTTCGGACGGCATCGCCACGAATAGCGTATTTGTAAACGCGGTCTCGGCTACCACGGTCAGGTAGATATTTGCCGAGGTGATCGCGTCACCAGTGACGAAGCCCTCGGCGAATTGCCGTCCAATCGTGGTCGCGTAGCAGCGGCCGAAAGCGGCTTCCGTGATATCGAACCCGGCTGGGTCGATATAGTTTTCCATATACCACTTCTTCAGATTCATCTGAATCGTCGAGTGACGAAACTCGTCGACCATCTGCATCGTGAAGCCGGTGCGAAGTTCCTCACCCGGGGCCAGGCGCGCGACCATCGCCATCGAACGGGCGGCGGAAATTTCAGGGAAGGGAATGATCGCCAGGAACAGCTTCATCCACTCGACCCAGCGCGGCTCGACATTGCGGAACATGTCGCCGCGCAGCGCGGCATCGAGTGCGCCGTAGACGCGGTTGTCCTTTTCTTCCTGCATCGGGAAGTAGGAGCGCAGGACCTGCTTCATCGGGTCCCGGGGGGCCTTCTTGATCTTGTAGTCGGTCGGGAAGGTCATCGCTTCCTGAACGTAGCTCGGCGTCCAGCCAAGGTCGGCGACCCGCTTGGCGGCTTCGCCGATGCTTATTCCTTTCTGGGCTGTGATCTTGGTTAATGAAATCCCATCAGGCATTTCGGATCCTCCTTCGATCAACGCGGTTTCTTGCGGCTCATGGCCGGCGGTCTTGTGCAGCGCAACAACTCGAGGCCGCTAGCCTAGGCATCAATTTAGTAGCAAAAGTCGTGCCAAGTCCAAACTCATTGTGTTCCTAGAGAGGGGGATGTCGTTAGTTCGCGTGAACTTGCGATTACTGCATTGCAGCATGTCCCATTTCGCTGCGAAGTGTCCCAAAGGCTGTCTCGTAATGAGACATTACTTTAGGCAATCGTCACCAGCCCTCACCCTACCCGGTACTCCATCAGCATCCTGTCGAGGGCGACCGGTGGGTTGAGGCTGTCCCAAACTGCGACAGGACATGTATCGCGAAACACGTCCCCTCACTCCTTCTTGCTTTCTGGACGGCCGATGGGTTTGCCATCGGCGATGAAGCGGGCCGCAAGAACTAGTGTGCCCATGGTGAAATCCTTGCCGTGGGCGTCGATCATCTCCTGGGCGAGAACGCCGAGCCGCTTGAAGAAGGCGTCCTTGGAGGTTTCCTCTTCCGTCATTGCGGCATCTCCTGGGTCTTTGGCCGGAATAACGCATCGGGCAGCGGCAGTACGCCGAGGTCACCGCCATCGGTGCCGATGGCGAGGCGACCGCCATCCGCTGACCAAGCGAGAACACTGACGGCCCCCCCACCCTCGCCACGCACATGCAGGGCGTCCCGACCGGCGGGTTCCGTTAGCATGACTGCGCCATTGCCGGTGCCGGCGGCGATCATGGCGCGGCTCGGATGCCAGGCCACCACGGCGATCGGCACTCGCGCGGTGATGCCACAGGGGGTCGGGGGCCCGCCTGGAGTGTTGAGGTCCCAGCACAACACCCGCGCGCCGCCGGACGCCGCGAGGTAGCGGCCATCGGGCGAAAAGGCCAGCGACCGCACCGCCGCGCCGTCGCCATCAAGCGTCATGGCGGCCGGACTATCGCCCCTATCGAGGCGCCACAACCGCGCGGCGCCGTTTTCCAGCCCACAGGCCAAATGCGTCCCATCAGACATCCACGCCAAGGCGCAGGGTCTGGCGGAGGTTTCGAGCCGACACCTGTCCTCGGCCGACCACAGCGTCACCCCTGCCTCATCGGCCACGGCAAGGCGCTTTCCGGCCGGATCGAAGAGCAGGGCCACCACACGGGCCGGCACATCGAAGCCGGGAGCATCGGAAATCTCGACGCGATTGCCGAGCGCCGTCGCAGGCCGCCCGCCCGCGGCAATCGCGAAGTGCTCGGCCTTTGCAGCCGGAGGCTCGGCGGTCGTTTGATTCAAGTCGGTGCCGACACGCGCCAATATCCCACTGCCACCGCCGCAAAGAAAACCATGGCCTTGGGAAGCCCGCAGCGTCAGGCAGCCATCCGGCCGGGCCGCCTCTCGCGCCAAAGGCGGCGGCGGCTCGCCCGGTCGCAATTCAAGCCCGCCGGCCGGACGCGCCGCCAGGACTGGACCGCCCTCCCATTCCGCCCGCGCCAACACGACCGAACCGTCTCGCAAAGCAAAGCCGGCGAGGTCGGCATCCCAATCGGCGGCCACCACGGGGACCCCAAGCGACCAGCCGCCGCCCAGCACATCGAGCAAGGGCTGCGGACGCATCAGGGGATTAACACCGCGCGGCCCTTGATGCGGCCGTTATGCAGATCATGCAGCGCCTGATTGGCGTCGCTGAGCCGGTATTCGCGTGTCGCGAGATGCACTAGCCCGCGATCCGCTAGCGCCATCAGCTCGACAAGTTCTGGGTAAGTGCCAACGAGATTGCCGACGATGGTCTTCTCGGAGGTGATCATATCGAGCGTCGGCATCTCAATCCGGCCGCCATAACCGACGATGTAGTAGAAACCGCCATTGGCGGTCATAGCGAGACCCTTGGCGACCGCCTCACCCTCGCCTACGAAATCGATCACCGCCTCGGCGCCTCGGCCGCCGGTCAGCGCCATGACGCCATCGACCTCATCGCCATCCGCGCGGATCTGGTGATGCGCGCCACATTCCTTAGCGAGCGCTAGGCCGGTATCAGAACGATCTACTGCGATGATCTCGGCGGCACAAAGCGCGGCTAGCACCTGAATGCCGATATGACCGAGCCCGCCTGCGCCGATCACAACGACGTATTGCCCCGGCAACAGATGGCGGGAGGCCTTCTTGGCAGCGCGATAGGCGGTGAGGCCAGCATCCGTGTAGGGTGCAACGTCCTTCGGCGCGAGCGCTTTAGGTAGCTTGATCAGTGAGCGCTCGCCGGTGAGGAGATAGTCCGCATATCCGCCGTTGGCGTTGATTCCGGGAAAAGAGCTGTCGGTCGCATGCATGTCGTCACCGCGGCGGCAGGCGAGGCAATGGCCACTGGTGACCAGCGGATGGCAGATTACCGCATCGCCGGGTTTGAAAGTATCAACTGCGGAGCCGACATCCTCGACCCAGCCAGCATTTTCATGGCCCATAATATAAGGTAGTACGACATCGACTTTGCCGCGCCAAATGCCTTCGACGACATGCAAATCGGTTCTACATACTCCGGCACCGCCGATGCGGACTATGACATCGGTCGGTTTTTCAATTTTAGGATCCGGGACATCCTCATAATGCACGAAGGTGTCAGACGAGAGAGTCTCGTCATAGGCATGCAGCACGGCTGCCTTCATGGCGCAGTCCCTCCCCGTTATCTCGCCTCTTTGGGCATTAGGTTCATTGCATGGGGCGTGCCAAAGGGTAGGCCAGCGACTAGAGCCTCAAATCTGCGTTCGGTTTAGCGGAAGGATTTCAAGACGTTGGTTCGAGGAATTAAGTCTTGGCGGATTGACACAAAAGCCACCTTGCGCCTGCCGCAAATGACAACTGTATCACTACGGAACATTCTTGTGCGGTCGACTGTTCCACAAAGGAACACCACCGGAGCGGTTTGACTTTATGGTCCAAGAACTCAATAGGTCCGACATACCTGAGTATCGACAAGGGACGCGGGACCAATGGCTATCGCAGCCGTATTAGCCCCATTTTAGCCAAGACAGATACTGCTATTAGAACAGAATCAATGTCGATCTTCATAAGGTCGGCAAGCTCCTGAACGACAAGCTCCTCTTCTTCCAGGGAGGAGATTAAATTCTCGACAAAAGCGGCAGGCGGAAGCACGAGATCTGCATAGCTAAACAGCGGCTGACGGGCCATTGCCAAATAGACTGTTTTACTTGCTCCCGGTTCGAGATTCACCCGCGTGGAAGCTCGAATTAGGGCTGTTGGATAATGGGCAAAGCTGCGAAATGGATTCATACGGGCAGACGATGCTTTTGGCGCTTGTGCAATTCGCATGGATTGCAGAGAATCCTGTCTTGCTCCAAGCCGGAGTCGCCCGAGATCAGTCCAAAGCTCCTGATATTTCCTATAAATGACCTGCCAATCGAACAGCTCCAGGACGCGCCGATGTCCTGCCTGACCCATTTGTCTACGAAGGCTTACGTTTGTCACCAGTTCACTTAAGCGCTCGACGAGAACTTGCATGTCCATCGAAACGGTATGGGAAGCGAGCCCACAATAGTAGTCATAGCTCCCTGTTCCCGCCTCATAGCGCTGCGCAAGAATGTCACCTAATGCGGTCTGCGGCATCCATGTCGGAATGCGGAAACCATCTACACCATCGCGAATGGTGTCTTTATATCCATTCCAGTCAGAGACCACTGCAGGCAATCCTGCCGCCATAGCTTCAATAGGCGTCAGTCCAAACGACTCTTGGATATTGTCTGAAAGTGATATAAATAGATCCGCTGCGCTCCAGCTCCTCCAGAGTTCGAGAGGCTTCCGTCCGTCAGAAAAAAGTACCCGAACATCCGGACAAGCGGAAAGCGAAAGCTCTCTGAATCCACGCTCGACAGATTCATTCGGAAACCAACCACACTGAATAAGAACGATCTTCTTCCCGCTCCTTCGCGCAGCCGCTTGTAAGCCAGCGCACATTGCATGGGGATGTGCTTTAGCGTGCGAACTCAATCTCCCAACAAATAATGCTACGACCTGATCTTCCGGGAGGCGGAGTTCCGATCGCGCAGAGGCACGCTCCTGCGGCGTAATGACGTAGTCAGCACTGTGCACACCCAACGGAATAACGGGAAACTCCGGAAGCGTTGCTGAGAACGATGCGCCGAAACGCCATTTCAAATATGCTATCTCTGCGTCGATCAGTCCTTTGACTGATTCAGCCACCGCAGACGACGTGCTGATGAGAGCATCCCACGGCATCACAGGAGCTGTGAGCAGACCGGTTATAGCGTCCGTGGCCGCATGCGCCACTGTTCCATGAATGATACCGCACAGACTATATGCCGCGGGGTGAGCCCTTAGACGCAATCTTGCAGCGGCCTCCAAGCGTGGATCGGGTAGATAAAGGGTGCCTATTTGACTCAGGAGATCGGGGCGATCTGGGCGTAACCACTGGGTCTTTGCAACAGAATCATATTCACGAACAAGCTCATTGAAGCTTTGAGCTGAAGCTTGACTCGGCGTGTATGCCGACATTGTCGCCCCCTGACGATTGGCGATGGCTGCACGAAGAAATCCGTGCCCCGCCACCTGGCGGCCCATCAGCTTGGGACCGGAGGCTAGATATCCATCGGGTTCGAACAGTATCGCGGGCGTCGCGATGGGGTTCACTCTTTTTCTCCAGTTTTGCTGCCTCGCGACCGGCGTAATGCGTTCAGCCTGGGCTCGACCCAAGCACAGCTAGGTCATCGATCACAGACCACCTGGCTTGAAGCAGGCTCCCGCCGAAGTCCGATAGCTGGCAAAGACACGCATGTGCAGACCTCCGATCCTTTGATAGGCTGATCCCGAAGTACGCCGCGGGAGACGGCTGGCGATAAGGGGAAACGGATGCTGATTTCGGCCGAGGACCGGCTTGCCCGCGCCCGGACGGTGCTGGAACGACGCCACATGACGCCCGCCGACCTACTCGCGCCGGAAATCTCGGCGAGTTGGACCCGCTGCCTCGATCTTGGCCTCGACCCGGAAAGGCCGCCGCCGCTGCGTAGTATTGCCGAGCCGGCATTGCGCCGCGCTCGCGCGACCGTCGGCGCTATGCGGCCTCTGGTGCTCGCCGAAATGGAGAACCTCCACCAGCAAATCGCCGGCAGCAATTTCATCATCGCCTTTGCCCTGCCGGACGGGCTGCTGCTCGATACTATGGCGGATCCGAGCTTCGATGCGACGGCTCGCAGCAGCAGCATCCGGCCCGGCAGCTTCTGGTCCGAAGCCGGCTGCGGCACTAACGCCTTAGGCAGCGTCGCTGCGACCCGCCGGCCGCTTACGATCCATGGGGGCGAGCACTTCTTCAGCCGCTATGGCCGCCTGACCTGCACAGCCGCCCCGGTCTTCGCGCCTGATGGTTCGCTTGCGGGGGTACTCGACGCCTCCTCCGACTGCCAGTCTCGGCAGCAGCATACACGGGCGCTGGTGGCAATGGCGGCGACGCAGATCGAGAATGGGTTGTTCCGCGAAAACCACCGCGGCGATATCGTCATGGCTTTCCACAACCGCGCGGAATATTTGCATACCCTGAGTGCAGGTCTCATGGCTTTTGATCCATCGGGATTGATCCTAGGGGCCAATCCGCAGGCTCGGCTGTTCCTGCATGGTCTGCCCGCGGCACCTGGGCGCCGCTTCGACGGCGTATTCCGCACAGGGTTCGAGGCCTTCCTCGATGCCGGGCGGCGGGATACGAGACTCGCCTTGCAGGATCGCGTAGGTAGCACTTTCAGTGCGAGCATCGAGAACCTGCAGCCTCTTCTCGGCCGCTTGCCACGCCACGGCGCAGTCGCCGCGGAGCCACGCAGAACACTCGTGGCAAAGCCACTTGAGGCATTCGTAGCGGCGGATCCCGTAGTGGCGACGGCTATGCGGCAGGTCGAGGCGGCGGCGGAGCGGCGGCTGCCGATCCTCATCCGTGGTGAGACCGGTACCGGCAAAGAGCAACTCGCCCGCCACGCCCATACGTCGAGTGGCCGCACCGGCCGCTTCGTACCGGTCAATTGCGCCGCGCTGCCCGATAGCCTGGTGGAGGCTGAGCTCTTCGGCCACGCTGAGGGCGCCTTCACCGGCGCCCGGCGCGGCGGGGCGGCCGGGCTTGTGGCCCAGGCGCATGGCGGCACACTGTTCCTCGACGAGATCGGCGATATGCCGGTCGGCTTGCAGGCGGTGCTGCTAAGATTGCTCGATGACTGGGTTGTGCGGCCGATTGGCGGCGGCGCGGCCCGTGAAGTTGACGTACTGCTGGTCGCTGCGACCAATCTCGACCTGCGGGAAGCGGTCGCTAACAGCCGATTTCGCGCTGACCTCTATTACCGGCTCGACACCATCGAAGCGCTATTGCCACCTTTGCGAGAACGGACGGATTTCGCAGCGATTGTGCGCCATCTGTTGGCGGCGCTCGGCGCCTCGGCTGAGATCGAGCCTGAAGCGGCGGCACGGTTGGCCGCATATGCTTGGCCGGGCAATATCCGCGAGCTGCGCAATGCGCTGACTCGGCTGACGTTGATCGATTTTGGACGCCCGGTCACGCTTACCGATGTCGAGCGCCTACTGGGGGCGCCTGCGGCGGCTTCAGACAGGTTGCGCGATCAGATGACGGCGCGCATTCTGGCCGCGCATCGCGAGACCGGTGGCAATCTCAGCGCCACCGCTAGACGTCTAGGTGTCTCCCGCAACACCGTCTATCGGGCCCTAAGGCATTGAAGCTGAAGGAAATGGAATCATGGACTGCCGGCCCGGCGGTGGAGGGCAGTCTCCTCCACCCAAAGTAAGCGCCCAGAGCTGGGGAATCTTGCGAGGTCACTGCGAGGTGACTAGCTTTTTCACGGGAGAGCTGGACGGCTTCAGGACCACTCCTTCCTCCAGCACATCAATCCTCGCGCCTGGATAGACTGCTGAAGCGAGCTGGAGGCTTTGAATGAACCGGGGCTTGAAGTGAAACAACTCGCGGTAGGAGCTCCCGAACTGCTTCTTCAAGGCTGACCAAGTCACCAGTCGATCGTTACGTAGGACGTGAAGGCGGTAGGTCAGCCAGATATAGCAATCCAGGGCCGCTGGATTGTTATTCAAGGCTCTGATGGCAGCCTCTTCCAATGGCACGGGATGCTTCAGAAGTTGCTCGTAAAAACCCTCCGATAGCTTGGCTGTTTCCAGAGATAGCTGTCCTTGCGCCCCCCTCTCCCCGCCCTGAATAAATAATGCTTTATCAACGATGGTTTGATTAACGAGAGCAGACGATGATCCTGTTCCCTGGATGTGAAATGTAAGTCGGCAGCGGCTGATGCGCTCGGCCTGATCTCTTACGAGTCGGCCGGTCGTGCCACCGTAGGAAACTCCAATTCTGGATAGCCAGTTCCGAAGGGATGTACCTAATTCAACTTCGCGACGCCCAGTGCGGAGTGCTTCTGTTTGGAGATAAAGGAGAATCAGGCGAGCATGAGCGCCGTACGGCACGCCCACGTGCTCCATAGGACCATCGATTTCGTTGGTCGCAAGCCTGAGGCCGGGCTCGACGACGAGACGTACCCGATCGGTCGCGACTTCCCAACGGGCCTCGGGGGGCAGCTTCTTGAGAGGCAATGCGCATTGAGCCCATCCGCTATAGGCGAATCCGAGGCCATTCTCCTCATCGGACATGTAGGCGGCTGCAGCCTCGACCACTTCTCGAGCATGTCCGGCTTCAAGAGCTCCCCGTTTACCCTGATTCTCAAGAATGTCGTGTACCGTCCCCATTTGCTTAGCTTGACCTATTGGCGTCGAGTAGTCTCTGGGGAATCCTGAGAGGATGCTATTAGGAAGCTATTTGTAGAATCTACTAATAGTATGCTCGCTAGATTCCCCGGGATAATTAAGGCTGGCGCGGGGGCGTCTGAACGATCCGCCACGCTAAATTCCCCACTAAGCTCGCTAGATTCCCCACCTGGCTGTGGAAAAGGGACAGGGTGAGCTGGCTTCCTTTCACCTTATCTCCTCGGCCCCGACATAAAACTAACCGCCTAATGCGCGGTGGCTCGTGCGGCAGGCCACAGCAGATTGCGCGCATTCCGGCCAGTCGGGTCGGAATGCTGCTAGCTCTGTACAAGGGGGTCTTCTTCGGCCAGCTGCTCCGACTAAAGAGACCGCGGTGGACCGCCGGCTGCGGCTGCATGTGCAGAAGCACAGCGCCGGCCAGCCATCTGAACCTCGCCCCTCGACTGCCGGTGAAGGCTTGCGGAGCTGGCTCAAACCAACCATCAAATATAATTCCTACGCAGGCTGAGCGCCACCCAGTCGCCAGACACAAGGCTACGTGACCCGAATACTGTTGCCGTCCCAATGCTCGCGCGGCATTGGGTTGTTACGGCTCTCTATCCGAGCTTTGCGGCATAGGTAGCGAACAGGATGCGGTAACGTAAGGAATAACGTCGATATGACTACGGCTCTCGTCACAGGAATTACCGGCCAGGATGGTGGGTATCTCGCTCAGCTTCTGCTCGCGAAAGGCTATCGGGTGGTCGGACTACTGCGGCGCTCCGCCTCCTCGGATGTGATTGGCGAGCGGCTGCGCTGGCTTGGGATTCTCGACAAAGTCGAACTCATCGACGGTAATCTTTCCGACCTCTCCAGCCTGATCCGGATAATCCAAGATGTCGCCCCAGACGAGGTCTATAACCTCGCGGCGCAGAGCTTTGTGGCGGCCTCTTGGCAGCAGCCTCTGCTGACCGGCGCCGTCACCGGGCTCGGGGCCGCCAATGTGCTTGAGGCGGTGCGCATCATCCGACCTCAGGCGCGCTTCTACCAGGCCTCAAGCTCCGAGATGTATGGCCTTATCCAGTCGGAGATCCAGAATGAGCGGACACCCTTCTATCCGCGCAGCCCCTATGCTTGCGCCAAGCTCTACGCTCATACGATGACCGTCAATTACCGCGAGAGCTTCGGACTGCACGCGAGTTCGGGAATTCTCTTCAATCATGAGAGCCCGTTGCGTGGCATCGAATTCGTGACGCGCAAGATCACGGATGGCGTGGCGCGGATCAAGCTCGGACTAGCCGAGGAATTGCAGCTCGGCAATCTCGAAGCCCGCCGCGATTGGGGCCATGCGCGGGACTATGTCCGCGCCATGTGGCTCATGCTACAGCAGGACCAGCCCGATGATTATGTCGTCGCGACGGGTCGCACAACGACGATCCGAGAATTCTGCCGCATTGCTTTCGCCTGTGCAGGGCTGGAGGCGGAACGTCATGTGCGCACTTCCACCACGTTGATGCGCCCAGCGGAAGTTGACGTGCTACACGGCGATGCCACGAAGGCCCGCGAGCGGCTCGGCTGGCAGGCGGAAGTCTCGCTCGAAGATCTGGCGGCCGAGATGGTGGAAGCCGACCTCGCGCGCCATCGCAGGCGGGTGAGTTAAGAACGATGCGGGTGCCGCAGGTCCCCACGCGAAAAGGGTCGGTTTGCCGGCACACCGCCGCGGCCGCCTTCGCGGCTTAGCCATGGCCGAGCAGGTTTTCCCTCGCATTAGCGAGCCCGGCCGCGACGCAGCGGCAACTCAGGCCGCTGCGCTCCTACGAGTGGAACGTGACTATCTACGGGCGAAACTCGCGGAGCTCATCGCCGATGATGGTGTTATTGCGCAACAAAATACATGGCTCCGCGCGGAGCACGCCGAGAAGACGAGCCTTGCGGCACTCCTTGCGGAAAGCGAATCGCGTCGCGAGAAGCTAGAGGTCAAGCTCGACAAAACTGCATCACAGGCCGCCGATCTCCGGTGTCAGCTTGCCGAGCAAGCGGGTCTGAAGCGGGATTTTGAGCAAGCCACGAACGAGGCTCGTCTCGCCGCAGACGAGGTTCTGTCGCTGCGCAGGTCAAAAAACGCTCTTCTCGCCTCCTCCAGTTGGCGGATCACAGCTCCGCTTCGGACGGTTGCCTCCCGTCTACCGGGGTTCGGACGTTCTTTACGGCGGATGATGAAGCTGGCCTATTGGCTGATGACACCGCACAGAATTCCGCAGCGCCTGGCCGCGCTGCGGTCTCTGCGACGCGAACGAGGCTTGCCGCTTCCCCTCTTGCCCGCCCGAGCAGATGTCCAACGGGCCGAAAACCCTGTTCCAGCCACGCCTGCCCTCTACCTCTTTGCTGGAGAATTCGTCCCCCTCGAAGCGATGCTCAATTTCGCCTCGCACGTCGACGAAGGAAGCGTCGCCGATTTCATCACAGCCGTCGCGAATTTAGCGGCGATGGCCACCTCGCGGTCAGTGCCTATGGCCGAGGATCATGTGCTCTTCGCGAGCATCATTGGCGATCTGAATCATGTCAATCTTTTTCGACGGCTGGCGAGCGAGGGTGTGCATGTCAGCGTCCTGCTCCACCACCTTGGTCCGATAGAGCGACCGAGCGGCGTTCCGCCGCTCCAACGAGATGCTTTCCTAGATGATCTGCGAATAGTGCTGTCCCTGGCGCACCGCGTCTTCGTGCCAAATGCGATGATCCAAGATCAGTTACACAAGTTTGTCGTGTTGTCAGGGTGGCCTGTGGCCGGCGAGATCGTCATTCTGTCCATCGGTACGGCTATACCGGGTCTTTACGACGCTATACGGACCGTACTGCTGCTTGATCGGTCGGAAGATCCCACCTCAAGACCCCTCGCCCGCCGCGTGTTCGTAGATCAGCGGCCGATCGCCGCCATGGCGGCCTTTGAGCGTGCCCGAATCTGGTGTACGGAGACCGATCCCGAGGTCTCGATCATCATCGTAAACTGGCACGCAGGTCCGCGCACAGTGGAATGTGTGCGCTCTATCTGGGCAAATACTGAAGGTTTACACTACGAGATCCTGATCGTTGACAACGGCAGCGGCAGCGGTGAAGTAGCGTTGCTGCGCTGCCTCGGTCTCGGAGTCCGCATAGTGGATCTTGGCTGCAATCGCTTCTTCGGTGAGGCGAATAATATCGCCGCCGAACAGGCGACCGGCACCTTTCTGTGCCTCCTGCACAATGACGCCGCCGTGCAGCCGGGATGGCTGCGCGCCTTGCGAGATACTCTCGTGGATGAGGCAAAAGGCGGCGTGGTCGGACCGCTCGTCCTCAATACCGACGGCTCAATCCGAGAAGCGGGGACGATGATTGATGTCCTCGGCTATCCCGTGAGGCTCGGGCGGGGACATGCCAGCGACGCCGCAGCTTTCCTTGCTCCTCGAACCGTTGACGCGGTTGCCGCTGCCACGCTGTTGATGCCACGGGCACTCTATCTGCAGGCAGGCGGCTTCGATCTCGCCTACGAGCCCGCGGGTTATGAGGATTTCGATCTCTGTCTCAAGATTCTCGCGTTGGGGCAACAGAGCCTCTATTGCCCGGAGGCGCGCGTTATCCATGACGAAAGCGTCCCAATGTCGAGTGAAGCCGAGGCACGGCGTATGGCGTTGTACGACCTTAGCCACAGGAAATTCGTTGCGCGCTGGAGCCACTACTTGGAGAGCCGGTCTACTGCCGATCTGCAACGGATTGGGAGGACCATCGTACAGTGTGGCACCCGGCTGCGACCGGGTGGCGATACGTCTCACTCAAGAAAGAGAGCTATTCTTTACACGCCCTACCTTCTGACGCCAGGCGGCGGAGAGCGTTACCTTCTCAGCTTCGCTGCGGCCCTGTCCTCGAGCCTGGACGTAGCCATTGTCACGCCGCATCCCTATAGCTATCTGCGCCTCGATAATCTTGGGCGCGAATTCGGCATTGACCTGTCGCAGTGCCGACTCGAGACTTTGGACGACTCCCCGTGTAAGACAGCGCCGAGCTTTATGCTCACGATGGGTAATCACATCATACCGCCAATCGATGCGCGTGCACCGAACTCGATTTATCTCTGCCAGTTTCCCTTTGCGATCTCATCGCATGACATGGCGCAAGGGTCACTCGACGGCTATGGTTCCATCATCGCCTATTCGGATTATGCTAGGACGCACATCACAGCAGCTCTTAGGGCGAACTACCTGCCGTCGCGTCCAGTCGAAGTGCTCTATCCCCCGGTGCCGTTCGTTGGTAGCTCGGAAACCACTCAGGGGCAGCAAAAGCAGCCAAACATGATCCTGAATGTGGGTCGTTTTTTTGTCGGCGGCCACAGCAAGCGGCAGGATCTCTTGATTGCCGCCTTCCGCGCCGTCGTCGAGCTTCTTCCCAAGGAAGACCGACTCGAGCTGCATTTGGCCGGCTCTTCGATGCCAACGATGGAGGATATCGACTATCTCGCGAAGCTGCGGCGTCTTGCAAATGGTCTGCCAGTGTTTTTCCATGTCAATGTTACGCCAGAGGATCTGGTTGGCCTTTACCAGAAGGCCGAGATCTATTGGCATGGCACCGGTCTTGGCGCCGATTTAGAGCGGGAGCCAGAGAAGGCGGAGCATTTCGGCATCAGCCTGGTCGAGGCGATGTCCGCTGCCTGCGTCGTGTTCGCCTATGACTCAGGCGGACCTCGTGAAATTATCACTGACGGAGTTGACGGCTTTCTCTATTCCTCCATAGAGAGCTTGGCGAAGCAGACGCACCGACTAATCCGCGAAAACGAGTCCTTCCGGAAAGCGATCGGTCGCGCGGCAGGCCACCGGGCGGCTGACTTCTCTACAAGCCGCTTTAGTTCCCATGTGCGCAGGCTAGCCGATGCATCGGTTCGTTGAGAAAGCCTGGCACAGACGCGGCTCGCTCTCACGGGCTGGCGAGAAATTATTGCTGGCGAGGCGTTGAAACGCGTGTTGCATTCTCTTCGTTCCCTGGATCAGGCCATCCGCCTAATCAACAGTGCCGAGGTCGTAGCTTTCGATTTCGATGCTTTAATAATGCGGCGAGCGGCGAGTGGCGAGGCCGTACTGAGCTATGTCGGCTTTCTGCTGCGGCAGCAGGATAAAAGGCTCACGGGCTTCGTTGACCGTCGTAAGCGGGCGGAGCGGGTGGCACGGATGACGTCGGGGCAAGAAGAGACTCTCGATCGCAGCCTAATCTATGCCTGCTTTCCGTCGGATGAAGTCTGGTCTAGCACCGTGATATCGCGGGCTTTAGCGCTTGAACTCAAGATAGAACTCAGTGCTCCGGCACCCCGTCTCGACGTTGTGGCTCTGGTCGATTACGCGGCGCACCAAACGAAGAGAAAGATCGTAGTCACCGACGCGCGGGTTCCGCGTGCATATGTGATGGATGTTCTGAAGGCCTGCAATCTACTGCAGCATTTTGACTACGTATATCTGTCCGATGAACGGTCTCCCAAGGCGGATCCGGCTGGATTTGGTGCCGTCGTGGCCGCGAAGGAAGCTGTGGCGCTCGGGGCCATTCTGCTGATTACCGGCGATTGGGCGCTGGCCGGTGATGGTGCATGGCAGCGTGATTGCAACTGTGCGGTGATCACTTTGGCAAATTGGCGGAGGGTCGCCTTCGCAGATTCGGAGGGCAGCTGTGACTGGAGGAGCGAATTAATCTTGTCCCCATTCTCCAAGCGGATCGCTGGCCACGTCTACGGCGTCCAGCAAGGCCAGATGATCTCGATCACTACCGAATCTGAGTTCGGTTATCTCGTCTTGGGCCCTCTGTTGCTAGGCTTCATGGCATGGCTATTCAACGTGGTGGCGCTATCGCACTGCGGCCGGTTGCTCTTCGCCTCGCGCGAAGGATATTTCCTGCGGAACGTATATAACCGACTGAAGTCAAGGCTACATCGCGATCATCTCCCAGAAGGGGAGTACGTCTATGTGCCGCCACGGCTCGTGCTTGCGGCATCACAAGTATTGGACTTCGACACGACACGAATCCTGGCCAGAGCCAGACCGTCGAGTGTTCCGCTTACAGCCGAGGTTTCCCTTACCAAGGATGGTGACCACGTAGAGGAGGTTCTCCGCAAGCCCGAACCGGAGATCGTCGAGCAGGCCGAGCCCAATCCCGTGGACTTCTTGGCTTATTGGCGGAGCTTGGAGCTGAATGACAACGACACTGTGGGATTGATCGACCTCGAGACCTCGGCATTAGCGCAGGAGGCGCTGCAGGAACTCATAGGACGTCCGTTGCTCGGGCTCTACTTGACGAGCGACCAAGCGGATAAAAATGGAGAGGTAACCGGGGGATTGGCCATTAGCTGCTTCCACGACGATGCCGGCTTTCATGGTAGTGGCCAACCTAAGTTCGGCCCAACCGAGCGGAAGCTTCTTCAAGCGCTATTCACTTCGCCACATGGCCCAGTTTCACATTTCTCTCTTGATGCGACAGGTCATCCCGCACCAGTCTTCTTAGATTGCGATGTTACGCAGAAGCAGGTTCTCGAACTTCAAACTATTTTCGCTGGAGCGGAAGCTTATTGCAATGACGCGTTATCCTCATACGGGGACAACTTGTTTCAGGCTTTAGCCCACGAGCAGTCCGCCGGTCTGGCGCCGTTGCGCATGCTCGCGCTGAATCAGATTGGCTTGGGTGGTGCGCTCAGAGCGCTGGTTCGCGGCGAAGACGCTACAGAGCGGCGCGGTTCCATTGACCTAACTCCCTTGCGCCCCGACCTGAATAATCCGAGACCGGAGATCAGAATGCCGAACCGCAAACCGGTAAGACTCAGAGTGCTGGACGACTTGCCCGCCGTATATCACTCCTATGCGCTATTTGGTGTCGAGAACCATCAAATCCCCGGAATTTATGCGCGCAACCAATTGAGTAAGCAGCCTATTATTCTTGCTTACATCCAGTTCGCAATCGCAAAATGCAAGAAAACGATTGCTGATCAAGTCTCGTTCGCGGAACTGTTTTGTGCCGATGGCTTCTTCGCGATGAGCGCGATCCATCTAGGAGCCACAAGCAGCTACGGCGTCGACAACGATCGGGATGACCAATCCGGCGTTATGACCGAAATCGCGGAGAGATTGGGCTTAAATGTCAGCCTGAAGAAGATGGATGTCGCTGACATTGATCAGCTGGAGCAGGTGGATATTGTCGCGAACGTCGGGGGTCTTTACCATGTCAGTAACCCCGATGAAATTCTGGAAAAGTCCTACAGGCTTGCGAGGCGGTTTCTGGTGGTACAGACAGTTGTCTCGATCGCGAATAATGATGTGGACTATTTTGAGACTCCGGCTCCTGGATGGACTTGGGGATCTAGATATAGCCGGAGTTCATTCGAACGGCATCTGGCTTCGAAGAGATGGAAAGTCATCGATAGCCACTTCAATCTTCTAGAAGGCAACACGCGGGAGGAGGACCTGGGCAGCTGCTACGCTCTTATCGAGAAACCCTGAGCCGCGTTCGTAGCCTAAGGCTCGTTTGAGAGCCTCGGTAATCGAGGGGATTGGCAAGTGGCTTAGTCGTTGGACCACATGCCAAAACCCATGTTGTAGGTCGGATGCAAGCCTCGCCGGCTTCCAATGCTCGCCAGCAATAAGGTAGTTCAGATTAAGGGCTCTTTCCTTTTTACAAACTTTACGCAGACGCAGCCGGGTCAGACGGGCACGATCTGCCGCACCAGATCGTGGATAACAGCCGCGAGTACGAGGCTCATGTGATACCGGCGACGCCGACAAGCATGACTACGGCGCCGATCCTGGCCGATAACGATCACTGGCCCCTTCACCCATTCATCCAATCACCCGGTGGCGATGTGCACAGAGCATAGAGCGACCCATCCCAGAGGAAGCGACAAGATGCTATGGGTAGGATTAGCTTTCTTGACGGCGGCTTTATACGGTAAGAGACGGCAACCTGCCCTGTCTCGACCTTGTGCTGAGGTGGTCCTAGCGGCACTCCGTTCTCACCACGAAGGTATGGCGGGAGCTATCGACGGAGCGGCCTTTGGTGTCAATGCCGCGTGAATTCACTCCGGTATCAACATTTGGTATCTGCGCCGCGTTTCGTGACATGATGTCTCTGGTGGCTACCCCTTGCATCTAAGGCGCCAAACCCGAACTGAACAGCGCCCGGGCCTAAGGCCCTTCAAACAAGGACGTAGCAATATGGCAACCAAAGAAAAGACCTTATCTGACGCCTTCTATGAAACGCTGAAGGACGTGTTCTATGCGGAAAAGCAATCTGTCCGGGCGCTGAAGAAGTCGGCTAAAGCTGCGAAAGCATCGGAGCTTAAGAACGCTTTTGAGAACCATGCCGAGGAGAGCGCGCACCAAGTTGAGCGGCTCACCCAGATCTTTGAGCTCATCGGAAAACCCGCCCGTGCCAAAACATGCGAGGCCATGCAGGGAATCACTTCCGAAATGGAAGAGGATTTAGAGGAGTTTGCGTCAACTGAGGCGTCGGATGCCGTGTTAATCGGGTGCGGCCAAGCTATCGAACATTACGAAATGGCACGGTATGGCACGCTCAAGGCCTGGGCCAAGAAACTTGGCCTCTCAGATGTGGAGAAGTTGTTGGGCGAGACGTTAGAAGAGGAAAAAAAGGCCGACGCTCTGCTCTCCCAGATAGCGGAGCGAGACCAAGCTGCAGTCTCTGCAAAGGCAGCGTAGGACCGCCCTTCTGAACAGAACTAGCCTGCCGATAGTGGCGGGCTAGTTCTGACGCCCACTGAAGCAGTATGCCAAGCGGCAGCTATTTCCGGCCGCTCGGCTGTCCAACCCACTTCAACGTCATAAGATCCAGTGCACAGACCTGGCCTATATGCTTTGCCTCTAGGTAGGCGTTCACCCGCATCAAGTAGTCAGAAGCCTTAGGGCTTGTGAGATCCCAACCCTTCGGAAAGAAGCTCGCCATTCCGTTGAGTGTCGGCATGCCACGAACCTCTGCTATGAACATTGAATCCACATTGTTGCTGTAAAATGCATCGATTAGCGAAGGTTCTAGGGGTGGCCCAGGCCGCTCGTTAAGCGCAAAGAAAGCGCGGCAGTAAGATGGCATCGGCGGCACACTATAGACACGCACCATTTCCTGGGGGCGTTGCAACGCTACCGGCCAGGAGCAGTTAATTTCTTCCGCAATCAGGAAAAGGCCGAGGATTGCGCCTATAGCGTATCGCCCGAGGAGCTGGCGCGTTGACCCTTCGGGAGTTGCGGCTGTGAGCCGCCGCACAGCTTCCATTGCGAGCATGATTATGGGAAGTACGAGAATTATTTCATATCTTGAAATGACGCGGACCGCCTTAGCTGCCGGAAAATACGCGTAAAACAGAGGCCAGACACTCATGCCGTAGACATGAATCGTGAAGAGCCACGTCAGAAGCGTCGTGAAACTCAAGGCAATCCACACGCGCCGTTGACTACCGCTTTTAAGGGCTGTCAGAAGACTGCCGATCGCTGCAAGCAAGAGAAGCCCTGGAGGCATCCCCATCACATGCTCGCCGGAAAGCGGGAACTCAGCCCCCAGAAGACTAGAAATGCCGCGGTCGAGTTGCCCGTATAACCAGTTGCGTGAGCCAACATTCATTATGTCAATTAAAGAGGGTGAAAACTGCATAACCTCCGAGACGGGGTGCATGCCCGTCTCGGAGGCCGTTGGAAGGTAGATTCGGAGAAAGGGAAGGAGACCAACCAGCGCAACTACGCCCACTCCGACAACGGGCAGCTGGAGTCTGAACAATTTCTCCGATTTCCACCATTGTGGCCATGGTAACGGCTTATGCAGCCTTTGAATGAGAAGCGCGACAGCGAAGAAAACGGCGAAGAAGGCGGAAAACCACGCAGTGTAAAACGTTGTTATCAGCCACAGACAATAGAACAATGCGCCCGTCGCTCCCCAGAAGAATATGCCTATGGGGGAGTCTCGTTTGATCGCGCCAAGGGCTCGAAATAGAATGATAATCAGACAGGGCAGGAACGCCACGCTTAAAAGCTGGGCATGATAGGCATTGACATACGTATTGTTGGATAAAGTGAACAAAGTTGCACCAAGTGCGCTTGTCAGCACCGGCATCCTGATGACGCGCAGAAGACCGTAGCATCCAAAGAAGCCAATGACTTTTATTGTTAAGTTCGTGAGATCCGATGAAAGCAGCGGATCCGCTTTAAGAAAGCGAAAGAACGAATATGTTAGACCATACAGAAAATAGGCATCGTTATATCCAATTGAATCACGAATCGGGTAGAAAAAGAAGCCCTTGTTCCAATGGGAGAGACCCCGTAGGAAATTCCACCAATGTTCAAGTATCGTGATTTCTATCAGACCGTCTGTCCGATCGCCGAACACTAAATGAAATCCGGTGTGAAATTGAATACGAAAGAACGCCCAGTTAGAACCGAGGCAAGCACTCAGGACGAAGAGCCAGAAAAGCGGCTTCTTGCTAAAGGAAGCCAGTCTGGTCCATATCATGTGTATACCCTAGCGAGTTCAGATAGTATTAATGGACCACTCGGTGCAGCGGCGGGGGATGAACTTCCTATCACCGAGAGGTCGCGACATTAGTCTCTATTGACGTTTCGACATCGACATTTGACTGAGCTATCTTCTTTCGACACATATCGTTCAACGCTAAGCTTTACAAACGCTAAGCTCTACATTTGCACAGTTTCCGCTACACCGCTGCGCCCTTTTCGTACGTTCCTCTCCGGGCGCGAAGGACCTCCAGTAAGTGCACGGGCTTAGGCTATGGAAGCAGCCTGGCATCGCTGAAGGGGTTCTCTTGCGGCCATTGGCCGACACCTACAGTAATGATGAGGCGTCAAGTTTAGCACGACGCGATTTAATAATCGGGAAGGTCGGCGATGCATCGCTTGGCGCCCGAGCTAGGGGCTGGCTGCTGCTGCTTAGCTCGACGGGTCGAGACCCCAACCTGCGCGCAGATAGCGATTACCCTACAGTAGAAGGGTCTGCGATTGGCATGGGAGGGGGGATGCGTCCGAAAGGCCCCTCATCATCCGGCAGGGTAACAATGGGCTGACCCGCCGCGATCGACCGGATATGCAAAAGCCACTGATGTCCACGCACCCCTGGCGGCTGGGCGCGGACGATCCCGAGGCCAAGGTCGCGCAATGTGCATTCCAGCCACCCGCGATCAAAAATAACAGCGTTCCACGGATCATCGAGATTGATGTAGAGCGCGTTCTGGAAATCATGCATCATAGGGAAGTATTTCTTGTCGAATAGGAAGAAACTGGCTGCAAGCTCACCGTCATCACGAAGGACGCGCGATACTTCTCGTAAATAATACTCGGCATGCGACTCAATTGTATGGGTGAAGACTGACAGCGCGATCACCAAACTGAACGCTCCATCATCTGCTGGCATCGGCAGGACTGCCGGTTTCCCCTCGCCGGGGTTGAATGACTTATTATCGACGTCGTGATGGGTGAAACTGAACGCAGTTGCATGCGGAGCAAGATTCTGCTGGCACCAACGAACCATGCCAGGGTGAAGATCAAAGCCGACATAACGCCGTGGTCGCGCGTGCTGCATGAGCATTTGTCGAGCGAGCCGTCCACAACCGCAGCCAAAATCGCCAACGGACTCGAACCGAGCCTCATCCAGGCCAAAGATTGGCGCTCCACTCGGATTGCCAAATGCGGCTATGTCTGTGGGACCGACAAGCTGTCGCATTTCGAACGGCGGAATGGGAAGCTCGGTTGACGAGGACATATGCTGGCTCCGCGGAGGGTACTGACGTCGCTTAGACTAAGCCCAATCTGTTGGATAGATCATCCCACGACGTCTCAGAGGTAGCCTGAGAGTTACGCACAGAAGGAGTCCGTGCTCGCCCCGCAATTTCTCTAGGTAAGCGCCCATTTGGTGGGATAACTATCCCGTTACAATCTTGGATTGGATCCGTCCGTAGGCAACCCCCATTTTATGTTTTCCTTTTGGATTATCTGATACGCGCGCTTCAGCAAACATGCGATCGTCCCATACTTCGTCGCGCACAACGTCGAAGCCGGCATCGCTTAGCATATCAACGACGCACAAACGGTTAGGCGACCAGAAGTTCGTGAGGTCCCCGGCGAGCGAGTCGCCTTTGTAATATCTGGCTATGGCTACGTCCTGTCTTAGGGTGGTGTCGCAGTGGGTTTCCAAGAGGAGAGTCCCACTGCAGACCGCCCGCAGCTTGTGAAAGGCTCTCATCATGTCCGGCAGATGGTAAAGTACGCCTAAGAAAAGGACTGTATTGAACCGGCCGAGACGCTCAGTATCCAAGTCGAATATATTGGCGTGCTCGTAGGCGAAGCTGCGGCCTGTTATCCTCTCCATCACGCCGAACCCATGCCCATCTTTTGACCGAAAATCTACAGCCGTCACATCGCCGCCAAGTTCCGCTATACGCAGAGTAAAGAAGCCATCTGAGGCGCCGATGTCCAACACGCGCTGACCGGTGATGTCACTATCAATCCGAAGCTTGTTCCAGAGGTTTTGTGGATCATAGGACCCTGGCGTGACTAGTCCGGGCATGATCTCGAACCTATGATGCCAATGACGAACCCCGTTCATAAGGGCCGTGGCGTTCTCCATCGAGATGGCTTCCTTCGCCGTGTTCATCAATCGCCGCCTTCTATGGATGCACTATGATCGTGGCACCTATTGAGGGTCTCGGCCAGCCGCTCTTTTCTCCCCGTGAGGCAGGCGCGTTGCTAATTAGTAAGCGAAAGGTATAGTCGAGCAGCGACAGGCCGGGAATTTGCTCGGAAGGCCGATATGAACTTGGCCATGTTACCGCTAGTCTGCAACTGGAGCAGGAGGCACTTCGACAAGTCGCCTCTCGGCTTCAGCTGATTTATGCCTCACGATCCTGGTCGTTGACTAGGCCGCGGCGCTATGCGGGTTGAGTAAGTTGCTCAATGGGAGGTGTAAAGCTCGATAGAGCCTCTGATAGTCTCGCAAACCATTTGGATCAGAGCTTGCAGAGATAGCGACGAGCTGGCGAATGCTGGTAGACGACGCACATCCGGGATAGACAACCCGCCCTCAACTATATCCAGCACAGGCTTCGACTGCAGTAAGTGGACCTCAATCAGCTATGGGGTACCGTGATGGAGAAGTGCTCGGTGTCGCCACTCATAAAGGCATACGAAGCCCCTGCTACGGGGGTGTTGTTTACACCTATGCCGCTAAGATAGAGGTTACGATCATCATGCGCACCGGCAGCCAGAATGCCCGGCAGATTCACCGTCTGATCCTGACCTGCGGCATTTGAGGCGGTGGCCGATGCCCCATTGATCACCTGTTTACCGTCAACCGTGACAGCATATTTGGCATCACCCTGATAGGCATCTTCTGAAAGGAACAGAGACACGTTTCCGCCCGTCGTTGCCGTGACCGTTGTAGTCGCGTTAGATGTCACCGCCGTGGTGCTTGTTGGGCTGCTTTGGATGTCACTCACAGCAAGGGTTGTCGCGACTGCTGTTCCTGTCGGGTTCGTGTTAGGCGTGAAGACGGCCCCGTGTAGCAGTGTTGCCATAGCGGACGGGGTACCGCCGCTTGTTGACCCAATGGTGTAAGTTCCGGGTGTGCTAGTCTGAGCGATCTCTGTTCCGGAGAGTATACCGTTGGCGGAACCGCCCGATACTGTGACAGTAAGCTTATCGATGACGCCAAAATCGCGATCCGCAATAGTGGCATTCTGAAATGGGTGGACCGCCGCGCTATCGGTCGTGGAGATAGCAGCAGTGACGCCACCAATAGTCGGCGCATCATTGACTGAAACGGGGTAGCTTGAGGCCGGTAGTTTAGCGTCAGCCACAGAATTATAAGTGCCTGTGTCTGAGATCGGAGAAGACTGATTTCCGGTAAGCACGTTATCCTGAGCGATAGTAAGGTTGGCGGCAGTCGAGTCTTGGCCGTTGACGGCTTGGATGCCATATAGCTGTGTCTGCGTCGAGCCGGTGTTGCCAGACACATTGTGCGCGAGTGTAATACCGCTCTGGCCATTGGCGTCTAGGACAATTCCCCCTGGGTGCGAGCGGATCAGACAACAAGACGACGGACCGTCTCATCTTCGGCTTCGCTTTGGAACTTGTGTATCAAAATAAGTTGGGCTGGCTCTCCACGTGCTCAGCAGACACATGGTGAGCCTGCCGCTGCAACCCGGCCCCTATTCCCTCTGCCGTGCTGCGGCGTATAAAACTGGCCTGATCTTGGCGCTGCGTCCTTAATCTCCAAGATGATTATGTTCTACTAGAATGCTTCGCAGTTGCGCGCCCTGCCAGATAAATATGCCGCCCCTTGCTGTGTTTCGGTGGCTGATGCCCCGGCCCCTGTCTTGGCCTTCTGCTATGCAAGCTAGGGCAAGGGTAACGACAACTCTCCCCCTTAAGCTCACTTTGACAATGAGCGCTCCTGCCTTAAAGTTCAGGCAAGACTAGGGCTTCGTCTGCCAGGTTCCGTTCAGAAGGACTGCCATGCCCGCTCACATCGCTGGAACTTCGTGCTCATGCTGCGTCGGCCCAGCACCGATAAGCCGCCGTGCCGCCTTACTTGGGACAGGCGGTCTGCTCGCAGCAACTGCGTTTGCCCCAGCGGCACGGGCACAAAGCAAGCTCTCGCCCAACGCCGCGCTGAAAGCCCTGATGGATGGGAACGTGCGGTTCGTCGCCAAGCAGCTGACCTCGTTCCAGGAAGATCTCGACATCCTCAAGCAGAACACGGTCGCCAAGCAAGAGCCCTTCGCCGCCGTCCTCGCTTGCGCCGACTCTCGCGTGCCTGTCGAACTGGTCTTCGATCAGAGCATCGGCCACGTTTTCGTCACCCGTGTCGCTGGCAATATCGCAAGTGCCGAGATCATCGCGAGCCTTGAATACGGCGCCGCCGTGCTGGGGACTCGGACCATCCTCGTCCTGGCGCATTCCGGATGCGGTGCCGTGAAAGCCGCGATGGCGGGCAAGGCAGTACCCGGCCAGATCAGTACACTCTATCGCTTCATCCGGCCGGCAATCGATCGCGCCAATGGCGACCTGACCGTCGCCGAGAAGGTCAACGCGATGATACAGGCGGGATTGTTGCGCGACGCGTCGCCGGTGCTCTCCGATCTGGTGAAGCAGGGTAAGCTGAGCATCGCTGCGGCCTACTACGATCTTGGCACTGGCAAGGTCACGCTGTTGGCCTAGCGCAGGACCTCGTGGTCGGCGTCGACACCCATACGGGACTTCGCCAGCACGAGACCGGCGCTCTCGATGTAATTGCGAGGGGTGAGCGCGCACAGAGGATGATCATGTAACACGGTATGATTCATGCCCACGAGGGTTGATGATCGTACCTTCAGTGAGCTGGATGAGGTCGCCCGTCGAGCCGACCGCTTCCGTCGCGATCGTGGAGCCGCCAAAGTCAGGGCATCTCAGCCGTGGTTCATGAACGGGCACAGTACGCAGATATTAGGGTGGAGAGTTCCAAGCGAAATTGCCCTTCGCCGTGGCTCTGCTTCGTGCCCGCTGGACCGTAGAGACGGGTCTTAAGATGAGCGTCGCTCAGCTCCAACGGTAACGGCCATGAAGGCCAGAACGCCGAAACCGATGGAACATCTCCCGCAGGGTCGAGGCGCCACCCAGGTCCGACGGGCCACCTCTCGCGTCGCCAAGCCGGCGTCTAGCCCCAACCTCTATTCTCGCGCGCTCGGCGCATCGCGATCCTCTCCGTTGGCATCGGCCCCTCCAAAGTGAAGCGACCTTATCGAGCCAACGAATGCCCCACCCTCCCACAAACCCGGGCGGATCAAATCGGAATGGTTGGCGCCATCAAATCGGAACGATGGACGCATCACCCCGGAATCTGCACGTCTTAAAGTGCGGCTACCTGCACGACGGGTGCATTTTGGGAGCTTTGGAATCACGTGGCCGGAGTATGGTTGATGCGTGGACCTTGCATATCTGACGTGTGCACGAGACGTTCCTGAAGGTAACTTTTTACTCCCCTCTCGCGTCGAACGGCGTCAGCCTCAAGGAATGGCACCGGCAGACATCTCGAAGATCACGCGTGAACTGAAGGCAAGAGGACCGACACGGCGTTCGGCCCTTCATAAATGGCTGCTAACTAACCACGCGAAGCTGGCTCCCCAGTTCGATAGCCCCAGGTGCAGTTGGGTCAACGCGGCGGAGCTTCTGGGGGCCGAAGGTCTGGTCGGCGCGACCGGTAAACCGGCGTCGCCGAAAGCGCTTCGTCAAATGTGGCTGAGGGTTACCCGGGATGTCGCGCGTGCGCGCGAAGAAGCGGTCGTGACACGGGGGCGGTCTCCCAAGCCTGCTCGATCCCGATCGCAGAATAACTGGCAACCCCCGCTGGCTATCGCCGCCGCCAGAGGCAGGGCCGTTACTGCCCGCTCCGGTGGTTTGGGTCGCTCCGCCGTTAGTGGGACTGCCACTCGAGGAAGAGCCAAACATCCCACATTCGACGAGAGCGAGTGGCGTCGCAATGGCTGCCACTCGGAGGCAGCGAAGTGTTGCGGACGTCATGCACGTTCTCCTGGATCGTTGAGAGTCCAGGCGTGCCTAGAGCAGGCGCAGACGTCCCGCCAAATACGCGACGCCGAAGATGACCAGCGCGGCCGTCAAAGGTTGATCGCGGATCAACTCTGCGACATCCCCCAATATGTTTTCCGCCTGACCACGCGCCTGATTGGCCTTGCCACGAATTTGGTTGCCGGTGTCGCCGGTCAGACCGCTGGCAGCGTCCTGCACTTTGCCGTTGATGTCATCGATCGTTCCACTGAACTTGTTCTCGCTCATGTCCTATCTCCTGATGAGTGCCCTGGCTGGGGTGGGATCGCGTTAGCAACGCCCGCCGCTGCACAGGGGGCGTTGCGGTTCACCTACGCCTTCGCCCCTTTTGTTCGATCACATACTGCGGCTGGCGTCGCAGAAGGTCCTGACCTAACAGTAGGCCCGCCACTCCAGCAGCCAGCAAGACCGTTCCCTTGTTTCGACGAAAGGCCGAGCGACTGGTCTCAAGCATGGCCTTCGGCGGCGGCAGCGCGGACAGACTGACAGCTGCCACGGACCTGGTCGTATCGCGTTATGTCTGCTTCTTCTTGCCGGCCTTTGACTGCAAGATGCCGATCAGCAACACAATGATTGCAAGCAGAAGCATTGCCGCCGCTGTGATAATGGCAGCCCAGAAAGGTCCAAGTCGTTCCTGCACAAAAATCCAAAGCGCCGCCATCAGGCAGCCGATCGCCCGCAAGACGATCAGACCGGCAATCAGGGCGCAAACAATCAAGATCGCGGTGCGGCGCACCAACGCAAGCGCGTCCTTCACCATCGTCATTGGATTGAACGCTAGAGCGGCGCCCAACTTCACCAGGCTGCCCATCGACGGCATTCAATGCGTCCTCAGCGGGTGAAGAGTTTGGAGACGGCAAAGCCGCCGACGAAGGCAATCAGCAAACTGGATACAAGCCAGTCCTGCACATGCTGAGACAGCCTCTGCCGAACGCTGAGTTCGTTTCGACACCCCGCCGTAGATATCGGAGGTACTCCCACTAATCTTTTCGGCTGCGTTCTGTCCGATCCGACTTCCCTCTCGTATAGTCAGGTCCTTCATCTTTGATGAGAGTCGCAACGTCACCTCTCAGTACCGCCAGGTCATCTGCGATATCCTTGGAACTCGATGAGGCATGCCCGCCTGAACGTCGCTCATTCTTACTTCCTGACGCTAAAAAGACTGAGGAAAATTGGGCGATACGGCGCGAACGCAATGACCGTGGTCCGAAGTTCCAGATACGAGGACGATCTTGACATAGACGTGATGCAGTTGGGGATTAGCCGCTACTCGCTAATGTGACTACCCGGTCCATTGGACGCGGGTACCTCAAATCCTAGAGCTGTTCCGGACTGCGGCCCATCAACTGATGGAACATGCGAATTCCGGGGTCATGTCGCCCTCCATTCCGATTTGGTCTCGCCCGGCTTTGGGTGGTGATCGGGGATGATCTGAGCCTCTGCTGGCCTGTTTACCGTCTGCTCCTTGGGGAGCGGCGGATACCGATCCTGAGGGCGGTCGTGTCGTCAGAAATCGACGGCTCGCGTGATGCGGGTTCCAGTGGCTAGAAGCTTGTATCGTTGGCGGCCTTCAAAAAGGTCAACAGTCGCTCGTTCGACGCAGGATTTTCGCCGTCCATATTTGCCGAGAGTTGCGCGTGTGCTCGTGCCAGTTCGGAGTGGACAACTTCAATCGGCGGCTCCAAGCATCGCAGTTCCAATTCTACATCGAGGTCATAGTAGCCGAGGCTATCTTCGGCAGCCCGGTTTCTGAACCAAGCCATGAACGCAGCTGTCCAAAGACCCTCGAGTTCCCCGTCAGATAGATTTGCGTCAACCCTGCCGCGGCGAAGGTAGGCCTCCATTTCCCGGGTCATTTCGATATCGAGAAGGTCGATACGGGCGCTACAGTTAGAGGCTACATCAGCCACCAGGGTGCCGACCGAGTGCTTGCATCGCTTGCTTACTCGGGACGAGGCAATGGCGCTCGATAATTGGATTGCTAACAAGCATCGCAACTAGGCCCTAGGAGGGCCGCCAGCGGCGTTCATCCTTAGAACGTTCTAAGGATGGACATCGAGTTACTTGCTCATCTTGATTGTGTCGCGCCTCTCGCATCCTGATCGCCTCGCCCTAGTGTAGAGCTGGCCGGCGCGAAGCTTGGCGATCCGCGCTCCGGTCACGACGTCATAGACTATTAATCGCGCGTGTTGCCCGACGGCCTGAGGTCAATAGGAGGCACCTCGAGGATGACGTAGTTGGCCCCTGGATGGCTCGCACAACCTCCGCGGCAAGATGAGCCGCTGATCCTGTCGCTGGGTGAACTAACCGCCGGCCCATGCTTTCGACTCTCATCAGAACGACCCAGAACAACGCATGAACAAGACGGCGAGTGAAGTCCTAGATACCGACGGCTGATGGGATGAGGGACAGATTGGAACCGATGAATGACCGATTGGCGGCTGTGCGGACGGAACTGGCCCGGCCCGGGCAACGACCAACCGGGGGTTGCACGAATGGTTGAACACAACTTCAGAGAGAAATGTGCATAATTGGGGTCGAGGCCAGCGAATTCGACACTCGCTGGGGCGGGGTGCCCGTAGTCTGGCCCATGGGGTGCTGGACCACGAGGCGGCAAGCAGTTGGCCGCTCACCTATCAAACGCCGAAGGCGTCCGGGTCTTTTTGCTCATCTCTGAATAGGTCCAACCCGGACGCCGAAACTCGATCCAGCCTGAGATGATTCGTAACCTTATTTTTCTCCGGATTTGATCCGCGCCGATCAATGCACCGGGCTCAGCAATCTGAACATCGCCTAGCATGGCGAAGCTCGCAGTCACGCCGCCCCATGTGTTGTCAGCCAGAACGACGATTAATGGCAGCGCCGCCTCTTTGATCGATTGTACTTGTCCGGAACCTCGGGGCCTTTGACTTACCAAGCCACGAACTGGGCACGGTAAAACTTGCCCACTCGTACCTCTCCGCTTCAGGAACACGCGACCCGTAGATTGATAGGCATACGAAACGTGAAACGTGTCTCCGCCGGGGTGGAGGTGACGTCTAGCCTGCCGCCATGCGCCTGAGCGATCATTGAGGCGATGTACAGCCCTAGCCCGAGCCCTTGCTGAGTTGGTCGCAGCGAATTCCTATAAAACGGCTGGAACAGATGCTCATTGCCGCCGGGGAATTGGTTCCCCCGAGTTGGCAACGTACAACTCGAGGAAATCGTTGTGGGTCCAAGCCTTCGTAGTGATCGGGGCATCGGGAGCACCATGCGTAATGGCATTCGCCAGCAGGTTGGAGAATAGCTGGGCGACACGCTCTCGGTCGCAGGAGACGGTCTGGACGATTGTGAAGTCAGTTTCGATAATACGGTCAGGCTAGGCCGCTCTCAGCTCCGCAACGATTAGGTCAAGCAACGGCACAAGCGAGTCGCTCGAGATCTGCTGCAGAACGATTCCGCCACCCAGACGCCCGCGAGCGAAATCGAGGACACTGTCGATAAGTCCGCCCATCCGTGTCACGCTGCCCTGTATCAGCTTAATTATGCCGACAGCTTTGTCGTCGAGCGGTCGTTTGGTCAGCAGCCTAATTCCGCCATCGATCGCGGCAACTGGATTGCGGAGATCGTGGCCGAGCACTGCAATGAATTGCTCCCGCAATTCGGCGTCCTGGCGTTGGTCGATCAGCTCCTTGTCACGAGCGTCGCTATAATCCTGCGCATCCAGGTGGCTGGCGATCAAGTCGGCGAACGCCTTGAACATCGCTTCTGTCGCAGGTGCCTTCAGTTGCCGAGGCTGCGGATCGATTGCGCAGAGGGTACCGAACATTGAGCCATCGGCCCTGATGATCGGCACCGATATATAGCTTTGAAAGCCATAAAGCTTAGGTGTGTGGTGTTGACTGTATCGCGGGTCTAGGTCAACGTGATCGATGACAACCGCTGCACCGTCTCGCTGGATTTCGCTGCAAATGGTTGTCTCGATCTTTAGCTCTCCGCCCGGTTTAAGGCCAAAGTTGATCTTGTCGAGCAGATTGCACGCGATCCATTGATCGTCGGTGACTCTGGCCACTGCCGCGAAGCCCATGCCAGTCGTGCGACAAATCACATTGAGGATCATTGGAACGGCATCAATTCGACGGATCGCAGCTGTCGCAGCCCCTGCGACGTCAGCCATGGAAACACCCCACTTCTCTTCTATCCCGCAGTTTAGAGCATCAGGGTGAATGCGTCATCTTCGACGGGCTGTTGGTGGAGGATGAGGCCCTTTTCACCCGTTAGGGTTTGCCGCCGCACCGACAGTTCCGTTATCTCACTGTCATCGCGGCTCATCGAGAACTGGCTCTCGCGGCTATTTGCGACGACTTCGATTCGATTTCGCCCGAGACGCTTCGCTTCGTACAGAGCCGCATCGGCACGAGTGAACAAGGTATCCGGGCTATCGCCGAAGGCTATTGTCGCAAGGCCTATGCTGACGGTAACGCGAAGCGTAGCGTGTGTTGCCAACTCGATCTCAAGGTTCTCAACCATCGCCTTCACGCGCTCCGCGAGTGTGACAGCCGTGGCGCCGTCACCCGAAACGATGATCATGAGCTCGTCTCCGCCGTAGCGGGCAACGATGTCGGTATGTCTACATTGTCGCATTATAGCGCCGCATACGGAGCGGAGGACTGTGTCGCCTGAAAGATGGCCATACTCGTCGTTGACTGATTTGAAATGGTCTATGTCCACGGCCATAAGGGACAAAGGCTCTTTCTTACAGAGCGCAATTTTAACGGCTTCCTCAAGAGTGAGATCAAAATAGCGCCGATTGAAAACGCCTGTTAGCTGGTCCTGATGAGCAAGTTTCTTAAACCTGGAGATATCTCGAAAATCTCTAACTGTTTGAAAGGATAAATCTGCAACACCGTACACAAACAAGCTAACGAGCACGGCAGCCGTTCCAACAAGCAAGTCTTCTCTGATACCCGCCTGCTCCTCCCCCTCCGCTAAAAGCTGGGCGATATAGCCCATGTAGGAGATTGCCAGAAGCACGACGATTGCGCGTAGAACGTTCCATCTGAAACGCAACGGTCCCCTCTTGAGGTCAGATATATTCCTGGTCATCTCGCGGAGAGACCCCAGATGCAGTACCAGCCCAATAAGAAACTGCGCCACGACGACAATTCTTAGCATCGGCGTGAAGCCTCCTATGCGGAAGAAGATGGAAGGCTTAACCAGCCGACTTGGGCGGAAAGAAGGATTTTCTCGGGCGGTGACGCTAAATCACGCGAGCGTGTTGGTTTAGGTCAGCAAGACCCAGATCTATGCCTCCGAACTGACGAAGCCGACCGGTATCGACATTAAGGGGTGGCTTAACGGCGCGCTCTAACACCGCAGCGTCACGTTCCTTGGCCACGGCCTCACTTGCGGCATGCGCGTCGGCCGAAGGGCTGGATCTCAGGTTTTAGATACCGGAGACGAGAGAGCTGGCTCACGCCGGTTGCTCCTTTGATGGCAGCTAGCTAGGAAGTCGGTTGTACCACAGACTTCGCGGCTCGGATGCGTCCTGCGCATAAGCAAGCTGAACAACCGGCCGCCGCAGCTTCGCGCGCGGTAAGCAAACTCGTCTGACGTCCCACACGGACACCATTCGGATCGGCGAGATCGGCTGCGAGGGTTCGGCGGCGCTAAGCATTCTATTGAGCCACCAATTTCGCGGCCTGGCCCGATGTGTTAATGCGAGACCTGCCACAGCTAGAGGAGCGGGCGCTTGCGTGTCACTATGATCGGCGGCGGCTATGTAGGACTGGTGTCCGGCGCATGCTTCGCGGAATTCGGCATGGAAGTCACCATTGTCGAGGCCGATGACCGCAAGCTCGGCGCGCTGAGGGAAGGCCGTATCCCGATCTTCGAGCCAGGGCTCGACCGGCTGGTCTCAGAGAATGTCGCTGCCGGACGCCTCTGCTTTACCGGCGACATGGATGAAGGCCTTGCCGATGCGGAGGTCGTCTTCATCGCAGTCGGCACACCGACGCGGCGCGGCGACGGCCATGCCGACCTTACCTATGTCTATCAGGCTGCCCAGCAGGTTGCACGCAAGCTCAAGAATTACGCCGTCATTGTAACGAAATCGACCGTTCCGGTCGGGACCGGCCGGCGCGTCGCCGAGATCGTGCGCGAGACGCGCCCCGATCTTGACTTCGACGTTGCCTCCAATCCGGAATTCCTGCGCGAGGGCAATGCCATCGGGGACTTCATGCGGCCGGACCGTGTGGTCATCGGCGTGGAGAGCGACCGTGCGGCGGACATCCTGCGCAGCCTCTATCGTCCACTCTTCCTGATCGAGACGCCGATCATTGTGACCTCGATCGAAACGGCGGAGCTCACGAAATACGCCGCTAACTCCTTCCTCGCGATGAAGGTGACCTTCATCAACGAAGTCGCCGATCTTTGCGAACGGGTGGGCGCCGATGTGCATGACGTGGCGCGCGGGATGGGGCTGGACGGCCGGATCGGGCGGAAATTCCTGCATCCTGGACCGGGCTTCGGTGGTTCCTGCTTTCCGAAGGACACGCTCGCCATGGCACGCATCGGCCAGGATGCGGGTGCGCCGCAGCGGCTCGTGGAAACCGTCGTCACCGTCAACGATGCGCGCAAGAGCACGATGGCGCGACGCGTCATCCTTGCCTGTGGCGGCTCGGTGCGTGGCAAGCGCATCGCCGTCTGGGGCCTGACCTTCAAGCCCGAGACCGACGACATGCGTGACGCGCCATCGATCCCCATCGTCAGCCGCCTCGTCGAGGATGGTGCAGAGTTGCATGTCTTCGACCCGGAAGGGATGGAGCAGGCGAGGCCGCATCTGCCGCCGCAGGTGATCTACACGACCGATCCGATCGAGGCCGCGACGGGTGCCGATGCTTTGGTCATTGTGACGGAATGGAACCTCTTCCGCGCGGTCGCGCCGGCGCGGCTGAAGGCCCTGATGCGCGGATCGGTCATCGTCGATCTGCGCAACATTTTCGATCCGGCCGCGATCCGCGCCGCCGGCTTCGCCTATCACGCGATCGGCCGCGCTTTGCCACCGCTCGAAGAAGCGGCTCGACGGGGTGCCGCCTAATCCGGATTGCGTGCGCTATTGCTCATGATGGTAGCCTCGGGCCAGGCGCCGTTTAATCCGCCGGGGAAAGTGGCATCGCTTGAACCGCTCGGGCACGGCTCTCAGACTGGCTACTGAAGTTACGCAGGGGAGAAGCGAGTTGATCGGGACAGGTCGCTCCTATTGAAAGTGGCAACGTTCTCAGAGGCTTTTCCCAAAGCACGCGGATTAGTCCCGCTCCACTATCTGGAAAAAGTCCCATAGTGCTGCGTTCCTTATATTGAGGCCATTGACGAAGGCGCTTTGCTGTTCGGATACGACTATTCCAGTGCAAGGGTGGGTGCCCAAATCTCCTATGAGGAAACCCAGGACCAGCGCGGACCAGCGTTTCGATCAGGGTGCTGTTCCCCGCTCTGCGTGCTATGGCGGCGAGGGTGACGCCCGTGGTTCTCTCTGGCTGTCGCGTTCGCTAAATCACTCGTGTGTGCGACTTGGCTTCCCGTTGCTTTCTGCTGTTTATTGCTCGCATTGGCTGCGCTATTTCGAGATCGAGCCCAAGGAACTACACTTCAAGATGATAGCCCTGACCTTCTGCGGGACGAAGGATAGGTCTGAACTCGATCAGATTGCAGAGGCGTCGCCGTGAGAGTCTCCATCGCCATGACCACCTATAATGGCGCGATCCATCTGCAAGAGCAGCTCGCCAGTCTCACGGGCCAGCACTTCCTGCCGACTGAACTCATAGTGGGCGACGATGGCTCAACAGATGGCACGATCGAGATTCTTGAGTGCTTTCGCCGTGAAGCACCGTTTCCTGTCGTCATTCATAGCAACTCAATCCGCCTCGGGTACCGCGCCAATTTTATGAAGATCGCCCGCCTCTGCACGGGTGATTTAATCTCTTTCTGTGATCAGGACGATGTTTGGTTGCCAAACAACCTAGATCGAGTGGTGGGGAGCTTTGCCGATCCCGACGTGTTATTGACGTTTCACAATGCCCGCGTTGTTGATGGTCAACGTCACCTGATCTCGCCGCTCTATGCTGAGCCTCCGTCCGCATTCATTTCTCCCCGATTGGCGTTGCCGCCCTGGATGTCCTCTTACGGCTTTACGCAAACCTTTCGGGCCGATCTCCTTCCGGCAGCGGCTTTGTGGGGCCAAATGAAGGATCACTACTACCCTGACGAAGCTATGGGTCACGACCTGTTCTTCTTTCTCATAGCTTCGGCGGTGGGGAAGGTATGCTATATTGACGACGAATTGACTGAGTATCGCCTCCATGGTGGCAACACAGTCGGTACGGGCAAGCGCACGAAGCCCGGCATGGTGGAGCGCTGGCGCTACCGTTTTGAGGATCGATCCGAAACCTACGGCTATTTAGCGCGAGTCGCGCCGATTGACGCCGAACTGTTCTCGCATTTATCAAAAATGGAAGCGTTTCCAAAACATCTGCGGCAGCGATCCACCGAAGCAGCTGTGGCATGGAGAGAGCTCGGTCCAATATACAGCGATCGGGCCCAAGTGTGTTCAGCCCGTCTCATTGATCGGCTTGTAGCATTTGTTCATCTATGTCGTAAGGGCGGCTACAGTGAAGCCAGCTTTTGGACGTTCGGCTCAAAAGCCATGATAAAAGATTTGGTCTTAGGCGTAGTTCTCGCGCCTTTGGTCCGACGCCTCGGCCGTACTTCTTCTCGCGACGACCGGTCCTGTCGGCGTGGCCGCTGCAGTCAAACGTGACACAATGGACAGAGCGTGGCGGTCGGACATAGGGACGCCGCTCACATGCGCAGCGTCGCCACGTCGGGAACTCGTCCCATGGTCCTTATTCTTCTTTCCGTCGACGGAGGCCTTAGCGCGCTCGAGGCCTGAGTTGGTGCGCTCGATCAGGAGGTCACGCTCGAACTGGGCGACGTGGTTGATGACGCCCATCGTCATGCGGCCCGCAGCACTGGTTAGATCGACGCCGCCGAGGGTGAGGCAGTGAACCCGCACGCCGAGCTCGGCCAGTTTGGCGACCGTGCTGGAGACGTCGATGGCATCGCGGCCGAGGCGGTCCAGCTTGGTGACGATCAGGATGTCGTCCTGCTCCAGTCGGTTCAGCAACTGCTGGAAGCCTGGGCGCCGCGCGATGGCTGAGCTGCCGGAGACGGTTTCCGAGACCACGCGGCGGCGATCGACCTTGAAGCCGGCGCCCTCGATCTCGCGGATCTGGTCCTCGGTGGTCTGGCCGACCGTGGAGCGAACGTAGGCGAAGGTGCGGGACATCTGCGATTTACTGTCCGGAATCGGTGTCCTTAAACGCTCGTTTTCGGATGGGGGAGAATCTAGCTCCTCCGGATGCACGGCGGGTGCATTGGTATATGGAAACTCGTTTTCACGTCCAGGTGGTGGCCAGGAATCGGCCAGGAGATGGCCAAGAGACGTCCAGGTGACGTCCAGGCCGCCCAACGAAAAGACCCCGCATTGTGGCTCCACAATGCCTATCCTGCCACTTCATCCCGGAATCATGGACGAGAATTTGTCGGCGTCGCGGGCGACATGACCCCGGAATTCGCAATCGCTTTGCCGAGGCGATTGCCGTTCTCATTGGGGATTACTCCCGAGCACTTAATCCCAGCTCTATCGTGTCAGCGTGTCAGCGTGTCAGCAGGACGTGGGTCGCCAGTTCGGTTGGGACCACCTCCGTCACCCGATAGCCAAGGCCTGGCAGGTCGACACCTGCGAACAGGGATTCGCCACGGCCCAGAACGACGGGCGACAGCGCCAGGTGCAACTCGTCGATCGCTCCTGCGAGCAGGTACTGACGGACCGTCGAAACTCCGCCGCCGATCTTCACGTCCAGGTCGCCCGCGGCGGCCTTGGCCTGGGCGAGTGCCGCCTCGATCCCGTCGGTGACGAAATGGAAGGTCGTCCCGCCTTCCATCACGATTGGCGGCCGGGCGTAGTGCGTGAGGATGAAGGTCGGCGCGTGATACGGGGGGTTGTCGCCCCACCAGCCCTTCCAGTCGGGCCCGCCCCAGTCGTCGCCGGCCGGCCCGAACATATTGCGGCCGAGGATGAAGGCGCCAAAACCTTCCATCGCGGCGTGGGCGAAGCGATCGTCAGCACCTTCAGTCCCTCCCTCTTTCCCGACCATCGATCGAAAAGTCCGGGTCGGGAAGAACCAACTCATCAACTCCTGGCCCCGTTTGCCGAGCGGATACTCCAGGCTCTGGTCCGGGCCGGCCCCGAAGCCGTCGATGGACACTCCCAAACCCGCTACGCGCACCTTGGCCATGGGAACCTCCATCTGATTGTGAACTGCAACCAGTTGAGTCTTGCGCGGTCTGAGGTTGTTCGAAAAGGGCGGGAGTCTGGGCTGGAACGCGCTGCATCGGCCCTCGCAGGCTCAAATCAGTCAGATCGAATGCGACGCCTCACCGCGGACCACAGGCAATCGGTTCCCAATCCGTCCCTCATCCGTATCCAGGACTCCACCTGTCGATCTGTTCGTGCTTCGTTCTCATCGGCGATAGGAGAGGGCGATCCATGAACGACCAGGCCAAGCTCACCTCCTCGAACCTCCAGCCGGCCAACGAGGCTGAGCTTACTCAGGTCGTTCTGATGAGGGTCGAAACCCCACCGACCTAATCAAGCTATGGCTCTTCACTGACACGGCGGAATTCACGCTCTAGCGACTCAAGGTTTTGTGTGCGCCGCTCAGCCGACCGAGGCGCCGTGATGGTGAAGCCGGTTCAACGAGCGGCACCACTATCACACGACTTTGGCACCGGGCTTTGAACTGGCGTTCGGCCGTCCCCATAACTGCCGGCCTTAGAACGTTCTAAGGATGAAATCCTGTGGCTGATGGAGCGCCTAACCGCGACGCCCGGACCGACTTTCTCGATATAGAAATGACGCGGGAAACGGAGGCCTATCTGCGGCGGGGCCGGATTAACGCTAATCTGCCTGCCGGCGACCTCAACAGCCTTTGGGAGGCAGCATTCGTGGCTTGGTTTAGAAGCCGGGGTGCCGAAGATAGGCTTGGCTACTACGACCTCGATATTGAATTGGAGCTTCGGGGCCTGGAGCCACCGATTGAGGTTGTCCGCGCCGAACTGGCACGAGCACACGCGCAGCTGTTGGTGAATACGGATGACGAAAGCCCTGCGTTGAACGAGCAGCTGCTGAATTTCTTGAGAGCCGCTAACGATACCGAACCGACACCCTGAATGCCTGCTCACCCTTAGATCGCCGTCGAAGAGCGCGCCGTGCACCAGTTCGAGGATGGCATGTCAGCGGATCTCGCTTCCGCTGGCCTCGGCTTAAACATGCCACCGCCGCGCACTTAATGCTCATCAACTTTGGACCTGGGTAAGTGAGGTTCGGCGTCCGGGCATTGCTATCGACACAGCCCCGAACGCCGAAGGCGCGAGTTAGCGGCCTAATTTCCGCCTCGCGATGACAGGGGATTATGACTGCACCACGGGAACCGCGCCCCGGCGGCTGGTGGCTCCGCCGGCCCATCAACAACTTGGGCCGCAGCCAACTTAGCGGGCGTCACAGTAGGTTGACGTTACGCTTCGTCACATCCCGTGCCCTAAGGGGTGTCCCCTGCCAGAGCAGCGTTTACGGTCTGTTGCTTCAAGCGTTCGTGCAGAGCCATGCGAAGATGCTCGCCAACTGCCCAGAAACGGGTGCAGGGAGCTTGCGGACCTTCTAAGGCTCGTTGCCGCGCAGATGCAGTGATCTATCGGAAAACACTGCGGTGACTGCGACGCATCTTCCTGAGTTGTCGTTTGGACAAACGAGCAGGCCCTGTGGTCCCCGCGACCTCGCCGCGTCTGATGTAGTCGATTGCGAGGAAGCAAGCGACGAGGGCGACGACGAAAAGCACGAGCTGGATATACAAGGCTACAGCCCTCCTGAGCGGCAAACGCCACTGGGCTCAGCGTAACCTTCCCTTAATACGCTCGATGGGGCTAGCGGCATAGGCTCGCGGCGCCCCGCAGCCAGCATGGCGTCTTTGTAATTCATCTGCCCAACTCGTGAAATGCAATGGGGCAAGCACGCGGGAATGACCGTCGTCGTTCGTAGTTTTTGGATCAGCCTGCGGTCTAATCGCGTACATTCTGAGGCGGCGAACTGCTTTTGCTGACCCGTTTGCTCGCTTGAACCCACGACAGAGCGCGTTCCCTGCCTGCGTTGTCTCAATCAGGACGGAACGTCAGTCTGTCGGGTCTGGCGAACGCCGAACTAGCTTGTGGTTCTCCAGAACGTCCACGGCGCGAGAGATCGCGGGCTTGTGCGTCCCAACCGCCTTCGACAGGCCCTCACGGTATAACGGCCGGCAGTCGTATGGCAGGTAAGGAGAGTGCCGAGTTGACGGAGGGTCAAATTCGAACTCTTCGTACGCACCATAGCTACGACGCTGTCTCTCAACCATATCAAGAGCGCATCTCCGGAAGTTGGTTCTGATAACAGAAATTCTGCTCTTCGGTTGCCGATCGTGAAAAGCGGGCTGCCGGAATCGAACCGACACCTTCGGTTGGGACAACCGCTGCAAGACCACTCTGCTACGCCCACCCAAGCCTTTCAAAGCATGAGGTGGCGGCCGGCTAATTTTGACTCCGCCTTTCGGACATACGCCTTAGGACTTTCGGCCGCTTGGTTCTTCGCTACTTCGTTCCGGCAGCGCCTCCAGCCCCACCAGCGGCACCTGCCGACGCGCCAGAGGCTGAACTGGCACCTGCTCCAGTCGCGCCGCCGGCACCGGTGCCCTGGGTCGCCCCGCCATTGGTCGGGCTACCGCTAGAGGAGCCAAACATTCCGCACCCGCCAAGTGCAAATGGAATCGCTATGGCCGCTACGCGGAGGCAGCGAAGTGTTGTGGTCGCCATGCACATTCTCCTGGGCTGGGTTCGGATTCCGGGCTCGCCTAAAGCAGGCGCAGACGTCCCGCCAAATACGCGACACCAAAGATGACCAGCGCTGCCGTCAGAGGCTGGTCCCGGATCAACTCTGCAGCATCCCCCAATATGCTTTCCGCCTGGCCACGCACCTGATTAGCCTTGCCACGAATCTGGGTGCTGGTGTCGCCGGTCAAACCGCCGGCAGCATCCTGCACCTTGCCTTTGATGTCATCGACCGTTCCACTGAACTTGTTCTCGCTCATGTGCATCTCCTGGGAAGGCCATCCACCTGGGGATAGAATCGTTCTTTAGCAACGCCCTCATCTAGGCGCGCGGGCATTCACGAAGATGCGAGAGGCAGCTTGCCAGGCGAGAAAGCGGTACTGAGATGGATGCTGAGTTAAACGGAGATTGAATATCCCAGAGACGCACGAGCTATCATTGCTTCGATCGGGATCGTCACTGGGGACAAATATGCCTGGCTATCACGCTGAAGTATCTGAGCCAGGGGCTGGATCACCAACAGCGCGCCGTTCCTTCGCGACACTGGACGGTGCACTCGACTGGGTGATGTGGAGGAAAGTCGATAATCCTGACCTTATCGGCCGCATCGAAACGGACGATTGCATCACTGACCATCGACAAGCGATGGCGCGTCTACAGCACGTCAGTCTCGCTCATCGGGCGTAATTTCCTCGCTCCAGGCTTCCACAAGACCGCCACTTGAATCTCGCAGGCCGGTATGCAGAGCCGCCAACCGTGCCGCGTCGCGCAGCGACCAAACGCCGGCTTCGGCATGTTCCGGGGTCCAGAACGGGTGAGCGGTCGGGTCAGCTGGAGCTTTCAAAAACAGAGGAACACCTTCGGTGCTCTGCTGAACCACTCTGTGCGAGCCATCCGGCGGCGGCGTAGCCGCATCATCGGGCCACCATTCTTCGCTCACCTGCGCCTCCGCCCCTTTTGTTCGACCACATACTGCGGACGAGGTCTTAGAAGGTCCTGACCCAGCAGTAGGCCCGCCACTCCGGCGGCCAGCAAGACCGTTCCCTTATTACGACGGAAAGCGGAGCGGCTAGTCTCAAGCATGGCCTTCGGCGGCGGCAACGCAGATAGACTAGCAGCTGCCGCAGACCTGGGCGCATCGCGTTGCGCCCGCGTCTTCTTGCCGGCCTTTGACTGCAAGATTCCGATCAGCAACATGGTGATTGCGAGTAGAAGCATTGCCGCCGCTGTGATAATTGCAGCCCAGAAAGGTCCAAGTCGTTCCTGCACAAAAATCCAGAGCGCCGCCATCAGGCAGCCAATTGCCGGCAAGACGATCAGACCAGCGACCAGAGCGCAAACAATCAAAATTGCAGTGCGTCGCACCGACGCTAGCGCGTCCTGCACCATCGTCATTGGATTGAACGCCAGGGTAGCGCCCAACTTCACCAGGCTTCCCATTGATGGCATTCAATGCGTCCTCAGCGGGAGAAGAGTTTGGAGAGGGCAAAGCCGCCGACAAAGGCAACTAGCAGACTGGAGACGGGCCAGTCCTGCACATGCTGGCTGACGGCTTCTGCGGAACGCTGGGTCTGTTTCAATACCCCGCCGTAGATGTCGGAGGCACTCCCGCTAATCTTTTCGGCTGCGTTCTGTCCGATCCGACTCCCCTCTCGTATGCCCAGATCCTTCATTTCTTTGATGAGAGCCGCTACGTCACTTTTCAAAACCGCAAGATCATCTGCGACGTCTTTGGAAGTCGATGAGGCACTGCCCGCCTGAACGTCGCTCATGTCTTACTGCCTGCCAATAAAATAGAGTGAGGAAAATTGGGCGATACGGCGCGAACGCAATGACCGTGGTCCGAAGTTCCGGACACGAGGACCATCTTGACATAGACGTGATGCAGGTGGGGTTTAACTGCCACCTCGCAAACGTGACCACCCTGTCCATTGGTCGCGAGTTTCTCAAAGCCCAGATCGCTGTCCGGGCTGCGGCCCATTCTGATGGAACACATTTTGGCGTAAATTTCGCGCTCTCGCCATGGCTTCTATTTCGTTCTGGCGCCCGGCAGGGGCAAGAAGGCCGGCGGGCTAGCGAAGAGGGATAAGGCGACGTCGATCTCGGGTGGCTACAATCCCTCAGTAGCGCGCCTCGTCCGCCCGGCACCGCTAGTAGTTTCTTTCGATGCCGATGGTGGTCATCTGAAGGTTCCTTGATGAGCCGGGCTGACCCGCGAGATGCGTGCCGATACGAAGCGGTGGGTGGAGATCACGTGACGGCCAACCCGCGAAAGGCTGTACGAGCCGCGGAACTGATCCTGTGGGCCTGGACGGCTTGGGTGACTGGCTTGGGCATCTACCAGTCCGGCACCAGCGTTCAAAGCACGGAGAAACTGATCACTGACCATCTTCCGATGACGATGCCCTTCAATCCCGAAGCGCTCCAGATGGTCGTGATTGCGGGCTACATCGTGACGGCAGGGTTCCTGGCTTGGATGGTGTTGAAGATTGGCGAGGGGAGAGGCTGGGCGAGAACCAGCTTGGCGCTGAACTTCGCTTTTGATGCCTTTTCGACAGCGATGCCTCCCTACCATGGCATCAGCGGCCTGCTGATGGCGGTGGCAGACCTTGGGCCGCAAGCCGTAGCCGCCTACCTGCTTTACACGCCGCCGGGGCGGCTCAGCTTTCAATAAATCTGCCGAAGCACTGCTGGCTGACGATCATCATCCGCAGGTTCAGTGTCGACGGCTAGGGTGGTGCCGTCGCGTATGAGTGGGAAGGTCGACGCCGAACGCTTCGTGAAGCTGTTCATGGCCGGCCTGAAGCAGGCGACGGGATTATCTAAGGCCGGGCTCTCCATCTTCGAGTTGGTCTACTCCCAGCTTCGAGAACGTTCGAACAACGACAAAGTCGAGATGAGCTTCTACCTGGCGCGAAAGCACAGTCCGGGTTTGGTTGAGCGCACCTATCAGCGTGGCTTGCGCGAGCTGCTAGACCGGGAGTTCCTATACCGCAGTCCGTCCGAAGGCCTCTTCTTCGTGAATATCCAATACATGTTCAATGGCGATCGCCTGGCCTTTGTGAAGGCGTATCATCTGAAGGGGGCCAAGCCGAAGGCGGCGGAGCAGCTTTCACTTTTGCCGCCAGACGAGGCGTTCTGATCAGCGAGGACCGGCCATGAGAATCGATTGGCGGCGCTTCATGCGTACCTATCACCTGTGCCGCCGCTCGATGGGCGTGCGGGCGTCATTGCGCGCTGCCTGGCGTGCCAATGGCTTCAGTGAGCCGGGCCGCTAGGTCCGACGAATTGCCCCGGATGCACGAGGGATCTTGTTCAGCCCGTTGCTCGGACTACAAGCTTGTCAATGACCCCTCCCCTCACGTTCAACCCGCCGATCAGCATCGACCTGTGTGAAACCGCCGGCCAGGAGTTTGGCCACGCCCGGACCGGGACGGAGCGCGTGGTCTTCGAGCAAGAGTTGGAGGCCCAGCTGGTGGTCCTAGTCGAGGCGCTGAGGGCGGCGGACATCGATCGCGACCAGGCTCTGGCGGTTTTCGATACGGCGGCCTGGAGTGCCTGGGAGGCCTCGGAAGCGCCGACGGCGCCGGAAGTCACGTTCCAAGAGCAGCCTGGCCCATTGGGCCCCTGAGGCGTCAGCACTCAGGGCTGGCGGCCATTCCTTTGCTCACAGCTGCCCTCGCCCCCATCTAAAGGTCGATGGCAAAACTCCTTAAGCAATTTGCGGCACTGCCGGTCATGGAGACCGGCGGAACGTCGCACGTGCTTCTCATCACCTCGCGCGGCACGCAGCGGTGGATCATTCCCAAAGGACACCCGGAAAAAGAGATGCGACCAGCTGCCGTAGCCTTGCTGGAGGCACGAGAAGAAGCGGGCGTTGCTGGCAAGATCAGCAAAACTCCCATAGGACGGTATCGCACAACAAAATGCTTGCGGTCGGGCAAGATGGTGCCCGCCGAGGTTACGGTGTTCCGCCTCGACGTGTCAGAGCACCTTGCGGCGTGGAAGGAGTCCCTCGAACGCAAGATAATGTGGGTGCCGCTGTCGCAGGCGCACGCCCTCGTTGACGATGGCGGCTTGTCGAAATTCCTGGAGGGGCTCGATGCCGCGGCCAAACCCAAAGCTCTCGCGGTCACATCCTAGGCTCCGGCACCAGTTCCAGCGCCCAGTCTGGATCTGGCCCGTAGCAGAAGGACCGATGGTGCGAGGCGCAGAGGAAGACTGGCGCGGCTGACACCCGGCACTTCTGGCATCGCATCCGCTTCACGGCCTCCATGATCAGCATGTCGCCGTGCCGCTGCATGAGCAGCCGCGTCGCTACCGTGGTTGATCGTTTACAGCCTGGGCACTGGCCTCGAGTTGGCACTCGGGCCAGTCGGAGAGGACCCGCATCGGCGGCGCCGTCCAGCGGGTGGCGAATCTACTAGCCATCACGCCCAAGGGATTGCGGGCGAAGCAACCGTCCTTGAGGAGATGATCCGCCAGCAACACAGCGCCCAGCTCGAGGAGGGCTGCGAAGACGAGGGAAATCATGGTCGCTCTGTCGCTTGTCTGCGACTTGCTGGGGAGGGCTGACGCATGAGCGGCCGCCACATCGCCCGGCGCAGCCTGATCGCCTGCTCAGCATTGCTGCTCGTCGCTGGAGAGGCGGGCGCGGCGAAAGCAAGAACTGGATGGCAAGCTGATCGCTCTCTGCCGCGAATTTGTGGAGGCGGAAGCTACCTTCGCCGCTTGGGATGCAGAGCGGGATTTCATGCCGTTCGACCATCCGCACGCAAAGGAGATCGATCGACTGGAGCGGGAACTTGTCACGCGCCGGCACGAAATCCTCGAGGAAGTCGCCGAGCTGAAAGCTCATACTCCGGAGGGGCTGCAGGCAATGGCCAGGGTAGTGCTTGCTGACCTCGAAGACGACGCCGACCCAGACTTCGCCAACTACGACCATCGGGTCATAACCGCAGTTTCGCTCGCCCGCGACATACTGGGGTAGGGCAGGATGAGACCGTTTCGCTGGGCCTTCCGCTACTTACGAACCTGCGCAGAGACCGCCGGCTCCGAAACCGCCAAGCTTCCGAAGGGGCAGGGGCCCGCACATAAGCCGACCCTACGGCAATACCGCCAGCGCCACGTCCGAGTTGTGGTGGATACCTCGATACTCTCACAAAGTGTCGAGATCTTCATGACACCACACGGATATCGAGACTCCTACCGGCCTCCTTGCTATCAAAGGTTGTGGCTCTAGGAGCGTGACGTGGCTGAGCTGTCGATAGCGTGCCCATCATGCGGCGGCATTTACTTTGGCACGCCCCGTCCGCCCCAGTCGGAGGCGGAGTATGTTGGAGCGGTGTGCGGTGGTTGCGGACATCGCCTCACCGAAGAAGAAATCAACGCATTCATCGATTCTTGGACGGTTGACCTCGTCCAGGCGGCCCTCAGAGGTCGCAGGGCATAGCGTCGTTGGCAAGGCGGCTCGGACTGTACCCTTCACTATCGAAACATCCGACAATGACCAGGGCGTCCATACCCCCGGACGCCCAGGCGGTCAGGTGAAGGCGAGAAGTCCCTGGCCAGGCGCTCTATAGACGGCGACCAGTCGACCTCGAGCATCTCAAGAAGGATAGCGTCGGGATCTTTGCCAGACCGTATCCTCTTGGTCAGCTCGGCGTTGTTTCGGAGTTGCGCAAAAAGGATATTGGCGCGGTCCTGGGCTTCGTTATGCTCGGCTGTGAGCTGGTCCCGCTGATACTGCAGAGTAGCGAGTGCGCTCTTACGCTTCTGTTCCAGGCTTTGCGTCGCTCCCTCCGGATTTCCTAGGCCCAGGAATATACTGATGCCATCTGGAAAATGGAGTCCGCCCTTTCTCTTGGGCGGAGAGTGTCGCTAATCCCGACGGCGCCAAGATCAATGGCTTGGGGGTGTCCGTACCGCGAATACTGTTGAGGGTATGCAAATATGCAAATTTCCGTAACGAGTTGATCTACTTGGCTCCTATTGCTACTCTTCCGTAACGTAACGGGAGGTGCAAATGCGCTGGTGGGTGGCCTCGTGCCTGATTGCGACATTGGCGTCGCAAGCCCATGCCGGTGACCTGTCCTGTTGGGGGAGCCCTGACGTCCTGACGGCCGACCGCACCTGCGTTCCCCTAACCGCCGCCTTCCTATCGAGCCTTCGCGTTGCGACGAGAGATGATGTTCAGCGTGCGATGGGAGTTGACGGAGAACAGGACGAGAGCGGCGAACTCACCTTCACGAGCAACTACATTGGCGGGGGACCAGGCGCCGGGACAGTCCAGGTAAAGTTCGGGGACGGCGGGAACGTGCGAGCAATCGACGCCTCGGTCGTCGGACAGAACAAGGCGCGAGAGCTGCGATTCTTATGGACGTCGAGCGAAGATAGCGTCGGATGCTCCGATTTCCCGGGTAGCCCGCAGGCGTGCAATCCGTAGTCCGAGCCGCTCGGGCATTTCCCCAAATCTGGGGCCAACTGCGCAATCCCACATAAGGGCTTTGCATTATGAAGACCCTCGTCGCGGAGGTTATGCGCACCGTGCGCGGAACCTCCTGGCAGAAGGACGTCGGCAGTGCCGACACCCCTCAAATTCGTTAGCCACGCGTTCGCGCCATCCACTTTCGGCGCATTGCTCGATCGGTTACTCGCCGGCATTTTTCGAGGCTGCGGACCAGCGCCGCAAAGAGCGCCGCCATCGTCATTCCGATGTCTTCTGAGTCGGTGCGTTTCTTGGTCATGGCCTAGTCTTTCCGAACGAGCCTCAGGAAGGCCGCTGGCTCCCCCTCTACCCCGCGAACCTTCCCCGAAGGCAGGCGTGTCCCGAGGAATTGACCGTCTAGCGAATAGATCTGGCCTGCTTGGAGCTTGGCGATCCGCGACCCGGACCCGACGCTGTAGACGATGCCCTCGCGTGTATAGGCGATCGCCGTACCGTCATCGTCGTGAATGAGCATTTTTGTCAGGCCTTCAGGCTTCATGAAGAGTTCTCCCAGCCAGGATCTACAACATCTTCATCTAGTGTTTGACAGACATGGAAAAAGGGGATGGCTTATCCACTACCCCTGCTTCGACAGCGAACCTCCCTTGATGCGCCTATGCTGGGAGACCGGCGGGGCAGCACCATTATGAATGACGCTAGATTGCCTCGAAGATGTAGGTTGTTACCGGGACGGTCTGAGCGCATGGCTGGGCCATGGCTGTTCCACCCTCTGATCTTCCCGTTCTGCCTAAAGAGGGAGCCTTGGTAGGCTTGCGGGTGCTGGTGGTTGAAGATGAAGCCCTCGTCGCGCTCCTCTTAGAGGACATGCTCGCTGACCTCGGTTGCCTGGTGATTGGCCCAGCGATGAGTGTCGATGTTGCGCTTGCCTTGTTAGATACCGAACCTTTCGACGTGGCCCTCATCGACGTCTCCCTAGGCGGCCATGAGCTCAGCCTGCCTGTTGCGGATGCGCTCGCGCTTAAGGGGATACCTTTTGCCTTCGCGACTGGACACGGCTCTGGGGTTCTCGTTGGAACGCGCCACGCAGGGGCTCCCCTTCTACTGAAGCCTTTCTCGTTCGCTGAACTCGCGGCCCTCGTCGTTGAACTTGGTGGCAAGACCCGAGCTCTCTCGTAAGAGCGCAAGGCAGCGTGACAAGGATGAGCGGGCTCATAGACAGTGTCCTAGACTTCGCTCGCGGGCGCCTGGGTGGCGGCATCGCGCTCCAACAGGTCTCCAGCGATTCACTGGTGCCAGTGCTTGACCTGATCGTAGCGGAGCTTAGAACGGCATGGCCTGACCGTGTCATCGAAACCGACTTCACGATCGCCCAGCCCTTCTCGTGCGACCGGGAGCGTGTCGCTCAGCTATTCTCCAACTTGTTGGCAAATGCCATCACGCACGGCGCAGCCGATGCGCCGATCCGGACGAAGGCTTGGACTCACGGCGATCTCTTCGAGTTGTCGGTCGCCAATGTCGGTGAGCCAATTTCTCTCGCCGCGGTGGAGCACCTGTTCCAGCCTTTTTACCGTAACTCGCTAAGACCAACTCAGCAGGGGCTTGGCCTAGGGCTCTACATCGCCTCAATGATTGCTCAGGCGCATGGCGGCAGGCTAGACGTCACCTCCACCCCAGCTGAAACACGCTTTACGTTTCGTATGCCGGTCAATAGCTGGGTTCCTAGCTAGTCGCATGCTCCTGAAACCGTGAGGCACAGGTCACACTGCCGTGCTAGGGCAGGAGCGGCGGGTCGCCTCGATTGATTGCGGTCTTGTGTGCGACACGCTGGTGCCGATACCATTGAGGTAGGCAACCGCCATAACTGAGGCCACTCACCAGTGATCAGGTTTAACAAGCTCCCCAGAGCGCAGGCTCGCGAAAGCCTGGACGCCGGGAGCGCTTCATTATCGCATGGTCCCGGACAAGTGGATGCGGCGAGGAGCGGGTCTGCCCTGTTCCCGTGCCTCACGGCTTTTGGAGCATCATCCGAGACCCAAACCCCTGTCTCAGACGCAGTCTCGACCTCGTTCAATCGTGTTGAGCGCGCGATGTCTACGCAACACCGTATGGTTCACGCCCACGAGGTTGATGATCGTGCCGTCGGTGAGCTGGATAAGATCACCTGTCGAGCCGACCGCTTCCGTTCTGATTGCGTCGCCGGTGTAGCCGCCGAAAGCCAGCTGGCTACTTGCATTGAAGTTGTAGATGTCTTGCTCGCCGCCGGCATGGCCGTTGAGAAACCATAGACATCATTGCCGCCCTCGCAAACCACGGACGTATCGCCCCGCCGCCGATCAGGGTGCTGTTCCCCGCGCCGAGTGCGATGACGGGATCGCCGCTGCTCGTATGTTTCGGCACGTCGTAGGATGCAGACTGCAATCAGGTGTGGAAGGGGGGAAGATCGCACAACGCTTGACAAAAGATGATGTCGCGATCTTCCAACGCCTAATCGATTGCCGGACACCATCGCTGACTACCTAAAACAGCCGACGCGTGTGACATGGCAATTTTGACATCAGTGCAATCATTGATTACAATAGGGTATGCATGCCAGCAGGCACCCTGCCCCAGCCTCGATCACCATCCGTAATCTAGATCCGGCTCTCAAAGAACGGCTGCGCATCCGCGCCGCCCAGCACGGCCAGTCGATGGAAGCGGAGGCGCGCCGCATCTTGCAAACCGCGCTGACGCCGCAGGGCGCTCCGCCTATGCGCCACCTATACGACCGAATTCGTGCCCGTTTTGCACCACTGGGCGGGGTCGATCTCGAACTGCCTCCGCGCGAACCGGTCCGCGAGCCGCCCCGGTTCGACTGATGCTGATGCTCGATACCAATATGCTCTCCGAGATCATGCGTCCCGAACCTGAGCGCAAAATCGCGGACTGGATTGTCCGCCAGTCATCGGATGAGTTGTTCACAGCCGCCGTGTGTCAAGCAGAGATCCTTTCCGGCCTTGCCATCATGCCGAGCGGTCGTCGCCGGGCCGACCTAGAGGAGGCCGCACGCGCCATGTTCGCCGATGACTTTGACGGTCGCATCCTGCCATTCGATACCCAAGCGGCTGCTGCCTATGCCGAGGTATTCGCAGCGCGGCGGAAGGTTGGGCGGCCGAGCGGGACCGTAGATCTCATGCTGGCCGCAATTGCGCGCGTGCGCGGGGCGAGCGTCGTCACCCGCAACGTGGCCGATTTTGAGAGCGTGGGTGTGGCGATCGTCAACCCGTGGGATGAGTAGCCGCTCCAGTACTCCGGTTGCATGACCAAGCGGGAGCCAGGGCGGTTCGTCGCCTACCTTCGTGTCAGCACCGACAGCTAGGGCCGATCCGGGCTCGCCTTGAGGCGCAGCGCCAAGCCGTAGCGACGCACGTCACCCAGGCCGGCGGCGAGGTAGTGGCGGAGTTCCACAAGGTGGAGGGCGGCAAGCGCCGATCGGCCGCAGCTCGCCGCCGCGCTGGCTTCCTGCCGCACCCGCCGGGCCGGTTTGGTCATCGCTAAGCTAAACCGGCTGGTGCACAACGCGTTGGCGGACAGCGGCGAAGCTGGTGTTGTGTTCTGCGATCTCCCACTGTACCGGCCGGACCGATTGGCAAGTTCCTGGTCACGCAGATTGTCTGTGTCGTCTATGTGGCTGCTGAGCGAGTTTTGAAGAGGTGCGGTCTGCCTGTAGCGGGACATGGGCGGAAATCGCTCGGCGATTAGCAGCCACGTGACGGTCCGCTGAATTCCGGGGCTCAGGATCAAGGCAACTCCCCCTCCCCTCCTGTTTAGGCACGGCAAAGCAAACTTAGCGTGCATCAGGGGTCCGTGTTCCTAGACCGGTTCCAAAGCGCTGACCGACAACTCAGGCGACCATCTGCAGTAGTTGACCGGTCAGTAGCTCTCCGTTTTTAACGTCGGCCACGCTTTTCTGTAAATCGTTGTGACCGGCACCTTCCGGTGTGGCTGGCCTTGCCCGGCGGCATCGGGTAAGGCCATGCGTCACTAGCTACAGACCTTACCACGAGATGGCCGATCGCCTTTCGCCTTCGCAGCCGCCTCTGACATGTATTCTCCTGCTTTGGTCTTGCCGTAGTAGCGAGTACCGGGGCAATGATAGACGTTACTCGCTGTATTTACCCAGACCTTTACTGCGGACGAATTAGCCGTAGTACTGTAGCTTCTCACAGGGGCGGTAGGCGGCGGCGGTGCAGATGAGGTCGCGGTTGTCGGCGGAGAGGCTCCTGCTTGGCTTCCTGAGGCAGAGTCGAATGTCTGAACGCCACCGTGGTGGGAACATGCTCCGCGCTTCGATTTCCCTGAAAATGTCGTTCCGTCCTTGCAGGTCGCCGTCACAGGTACTGAGGATTGAGCAAATGCCGTTGGAACTGCCGCAGTGCCTAGCAGGAACAAAACAGCTATCAGACTCAACTGCCAACGCGATGGAGCTGCTGTTTCTGGCTTAAACATTGACGTTGCCCGATTCTGGAATCTTGCCTTCAGGCGTTGCCTGGTCGACTGCATGAGGAAGGAGTTTGGCGACGAGAGGCATTAACGCCTGAACCGGGAGCCCAGTCCTTTGAATCAGACTCTGCACCTGTTCATTCGATAGCACGCTTTGAACCTCCTCGGCCGTTATCGGAATGTTTCCACCAGAGCCAGCCCAGGACTGAACGTGTTGTCCGAGCCCGCCGGCTCCAAAACGATTGAGAAGGCCGTTTAAGCCTTCCGATGTATTAAGGCCGAGGACGTCGGTTAGGGCATTGTGAACCGCTGGAACATTGTCTCGATCTGCTCCTTCAAGTCCTTGCAGCAATTGTCCAAACAGTCCACTCATAAATATCTCCTGGTTCAGAACATTTACGGCCGGATCGACGCTTGCAGCTAGGATGCTAAGCCAATTTGTAAAAGCATGTCGCCAGCTTAGCCTAAGTCATAGCCCAAGGTTGTGCCGCCGAGCTAGGCAAACCGCCCGAAGGACGTAACTTACTTCTCTGGGTTCCGGTTACGCCGATCATTTGGATCATTGTCGGTTTGATGGCGCTACCGGATCATATCCGCTGGCACTTCACCTGTGATATCGTTGGACCACGAGTAAAAGGAGTGATTGCCATGGAAAGACTTTTGGCCGCGGCTTTGATTATAAGCGCAATTCTAGTCGCTCCGACTGCCTACGCTGCTCAATGCCGAGATACTCAGGGCAAGTTCATGAAATGCCCTGCGAAGTCTGTCCATTGCCGCGACATCGCAGGCAAGTTCGTCAAGTGTAGTGCTCCTGGCGCCAAACCAGCCTAGTCAACCGGATTTTGTCTTGACCAGGAAGACCGGCGCAAACGTTGAGCGCGCTGAGGTGGCGCAGGGCTAACAAGTTTTTTCCGGTACGGCGATCAGCGCCCCCAGCGGAGCCCTCTGCTTTGAACTTCAGCACCCAATCCCGCACGATCTGCAAGGTCACGCCGCGATGTTGGCCGCGTCACTCCGCGTGCTGCCGTCATAGATCTCCGCTCATGCCAGCAACCGGCGCGCCGTCCCAGGTCTTCTTAGCCGCAGCGCGCACCTGAGCCGCGATGAAACCCTCGGGCCGATAAATGCGAGCATACGCTCAGCCTCCTCCCTAAGAAGGTAGCCTGTTGGCTGCTTGACCCTGCAACTTCGGCTGTTCGCCATTGGCCTTGAAAATCCGCGTTAGCCGTCCTCAGGTAGACTCAGCTGGAGACGACACGCACCTCGTCAGCGCTGATGCGGGCGGCGTCGAGAACGCCGGTGCCTAACTCTTCGCTGTAAATAGCTGGCACCAGCCATTCTGACTTATCGGACTCTGCACAAAAGCACAGGCATCCGGCGGCTGGAAACTGCTGCAGGTTCCACAGTGATTGCTGCCGTTCGGGATACCTTGGTATTTGGCGGCAGCCTGTGTGATTTTCTGCTGGGCCTCCGCCTTGCGGACCGCAGCTGAGGCTGTCGCAGCACCGATCGCGAGCGCAGTGCGAGTGATTGCAGCGCGGCGGGTTATGCCGTGGCGGCCGTTGCTAAACATGGTCATGCTCAACTCCGAATTCGATGACGGCGTTCGGTGCTTAGGAGCAGCAGACCCCGCTCCCCGGAGGGTGCCCATCATCGTGCAGGATAGGCCGTGAATACGTAATCTTTCGAGGCAACGAGCGTGTGGCACGCGTAGCCGCACTTAGCGTCGTGGCCCTGCGGCGGCTTGTCGGTTAAGTCGCCTACCCTGAAGGTTCCGGCGGCGGCGTTATACTCAAACACGCCGTAACCCCAGCCCCCGCTATCCGAGAACCGCTTGCCGTCCTTCGCCATGAAGTCGACGTCGTCCAAGACGCCCGGTACCGTCGGGTCGCCAGGTTCCGCCGGGTTCTTGATAGCTTTCCAATGGATCTTCGCCATCTTGGCGCCGTCGGGGAAGGGTTCGCCGTTGCCGGGAATACCCGCCTCGAAGGCAGCGATCATTTCAGGATTGCCGAGGATTGTTGCGATCAAATCACCGTTTTGGCTGACGCCAATAACCTGCCATTTCTCGTATCCCCTGAATTCAGAGAAGGCGAGGCCCCCCGGTACCTTCAAAGAGTACTTGTCCTGCGCCGCAATTGCGACGCCTCCAGCCACGGCAGCCACTGACGCGACGGCGAGCATTACCAAGACGGATGGGCACCTCATCTTTATCTCCTCGCTCGCAAAGTAGGTCCTTGTATCTTCCGGTTGCCCTCCTGACAGTCGTCAGCAAGGCTGGCTACGACCGGGAGCCCGTTAGGTCCTAGGGAATTTGAGCCCGCCTTTGAGCGTGGTGCCCCGGTCGCTGTCTATCCCATAGACCCGAACGGTCGCTTGGGCTGTCGAAGGGCAAGCCCGTATTCGCAAGGATGGGTACAATGGAAAATGTCACCTCGTCGGTGTTTGTTGGCATCGACGTAGCGAAGAGTTGGTTGGATGTTTGCATTCGATCCTTATCTGGATCAGAAAGTGCTAAAAGTAAGTTTGCAAATGATGCGGCTGGCATCTCGGAAATCTGCGCCTTTCTGGCCGGCTTCAAGCCCAAGCTAATCGTATTCGAGGCTACGGGAGGATACGAGGCTCTACTGGCGGCTGGATTAGCTACTGACGGCTTACCTTTTGTCATCGCTAATCCGCGCCAAATCCGGGACTTCGCTCGAGCGATCGGTCGATTGGCCAAGACAGATGCAATCGATGCCGGCGTTATAGCGCTTTTTGCGGAACGCATTCGCCCTGAGCTGCGTCCTTTCCCGGAAGAGAAAGCCCGTGCGCTTACCGAGTTGGTCTCACGTCGGCGCCAGGTCCTCGGGATGATGGTGATGGAAGGCAATCGGCGGTTCGCAGCCCAAGACAAGCGGGTAAGCGCGACAATCAATGCCACGCTCGAGTTCCTAAAATGCCAGGTCGCTCAACTTGATAAAGAGATCAACCAACTCGTTCAAAGCTCGACTAGCTGGCGTGAGACCGAAGACCTCCTGACCTCTGTTCCAGGCATAGGCCCGATTACTGCACGAACGCTCATCGCGGAACTGCCTGAGCTTGGGCGGGTTGATCGGCGCAAGGTTGCAGCCCTCGTCGGCGTTGCACCTGTAAACCAGGATTCAGGCCTTCAACGCGGCTATCGAGCCATAGCTGGCGGCCGCACGTCAGTACGAAACGCGCTTTACATGGCAACCTTGGTTGCGGTCAGGCACAATCAGGTCCTGAAGGCTCACTACTTGGCCCTTGTGGCGCGTGGACGACCCAAGAAGGTCGCCCTCATAGCCTGCATTCGGCGCCTGCTTGGCATACTCGGAGCGATCGTAAGGACAAGAAAGGGGTGGCAGCCCGCTTGACGGGCAAGACGGTCGCTCAAAGCACCTGCCCCGGGTTTGCCCGGGCATATGACCTAAGACTTATCATGCGATCTGAACGCCGAGGCGCACCAGCGTGCCTGGGATTTCCGAATCGCACTGTGGCGGTCGCCCAACGGGCGGTTCCCGCCTGGCGGTTCCGAAGTGCGCCGTGCTTGTGTGCTTCCCATCCGCGGATCGAGGATGTCGACGAGCGGGCCGAGTTCAGGGTCTCCACCGGGCTGCAACACAGCGCGCGCGGACGGTGCGCTTCGGAGTGCCATCCCTGTGTCAAATCGAGTAGACCGCGTGAGGTCCAATTCGCGTAGGCTTAGGCCCAGGACCGCATTGCGCCGGCGCCGCCATAAGCAAGCAAGTCGCCGTCACGGTAAGGCGCACCCGAGTGGTCGATTTCGTTCATGATCCCAAATGGGTCCGCTGATCGCCCTGGTCGTTCCTCCAGTGACTATCCCTCCCCTTCCCCACTCGAATAGAGCCAGCGCGTTCAGCCGCAAGCGAGGCCGTTGTCCAAGCGCGAGTAGGTGAATCCTCCCCCTCGCCTTCCCGTGCAGGCACGGTAATAGGGCATTAAAAATTGGGCCTAATTCGAAGGTGAATGCTGGCCAGAGAATGCAGGGACCGACTCTTTAAGCTTCGTGCTCTTCCAGCGTCAGATGCGCGATGTAGCCGGAGCGGCTCTCCCCAGCGGCGCGGGTCAGGGCATCCAAGCGCTTCACCACATGACGCGGCAATGTGATGTTTACCCGCTCAACCGTGTCATCGAGCAAAGCAGGATCCAGCGTGATGACGCCGAAGGTCCATCCGGCATAATCCGGCCGCTGGTGCGGATTCCGACAATGCCGCCCACTCAATCCAAGATGATGGCGCCCATCATTCCGAGATGATGCCGCAGGTGCAGCTCTCCAGACGCCAAGACAGTTGAAGGGCGACAAAGATGTGCCGGGAAACTAAGACTTTCCAAACTCAACTGTCCTCGGGCTATAATCTGTCCCCAGGCCACTTTTATCCGCGTGCAAGGCCATCTCTTACTCGCTCGGCTACAGGGTGCGGGGGATAACTCCGCATATTTATCTACAAAGCTGTGCACAAGCGCTTCGTAAAAATGGAAGATACCGGGGGACAAGTTCACGACGCTGTGACCTTCGCCTAACTGTCAGGCTGCGCGCACTGATCCCAGCCCACGACCACCCAACCCACGCCGAACTCCATCGCTTGTAAGGGTTCGGCGTGCGCAGGACGCCCCTATGGAACGCGTCGTAGCCTTCGTAAATATACTCAATCTCAAATGGTTTCATCCAGCGCAAGGCCGCAAGGCGGTCCTCGAGGAGACCTCGGTCCTAGGACATAGGACGGTCAGTGCGGGGATCTTGCCGGCATCTACGTGGCTGCAGGCGATCGAGCCGAACTTCCAAATAGGCAGCGGCAGATGCCCGATCGAGCCAGCGTGCTCTTCCGCTATCCAACTGATGCCCGCGCGCCATGAAGATTGACCCAAACCGCCGCCGCGCACCTTAGTTGCATCGCGTCCGGCTAGCGGGAAAGTTGATAGCACTGTGACTGGAGAAGGCGATGATGGCGAGCCCATGCTGGCGGCACGTGGCGTCGCGGTGACCTACGAGGCGATCCGTCGGTGGTGCGTATTCGGCGCTCCCGAATTACAAAGCGACCTACCCTCCTCCCTGCGCAGTAGCTAAAGCAAAGGACATCAATCGGATGGAGGCGAAACCCGTCCGTGGTCAGGCGTTCCCATCTTGCGGGAACCCGCGCAGGGACGCTCTGGGCTTCCCCGAATTGCCGAAAATCTCTGATACGCTGAATGGCCTGCAGGCGATGATGGCGGGGAGGAGGGCGCGCCGTGCGTTCCCGGACGGGTTCGAGCGCCGGCGGCGCCAGCCAACCGGCAACATTAAAATGCGAGGTCACCCATGAGCCCTCCTTCGGAAGCTCGAAACACGCCCGGCATGTTCCGGCGTGACGTCCTGGGGGGTGCTGCCGCCATCGCTGGCGCGGCGTTGCTGGCGAACCCGGCGGCGCTGGCCGCCGGCGAAACCTCTGCACTGCCGTTCATCGCGAACGACGCCGACCTGGAGCAGGCATTGCCGGCATTGTCCAATTGGGGGCGATGGGGCGCGGCGGACCAGCTTGGCACGCTGAACTTCATGTCACCAAC
>NZ_LMUG01000065.1:95017-95219 GCF_009766125.1 Acidisoma sp. S159
GGAGTTTTCGCCTACCACGCCGGAGTTGCGAAACTTCAGCTACGCGATGAAGCGCTACGAGGACCCACTCCCCGAGGAGGCCGGCTGTTACGACGTGGTCGGGATGACTTGCCACGGCTTCGCCATCACCCATCTCGACGCGTTGTGCCACGTCTTCACGCCGGCCGGCGCGCAGGGGATGTATAACGGCTTCTCGGTCGCG
>NZ_LMUG01000065.1:95229-100044 GCF_009766125.1 Acidisoma sp. S159
TGGCGGCCCGCTAGCGCCGGGCTCGGCGATTATGCTGGAAGACCTTGAGGCTGCCGAGCGTCTGCACGGCGTGCGGGTCGGCGAGGGCGACATCCTGTTCGTGCGTAGCGGTGGTGGATCGGACAACACCTACAAGCACGGGACCGGCCTCCATGCCTCGTGCCTGCCGTGGCTGCGCGACCGGCGTGTGGCCGTGCTGAGCAGCGATTCCGACAACGACATCCATCCCACCCAGCCCGGCTTCGAGCGCTGGAGCGAGCCCATGCACATGGTGGGGATCGCCTACATGGGCCTCACGCTGCTCGACCAGACCGAGCTGGACGGAATCGTGGCCGCCAGTTCTTCGTGACCGTAGCGCCGTGGCGCATGAAGGGGGCCACCGGCTCGGCGGTGAACCCGTTGGCGATGTTCTAATCGCAGCTCTCTGGCGACGATACACAAGGTCATCAAACGCGGTCTTTGGTCCCAAGTCGACGCGATGGGATCGGCTGGCATTGGATGCGGCATTCGAGACGGATGAGGCACAGCGTGCGGGCCACACGAGCGAGGAAACGATAGCGGACATTCTTTCCGGGGCGTTCAGAAAACGCCGCCGCAGATGGAAGATAGCTCCGCCGCGTCAGGGCTAGGCTGGTGATTGCTGCTGTGGAATTTCACCCAATAAAATCAGCGTTCGCCGCACGGTGCGGAAAAACCTCCCGCAAGGGTCTAAGGATTGTTGACTCCCTTAGGGGCGTCGGCATCACCGACACCCCTGCGCAAAACTGCGCAGGCACAACTCGCATGCTAAAGTAGCCGCCAGCCCTGGGGGAGTTGCATCCTCGTCCAGGGTTAGGCCGGGCGGGCTCATCACCCTCGCCCGGCCGCCTTCCGGTAAGCCTTAATCGGGTTCCGATTTCGCGCGCAACGGACCGTGAACGCTGCTCTGGCCGTGGACAGTCCATAGGCAGGGATGTGACGAAGCGTAACGTCAGCCGACTGTGACGCTGCTAGCGCTGGCTGCCGCCCTAGTTGTTTGACGGGCCGGCGGTGCCAACAGGCGCCGGGGCGCGGTTCCCGTGGTGGAGTCATAATCCCCTGTCATCGCGAGGCGGAAATTAGGCCGCTAATTCGCGCTTCGGCGTTCGGGACTGTGTCGATAGCAAGCCCGGACGACGAAGCTCACTTACCCAGGTGCAAAGTTGATGAGCATTAAGTGCGCGGCGCTGGCATGTTTAAGCCGAGGCCAGCGGAAGCGAGATCCGCTGGGGTGGGGTGCCCGTAGTCCGGTTCTGTGGCGCCGGCCCACGAGGCGGCTGTGACCGCTCACCCGCGTTTGGCCTTCGGCGTCCGGGACAGACAGCTCATCTTTTCCTAGCTTGGTGAAACCCGGACGCCGAACCTCAACCATTGCTGCTTGCAATGCATTAGTGAAACGCAAACTGCGTTGTCGCTCGCGAAGGGTGCGTTCGCGATACGCAAGGCTCGGACGAACAGGAGACAGCCATGCCTGATCCGCGCGAGTTGGCGGGTGATGAGATGACGGCGTCACGAGCCGAAGTTGAATTTAATAGGGTGGTCGGAATTGCCAGCACGAGGCGGGACCGAGGCGAACTCTCGGCCGGCGCCTACGCTGTGATTCTCGACCGCGCGAGGAAATCCCGAGACGCCGCTAGTGATGATCTGGGGCGGCGTAGGACCGAGACGAAGGGCGGGCAGGTTCGGAGCGTGGGTGCGCCCCTCTGTCGCGAGCTTACTCCAACTGGTGAGCTTTTACCCTGCTCCTCGCTCACCGCCGGAGGAAGGCCATAAACCGATATTCGGCACGCCTAAAAATGAAGATCAGCGTGAAGGAAATGCAGAGATAGAGCACGGCCGCGATGCCGAAGGACCAGAAGGGTTCGTAGGTCGCCGAATTCGCGTCATTCGCAATTTTGAGGATATCCGGCACTGTCGCGGTAAAAGCCAGTGTCGTCGAGTGCAGCATGAGGATGACCTCGTTGCTGTACAGCGGCAGCGCCCGGCGCAGCGCGCTCGGGATGATGATGCGGCGGTAGAGGGTGAAGTTCGACATGCCGATCGCCCGCGCCGCCTCGATCTCTCCGAAGGCCGTGTCGCGCATCGCGCCCGCGAAAATCTGCGTCGTATAGGCCCCGGTATTGAGGCCGAATGCGAGTAGTGTGCAGTCTATGCCCTGGCGGAAGAAGGCGTTCAGAAAGCTCGTATGTTGGACGATGCTCAGGCTATAGACACCGGTGTAGATGATGAGCAGCTGCACATAGAGCGGCGTACCGGTGAAGACGAAAACATAGATCCAGACCGGCCCGCGGATGAAGAGGTTGCGAGCATTCCGCGCGATGGCGAGCGGCACAGCCAGGCAGAAGCCGATGATACAGGAAACCACCAGCAGCCACAGCGTCATCGCTACCCCGGTCATGGCGTAGCCGTCGGTATAGAGAAGAGGTCGCCAGTATTGCTGGATGATGTCGATCATAGCGCGGCTCTCCGCACGCCGATCGCGTAGCGCCTTTCGAGAAACAGGAGCGCGCCGTTCGAGGCGGTTGTCAGAATAAGATAGACGATGGCGGCCAGGACCGAGAAGAAAAAGGTCTGAAAGGTCGCCTTGCCCGCATCCTGCGTCGCCTTGATGATGTCGGACAAGCCGATGATGGAGACAAGCGCCGTTGCCTTTAGGATGACCTGCCAGTTATTGGCGAGGCCGGGCAAGGCATAGCGCATCATCTGCGGAAACAGGATACGACGGAAAGAATAAAATCGGCCCATACCGATGGCAAGCGCGGCCTCCATTTGCCCGCGGGGCACGGACATGAAGGCGCCGCGAAAGGTTTCGGTGAAATAGGCGCCATAGATGAAGCCGAGGGTGATGACACCGCTGGTGAAGGGATTGAGGTTGAATTGATCCAGCCCGAGCGCATCGGTCAGATCATTCAGCCAGATCTGCAAGCTATAGAAAAGCAGCAGCATGAGAACAAGATCAGGCACACCGCGAATGATCGTCGTATAGACGGTGGCGACCCCAACCGCTATTCGGCTACGGGAGAGTTTGGCGGAAGCGCCAAGAAGTCCGATGAGGAAGGAGGCCGCAAGACTGAGGATCGACAGTTCGATCGTCGTCAACGCGCCGTCAAGGATGGCCGGGCCATAGCCTGCGAGATTCATTCAACTCCTCCGAAAGCGGCCGTGCCCAGCACACAATGCCTGGCACGCCCTGTCACCCGCGATACGGCGGGCAATGGTCACGGGCCGCAGGCTTACGCAGTTGCGGCCCGGACCTCCGGATCAGCCTCAGTTCGCGCTGGCTTGGTAGATGTTGAAGTTAAAATATTTGGATTGCAGCTTGTCATAGGTGCCGTCCTTGTGGAGGGCGGCGATCGCCTCATCGATCTTTGCGAGCAGCTCTTTCTCGTTCTTGCGCACGCCGATCGCGACAAAGGAGCCGAGAACGTCCTTCGGATCATCGGTAATGTTGGAGACAAGCGCGTAGTCGGCGCCCTTCGGCGTCTTCAGGAAGCCGTAATCGGCTTCGACAGAATCCTGCAGCGACGCATCCAAGCGGCCGCTGAGAAGATCGGCATAGACCTGATCCTGACCAGGATAAGAGACGACCTTGACGCCGAACGGCTTCCAGTAGGCGTTGGCGTAGGATTCCTGGATGGTGCCGGCTTCGACGCCTACGGTCTTGCCCTTCAGGCCGTCGGCCGTCGCCGTGATCCCCGAACCCTTCTTGGCGATCAGGCTGGTCGGCTCATCGTACATTTGGGTGGAGAAGGAAATCGCCTTTTCGCGCTCCGCTGTCTTCGACATCGAAGAGAGGATGGCGTCAAACTTGCGCGCCTGAAGCGCAGGGATGATGCCGCTGAAAGTCTGCGACACGAACACGCACTTGACCTTTAGATAGCCGCAGATGGCGCGGCCCAGATCCATGTCGAAACCGACGAACTCACCGGAGGGCGACAAGCTCTCGAAGGGCGGATAGCTCGCATCGACGCCGAACTTGAGTTCGGTGAAGGCCTTGGCATGGGCCGGGCCCGTGCCGATAAGGCCGAGTATCATCGCCGCCAGCGCACCGGCAGCCAGAAGCTTCTTCATCAGGTAGTCTCCCTTTGGTCTTGCTAGCCTGGGCAAGGTCGCCCGATCAGCTGGATACCATTGAAAGCAGTATGCAAGCGGTAGGCCATTTGGGGAACGGGGGCGAAAGCCGATGCTATCGTCGCCGCCCTTCCGCCACTTAATGCACGCGACAGCAAGCAGATGTGTCGCGGCTAAGCTGCTCGGAATGGCCTTTTTGCAAAATGAGTAATCCGCTTGACAAGCCCAACCTGTTGTAGGGAACAATCAGGTTTTGCGAAAGATGTAAGCGAGCAATGGCTCTGGTGCAGCAGATGACGCAACCACCACGAGCATAACAGGGGAGGAGGCGCTACGTGTTCGCGACAGGCACAAAATTTCGGTCCGCATGAGGTTGCTGAAAGGCATTTCGCTGACTGCCCATGAGCATGACGTAATCGCTATCCTGGGCAGCGGCGGATCGGGCAAAAGCATCTTCCTGCGCTGCATCAATTTGCTGGAGATACCGACTTCTCAAAGGCGCGCTGATAAAGATGCGCCGCCGCCGTGACGGCGCGCAGGAAGCCGCAACATCGGCGGTGCTGTCTCAGGGCTTGGCGGCAGCCTCCAGCAGAATTTGCTGCTGAACAATCTGATCAATGGCGGCGGCAGCGGCGGGGGTCGCGATTGGGCTCTGACTCACTTTTGATGGATGTTGGGCTTACGCGGAGCCCATAACGCGCGCCTGAAGGAGATCTAGCTTTCCGC
>NZ_LMUG01000067.1:0-257500 GCF_009766125.1 Acidisoma sp. S159
ATGACGGTATCCTCCCGCCATCTCCAGAATCACAATGCGCCGAGCCGAAGCAAGCAATTAATGGGTCCTGACCCTAGACTACGCTCCTAGCGTAGGCAGCTAAAGAGATTTGTGTGGACGAGGGGTCGCTTTACAGCTGCTCCAGCTCGGCCTTCGCCACGCGTCCCATCTGGTCCAGCTCCAGGTGGCAGCGGATGCCGTGGTCGCCTTCGCGCTGGATGAGGGCTGGTTCCTGAGTCTCGCAGATGGCGCCGATCTTGCGGGGGCACCGGGTGTGGAAGACGCAGCCGGAGGGCGGGTTCATCGCGCTCGGGATCTCACCATGGAGGCGCCGGGTGCCCTCGCTGTCGGTCTGCGCGGCGGCGGCGAGCAGGCTTTCGGTATAGGGGTGGTGCGGTCCGCCGAAGACCCGCTCGGCCGGGCCGATCTCCATCAGGCGCCCGAGATACAGCACGGCGATGCGGTCGGAGATGTAGCGCACGACACGCAGGTCGTGGGAGACGAAGAGGTAGCTCACCCCCTGCTCGGCCTGGAGATCGGCGAGCAGGTTGAGGATCGCCGCCTGGACCGAAACGTCGAGCGCGGAAGTCGGCTCGTCGCAGACGACGACTCTCGGGTCGCCCGCGAAGGCGCGGCCGATGGCGACGCGCTGCTTGAGGCCGCCCGAAAGCTGGCGGGGCCGCATCGGCAGATAGCGCTCGGCGAGACGGATATGGCCCATCAGCGCGGTCAATTTCGTCGCCAGCGCGGCGCCACGATAGCGGCCGAGCTTGCGCATCGGGCGAGACATGATGCGGCGGATGGTCTGGCTGCGGTTGAGCGCCGCGTCTGGGTTCTGGAAGATGATCTGCAGCGCTTCGAGTTCGGCGGGCTGGCGCTTCACGGCGGCGGCGGCGAGCTTGTTGCCGTCGAGTTCGATGACACCGTTGAGATCGGGCGCGGAGAGGCCGAGCAACAGCTTGGCGAGAGTGGTTTTTCCGCTGCCGGATTCGCCGACCAGACCGAGCGTCTCGCCCGGCCAAAGCTCCAGCGAAATGTCATGCAAAGCACGGATCGGGGTGAGCGCGCTGCCGAAGGTCTTGCTCACCTCGGCGGCCCTCAGTACGGGGCGCAGGGCGGCGCGGCTGGCGGTGCTTTTCGGCGGCGAGGGCGGGGTCGCCCGCGGCAGCGCCGGCGCCTCTTCGTGGAAGTGGCAGCGGCTGAAACGGCCGCCGGGGAGGGCGATGAGCGGCGGCTCCTCCTGCCTGCATAGGTCGCGGGCGAGGCCGCAGCGGTCGGCGAAGACACAGCCTTTGAGACCCGCAAGGGATGTCGGCAGGAATCCCGGAATGGTATCGAGCCGCGTCTCATGTTTGGAGAGGCCGGCTTGCGGCAGGCAGCGCAGCAGTCCCACAGTGTAAGGGTGCCGTGGCGCCGCGAAGACTTGCCGCGTGGGTCCTTCCTCGACCAGCGTTCCGGCGTAAAGCACTCCGACGCGGGCGCACATGCGGCTGATGACCGCCAGGTTGTGGCCGATGAACAGCACGGAGCTGCCGAATTCCTGGCGGAGTTGCTGGATGAGGTCGAGCACCTCCGCCTCGACCGTGGCGTCCAGCGCCGTCGTCGGCTCGTCGAGAATGAGCAACGTGGGATCGACGGCGAGCGCCATGGCGATCACCACGCGCTGCAGCATGCCGCCCGAAAGTTCGTGCGGGTAGCGGTGCATGACACGCCCGGCATCGACAATGCGAACGCGTTTGAGCATCGCCTCGGCACGGTCCAAGCGTTCGGCGGCGGGCACGCCCGCCACCTCGAAGACCTCGGCGAGCTGGCGGCCGATGCGTAAGGAGGGGTTCAGCGCCCGGCCGGGGTCCTGGTAGACCATCGAGATACTGCGCGTGCGGAGGCGCCTGAGTGCGACGGCATCCATCGCCAGCGCATCCTCGCCCGCGATGCGGATGGCACCGGCGCGCACGCGGCCGTTGCTCGGCAGATAGCGGGTGACCGCGAGGGCGACGGTCGATTTGCCGCAGCCGGATTCGCCGACGAGGCCGAAGGTTTCGCCGCGGCCGATGCGGAAGGAGACGCCGCGGATGACTTGCCTGTCCCGGCCACGCACCCGATAGGCGATGTCGAGATCCTGCACGTCCAGCGCATCAGCGGCCGCTGCGGAGGTGCCGAGGGTTGTGGCGTCAGGCATCGACCACCCCATGGATCCCTTCAGCGGCCAGATTGACGCCGACAACAAGCGAGCCGATGGCGAGGGCGTCGAACAGCACCGTCCACCAATAGCCGCCACCGATCAGCCCGTAATTCTGCGAGATGGCGAGACCCCAATCCGATGAAGGCGGCTGAATGCCCAGGCCGAGGAAACTCAGCGAGGCGACGGTAAAGATGGCGTAGCCAAGGCGAACGGTCGCTTCCACGAGGATGGGCGGCAGGACGTTCGGCAAGATTTCGACGGTCATGATGTAGAGCGGATTTTCGCCGCGCAGATTGGCGGCGGCCACGTAATCGAGGTCGCGTTCGCTCAACACGGCGGCGCGTACTGTGCGAGCGATGACGAGACCGAAGGACAGGCCGATGACGATGATGACCGTGGTATTCGAGATGCCGAGCGCGGTGATCACCAGCATCGCGATGATGAGCAGTGGCAGCGCGAGAAACGCTTCCATGATTCGGCTCACGACATCATCGGTCAGGCCGCGCGCATAGCCGGTGAGCAGGCCCAGGAATGTTCCGACTATGGTGCCGAGCAGCGTCGCGAGCGGGGCCACAATCAGGATGTCACGCGAGCCGACGATGACGCGGGAGAGCACGTCGCGGCCATATTGGTCGGTGCCGAACCAATGATCGCCGGAGGGTGGTGTGAGGGTATTGAGCAGGTCGGTGTCGTTCGAGCCGTAAGGCGCGATGAACGGTCCGGCGATCGCCATGACGATCCAGAAGATAAGGATGACTGCGCCAATAACGAAAGACGGCGAGCGCAGCAGCAGTCCGAGGCGTTGGCGGCGGATGACGCTGGGCGTGTCGAGCGAGGGTGCGTTCGGCGGAACGGGCGCGGCCTCGACGTCCGGCGTGAGGGCCGTGCTCATTCGCGTCGTCCGAAGGAAATGCGCGGATTGAGCGCGGAATACAGCATGTCGGCGACTAGGTTCGCGACGATGTAGGTTAGACCGATGACCAGGATGCCGGCGGCGAGCATCGGGAAATCCTTCGCCTTCGCCGCCGCGAAGATCAGGCCGCCAATGCCGTGGTAGTTGAAGAGCGTCTCGACCACGACGAGTCCGCCGATCAGATAGCCGCTCTGCACAGCGACAACGGTGATGGTAGGCAACAGCGCATTGCGTAACACGTGCCGCCAGATCACTTGGCGATAGGTAAGCCCCTTGAGTACGGCGGTGCGCGTATAGTCGGAGGCGAGGGCTTCGACCATGCCGGCGCGCGCCATGCGAGCGATATAGCCGAAGATGATCATGAAGAGCGGGATTGCCGGCATCAGCAGGTAATAGAGTTGGGTGAGTCCTCCGGCGCTGTTCGGCGCCGTTGCTGTAAGCGGGAAGACGTGCAGCCAGATGCTGAACACCATGATGAGCACAATGCCCGACACGAATTCGGGCACTACGGTCGCCGACAATCCGGACAGCACGATGGCGCGGTCAATCCAGGTGCCGAGCCGCAACGCCGCCACGACACCGCCGAGGATGCCGAGCGGCACGACAAAGACGAAGGCCACGCCGGCTAGTTTCAGCGAATTGACCAGCGCATGGCCGATGAACGGGCCGACCGGCGCGCGGTAGGTATAGGACATGCCCATATTGCCCTGCACCATGCCGCTGACCCAATGCCAATACTGGAGGAGAAGCGGCTGATCGACGCCGAGCTGGTGGTTCAAAACGGCGACCGCCCGCGCATCGGCGAGCGGTCCCAGAATGGCGCGGCCCACATCGCCGGGCAGCACCTGGCAGCCCGCGAAAACGATGATGCTGAGCAGCACAAGGGTAATGACCGCGAGCAATAGACGGTAGGCGAGGGCCTGTGCGAATCTCATCCTGCCTGCGGTCTCCCCTATGGTCAGGTTTTCGCGATGCTCACACGATCGAGGAACGGACGGTCCGCCACGGCAGGCAGGCCCGAGACGTTCTTCGAGGTTGCATAGAGATAGTTGTAGAAATAGCCGAAGATGATCGGCGTCTCGTCGAGCAGCAGGCTCTCGATCTTGCCGGAAACGGCGCGCTGCCCGCTGAGATCCAGCGCCTTCACATAATCGACAACGAGGCCGTCATAGGTCTTGCTGTTGAAATGCGCCGCGTTCCACGGACCGCCGGTTACCAGCGGCGCACCAAGGAACACATTCGGCACACCACGATTGCCGTAATCGGTTATGCCGAGCGGGCTGTCGAGCCAGTCGGATTGACCGAAGACCGCCTTGCCGTAATAGGCGCCCTGATCCTCGACATGCAGCTTGATGTCGATGCCGATCTTCTTCGCGAAGCTCTGGATGAGCACGGCGTAATCGGGAATTTCGAGGAACTGTTCGGTGGTCAGCGTGACAGAGAAGCCGTTGGACACTCCGGCGGCGCCTAGCAGCTCGCGCGCTTTCTTCAAATCCTGGTCGCGCTGCGGAATCGAGGTGTCGGTCGATGGGAAAGCGGGGCAGAAGGGACTGTCATTGCCGACATCCGCATGGCCCTGGAACAACCCGCGCACGAGCGCCTTGCGGTTGATCGAGAGCGCGAGCGCCTGACGCACGCGCTTGTCGCGGAACGAGCCCTGGTCGCAACGCATATGCACCTGCTGATGCGCGCTCGACTTGCAGCTGACGATCTTGAAATCAGGATTGTTGAGGATCGCGCGGCCGGCGGCGACGGGCATCTGCGCCAGCATATCGACCTGGCCGCCCTGCAACGCCAGAACCTGAGGCTGCATGTCGGAGTAGAAGGTGAATTCGAGCCGGTCGGGAAGCGCCTTCGGCCCCCAATAGCTGTCGTTTCGGGTGTAGGAGCAGCCGACCTTCGGGATGTATTTTTCGAGCTTGAACGGCCCGGTGCCGATGAAGCTCTGCTCGAACCCGCCCGTGTAATTCGCCGGCAGGATGTAGCAGTTATAGTTGTCGGAGGAGAGAATATAAGGGAAGTTTCCGCTGGGCGCGTCGAGATGGAATTCGACGGTCAGATCGTCAACCTTGTGCGATGCGCCGACCGAGAGCACGCCCTTGAAGGCGGATAGCGCGTTGGAGGCGTTCTTAGGATTGGCCAGCCGCTCCACGCTCGCGATCACCGCATCCGCGTTCATCGGTTCGCCATTGGTGAACTTCACGCCCGAGCGCAGCTTGAAGGTCCAGACCGAGCCGTCCGTGTTGGGAGACCAGCTCGTTGCCAGAACCGGACGGAGGGTGAAGTCGGGATTGAGGGCGCAGAGGTATTCGGCGCTTTGCATCGCAACCATCAACCCGCCATCGTCGGCGATTGTAACGGGATCGATCGCGCCGGCCGGCATCGTCATGGCGACGCGCAAAGTGCCGCCCGAGGTTCCATCCGCTCGCGCACCGCGGCTGCCGGCCATGCCCATGGCGCCCGCAAGCGTTCCGAGCAGCGGCAGGGACAGGCCGAGGCGCGTGCCGTGAATGAGAAACCCGCGGCGATCGACCCGCCCGGCCAGGGCGTTGTCCATCAGGTCGTTGTCGACTTCCGACAGGTTGCGCCGAATGGCGGAGATCAGGCTATCGCGCTGGGACATCATATCCTCTTTTATTGTGGCCGCGTGGCAGGAAGGGGCCGATCCTCTAAAGTGGCCGCCGGTGTCCCCGGCCATTGGGCGAGCCACAGGCATACACTCCACGGCATGAATGACGGACGGAAAATCTAGCTTTGTCAAATCCCGCGGACCCGCCAATCCGGATCTTTTGGCGTTACAACTTACGATCTTGCCTAGTTGCCGGGCAGGTGGTGCTTATCGAGGCAATCCGGCCGGAGGAACGCGGGAGATGAGCGGGCGATCGGGACGCATCGATCGGCGCTGGCTGCCGCTGAACGCGTTGCGCGCTTTCGAGATGGTCGGGCGCCATTTGAGCTTCACCGGCGCCGCGCAATCCATGCATGTTTCGCAGAGCGCACTTAGTCGTCATGTCGCGATGTTGGAGGATCTGCTCGGCCAACCTTTGCTTTCGCGCCGGCCGCACGGGCTGGCGTTGACGGAAGCCGGGGCAGCGCTGCTTCCCGCGATCGGCAAGTCCTTCGATCGGTTGGAGCAGGTGCTGAACGATATCGTTCGGCGGGATGGGCGGCAGCGCCGGCTGCGCGTTCATATGGCGCCGTCGTTCCTCCATCAGGTCGCACTACCTATTTTGGCTGAATTTCGCCGCGACTTCCCCGATGTGGTGATTGACCTGTCCAGCGCCTTGGCGGCCGGGCTGCCCGCGACGGAGGTGGATGTCGCGGTGGTCTATGATCGTCCGCAGGCCGGGGACACGGTGCGGGACCTGTTGTGGCTGGTGCGGGTAACGCCGGTTTGCGCGCCTTCGGTCGCGGCACGTTTCGCGGGTCGTGCGCTCGGCGAGTTCCTGGCGGAGAACGAGTTGCTCCACGTCAAGCTTCAGGGCGAGCCGACGGGCGCGCCCTGGGCGCGTTTCGCGCGGCAGACGGGGCTGGCGCTGGATGTTGGCGGCGGCATCGCCTTCGAAACGGTCACGCTCGCGGCGCAATATGCAATGGGCGGCCAGGGTATCGTTCTGGCGGATGTCGAGATGTTCGCCGCCGAACTGGCCAGTGGACGGCTGGTCGCGCCCTATGATGCGGTGACCGAGGATGGCTATGGCTACTACCTCGCACTGCATCCCGAGGATCTTGCGGATCCGGCGATCAGTCTTTTCCGCTCGTGGATGATTGGGCGGCTCGGGCGGCCCTCGAAACCCAGGGAACTGCCCGCGGGGACGGTGGACGCGGTCTCGCCCTAGCCGCTTCGTCGCCCGCCGCCTATTCTGCCGCCTCATGATGGGGTGCAGCGTCAATGCCTGAGGCCTTGCGGGTCGCGGTCCAGATGGATCCGATCGAAAGCATCAATATCGACGCGGACTCGACCTTCGTGCTGATGCTGGAGGCCCAGGCACGCGGCCACCAGCTATGGCACTACGAGGTCCGGCACCTTTCGCTGTCGGGCAGCCGCACCGTCTCGGCGCGGGGGCGGCCGGTGACCTTGCGGCGTGAGAAGGGCAACCACGTCACCGCCGGGGCGTTCGAGCGGATCGATCTCGGCACCATGGACGTGATCCTGATGCGGCAGGACCCGCCCTTCGACATGAGCTATATCAGCGCCACTCACCTGCTGGAGCATATCCACCCCAGGACGCTGGTCGTGAACGACCCGGCCTCAGTGCGCAACGCACCCGAGAAATTGCTGGTGACGAGCTTCCCGGAGCTTATGCCGCCCACCCTCGTCACCTGGGATCGCGCCGCGATGATCGCCTTCCGGGCGGAATATCGCGACATCATCATCAAGCCGCTGTTCGGCAATGGCGGCACCGGCGTCTTCCGCCTCAAGGAAGACGACGAGAATTTCAGTGCGCTGGTCGACACCCATTTCGCGCGCTCGACCGAGCCGCTCATGCTGCAGCGCTACGAGCCCGCGGTGCGGGCTGGGGACAAGCGCATCATCCTGGTCGATGGCGAGCCGATGGGTGCGATCAACCGCGTGCCGGCCGCAGGCGATGCGCGCGCCAATATGCATGCGGGTGGCCGTGCCGAGGGCAGCGTCATGACGGCGCGGGATCGCGAGATCTGCGAGCGTATCGGACCCTATCTCCGCGAGCATGGGCTGCTGTTCACCGGCATCGACGTGATCGGCGACTACCTCACCGAGATCAACGTGACCTCACCGACCGGCTTGCAGGAAGTTGCCCGCTTCGACGGCGTTCAGCTTGAAAAGCCGATTTGGGACCGGATCGAGGCACGGCTTGCCGGGCGATAGCTGCTCAGCTCCCTCACCGCGCCGATGAAGGCTTGGCGCGGCGCGAAGCCTTGGCCGAGGCCGCTGCCCTTGGATGGCCCATGGCCTGGCCCGAAGGCTCTAACCGGCCTCGGGCGTGTGCTGATGCGAACAGGCGCTTTCCTGCTCTGGACGGCGATCTGCGTGCCGGTTCAAGCGCTGTTTCTGGTGTTGCCGGGCCGAGGAAAGGCCTGGTTCACGACAATCTATTGGTCGGGCGTCTGCGTGCTGCTCAGTTTGCGCGTGCGGGTTATCGGCACGCCCGCGACCGGACCGGAGCCTGTTGTCTTCGTCTCGAACCATTCCTCCTGGCTCGATATCCCGGCGCTGGGCGCCAAGCTCCAGGCCTCCTTCATCGCCAAGAATGAAGTAGGGCAGTGGCCGGGCGTTTCGGTGGTCGCGCGGCTGGGGCGCACGATCTATGTCAGCCGCCGCATGACGGGCGCGCGGCGGGAGAACCTGGAGATCCGCAACCGCATCGCGGCCGGCGATAGCCTCGTGCTGTTTCCGGAAGGCACGACCTCGGACGGCGCCCGCGTCATGCCCTTTCGCTCTGCCTTCCTGGCGATCGCCGAGACCGACCAGCCGCACATCATCCAGCCCGTCTCGATCGTCTATGACGAACTCGACTATCTGCCGGTCCGGCGGGAGCAGCGGGCCTTGTTCGCCTGGTTTGGGGATATGGAGCTCGCCTCCCATTTCGCGCGCATCGGGCGGCATCGCGGCCTTCGTGTCACCATCCTGTTCCATCCGCCCTTCGACGCAGCGCATCGGCCTAGCCGCAAGCGCCTGGCTCAGGAAAGCTGGCGCCAAGTCGCGGAGGGTGCCGCCATGCTCCGCCATAACTGGCGCGACCCTGAGCTGCTTTCGCGAATAGAAGAGACGACGTCCGCCGCCGCCGCTGGCGCGGGCAGCTAAAGAGAAGCGCGGGAGGACCGGCACCATGCATCCCCAGCATCTCGAAACCAGAATCCAGACCATCGTCGCCGCTGGCCCGAGCTGGCTGCCCCCTGCGGTCTGGAGCACCGTGATACTCCTTGTCGCGGCGGGGCTTGCCTTGCTGCTGCATGGCGCCAGCCTGGAAGTGTTCAAACACCTCTCGCCGCCGAGGAAGGTTCGCAGCTTCTGGGAAGCGCTGATCGAGAACACGATCGGACCGAGCCGCCTCGCCTACGTCGTCTTCCTGGTCGGCGCGGCGCTTCCCTCCACCAATTTCACGCTGCCGACGACTCTCGCCATCGCCCATGGCCTGCTGGTCGCCTTTATCTTGCTCGTTGGCTGGAGCTCGATGCGCAGCCTGGAAATCGCGGCGACACTCTACCTCCACCACTTCCGCACGGATGTGGACGACAATCTGCGGGCGCGGAAACACCTCACCCAGATCCGCATCCTCAAGCGGGCCGGCGATATCCTCATTGGCGTTGTCACTGTCGCGGTCGCACTAATGACGTTCGACCAGGTGCGGCAATACGGGCTGAGTCTTTTCGCCTCCGCCGGCGCCGCGAGCCTTGTTCTCGGCCTGGCGGCCCGGCCACTGCTGACCAACCTTATCGCCGGTGTGCAGATCGCGATCACCCAGCCGATCCGGTTGGAGGACGCGGTGATCGTGGAGGGTGAATGGGGCTGGGTCGAGGAAATCACCAGTACTTATGTTGTGGTGCGACTATGGGATTGGCGTCGGATGATTCTGCCGATCGCCTATTTCCTGGAAAAGCCGTTCCAAAACTGGACCCGCGAATCCGCCTCGCTTATCGGCTCCGTCTATCTCTATCTGGACTACAGCGTGCCGGTGGAAGCGGTGCGCACCAAGCTCTCGGAGATTGCCGCCGAGAGCAAGCTTTGCGACGGCAAAGTCATCAACCTTCAGATGAGCGACGCGCGCGAACGGGTGGTGGAGTTGCGAGCGCTGGTGAGCGCCCGGACGGCGCCGCAATGTTGGGACCTGCGCTGCGAGGTGCGGGAGAAGCTCGTCGCTTTCATTCGCGAAAACTACCCCGAGGCGCTGCCGCAAACCCGCGTGCAACTGGACGCCATCGCACAGCCCATCTCCCAGGGCAATCCTGCCATGCGCGGGGCGATGATGTAGGCGGCCCTGCCCAGGTCGAAGGTAATTCGGTAATTTGACCAAATATTTGACGTTCCGCTGGAATGGCCTGAAGCAGTAGGGATTAACAAAAATGAGCGTCGCCGCCTCTTCACAACCGAGCGGCACCGCCGCACGCAATAAAGCCGCCTTCACCGCGGGAATGGCGGCGCTGGCCGGTCTCATGTTTGGCCTTGATATCGGGGTCATTTCAGGCGCGCTCAGATTCATCGGCGATACCTTCCACGCTTCTGATCAGGCGAAAGAGTGGATCGTCAGCAGCATGATGATCGGCGCCGCGATCGGGGCTTTGGGGGCAGGCGTTCTGTCCTACCGACTTGGCCGCAAAGTCTCGCTTATTCTTTCCGCACTACTCTTCGTTATTGGATCATTGCTCTGCGCCTTCGCCTGGTCGGTCTTGACCTTGATCATCGCGCGGATCCTTCTTGGCCTTGCCATCGGGACGGCGAGTTTCACAGCGCCGCTCTATATCGCGGAGATCGCGCCGCCCAAGAAACGCGGCTCGATGATCGCGACCTATCAGCTGATGCTTACCATTGGCATTCTCGCGGCCTTTATCTCGGACACTCTGTTCGCCTATGGCGGCCACTGGCGCTGGATGCTTGGAATTGTCGCGGTTCCAGGCGGCATGTTTCTGGCCGGGGTGTTCCTGCTGCCGAACAGTCCGCGGTGGCTCATGATGCGGGGACGCAAGCCCGAGGCGCTGGTGGTATTGCTCACTCTGCGCGAGAGCCGGCACGAGGTCGACGAGGAAGTGCGCGAGATCGAGGAGCAGCTGGGGCGCCCGCAAGTCGGCTGGGAGCTGTTTCGCGCCAACTCCAATTTCCGCCGCTCGGTCGGCTTCGGCCTACTGCTCCAGGCGGTTCAGCAATTCACCGGCATCAACGTCGTGATGTATTACGCGCCCCGCATTTTCGAGGAGGCCGGCTTTGGCCTGCACGCCTCGTTGTGGGGCACGGCGATCGTCGGCTTGGTCAATGTTCTGGCGACGTTTATCGCGATCGGCGTTGTCGATCGTTTGGGACGGCGGCCAGTGCTGCTGATTGGCTTTGCGGTGATGGCGGTGGGCCTGGGTGCTCTCGGGATCCTGCTCAATATCGGCACGCATGACCTCACCATGCGGCTGATCGCGGTGGCCACGCTGCTCATCTTCATCGCTGGCTTCGCGATGTCTGCGGGGCCGCTGATCTGGATCCTGTGCTCGGAGGTGCAGCCCACGCGTGGACGGGACTTCGGCGTTTCGGCCTCCACCTTCATGAACTGGGCGGCGAATTTCGTGGTCGGGCTGACCTTCCTCTCGCTGCTCAACGGTCTGGGCACGGGCGCTACCTTCTGGCTCTACGCGGCGCTGAATGCAGCTTTCATCGTAATGACATTTTTCCTCGTGCCGGAGACCAAGGGCGTTTCGCTAGAGGCGATCGAAGCGAATTTGATGGCGGGCAAGCCGCTGCGGCGTATTGGCGCGTAGAAACACGGCTTGACCAAGAAGGCGGCGGATCGTCTCTGGCGGCGGCAGATAGGGGATGGTTCATGAGCGGTGCTGAGCGGCGGAGTGCGATCCGGCTGGTGGTGAGCGACATCGACGGCACGCTGGTGCGTCATGACAAGACCCTCCATCCGGAGACGATCGCCGCCGCCCGGCAACTGCGCGAGGCGGGGATCCTCTTCTGCCTAGTCAGCAGCCGGCCGCCGCGCGGGATGGACATGTATCTCGCGCCCCTCGGCATCGACACGCCACGCGCCGGCTTCAACGGCGGCGCGATTGTGGGCGCCGATGACGCGATGCTGGAAGAGCTGGTCATTCCGGGCGACGCGGCGCGCCAGGCGGTCAAGGATATGGAGAGCGCCGGGCTCGATGCCTGGGTTTTCGCCGGCAATGGCTGGTACGTGAAAAGCGCCAATGGGCCTTACGTCGCGCATGAGGCGGAGGTGACGCGGAATACCTTCGTGGTGGTGGAGGATTTCGGCGAGCATCTGGACCACGCCAATAAGATCATGGCCTCATCGAAGAACTTCGATGCCGTCGCGGCGGTGGAGAGCGATCTCCAGGCGCGGCTGGCGGGCGTGGCCTCGGTCAACCGCTCCTCGCCCTATTACGTGGACGTGACGCATCCCGACGCAAACAAGGGCCACGCAGCTTTGGCCTTGGCGAAGATCGTCGGCGTGCCGCCCGAGGCGATGGCTTGCCTGGGCGACATGCCGGTCGATATCTCCATGCTCAAGATCGCCGGCGTCTCCATCGCGATGGGCAATGCACCTGATAGCGTGAAGGCGGCGGCGAGGTTCGTGACGGGCACGAATGACGAGGCGGGATGGGCGGATGCTGTGCGACGGTATGTGTTGAGTCCGACGGATAGCTAGCTCCATCCGCCGAGGCGCTTGTCTTTCATAGGCTCAGATTTTTGCGACGAGCCAGCCCGTCGTGTTGGTGTCCGGTGTATCAGGGGAAGTCTGCATGTAATGCGCGAAGTTGGGTCGAGTCAGCTCGGGCATGCTTCCGTAGCCAATCTGATAGTTGCTTTGCTCGGGATTGAATCGTGTTGGCGGTCGCCGGTTCACAAGCGTTAGCGCTACAGGTTGCGGTTCCTCGACAGAGGGCCTGGTTTGACCGAGCTGGACGATTGCGAAGCTGGCGCGTGGGATTGGGCCCAGGGATTCGACTGAAGCAGTATGGCGAATCGGGAAAGGCGGGTGATTTGATGTCTGCTGATCAGCATACCATTGTAGATCCGACGCACTAAAACTGCGAGTTATCTGTGACACATTTGACTCCATCTGCGGGTCGAAACAGAAGATTGCAAAATCCGATTAATATCAGCTTTGCACGCATCATCGTCGACTCTGTCTCTGAAGCTTCGGCTGAAGCGGGCCGACTGGCCTATGCTGGCAAGCGCGTCTGAGCAAGCACGACTTAGCCACCCACGCATTGACCAAATGGATTGAGTTGTAACTAATTGCGAAAGGTCTGATCATGATCACGAGCATTGGATCGCGTTCACCGAGATCGGCTACAATCGGCTAATGCTAGCCGCACTATTCTGGCTTACGGCCTATTGCGGAGCCGGGAGGAAGTCCATTGGGCCTGCAAATATAAATGAATCAAGATCCGGAGAATCTCTTCCTGCATTTTCGTGGGACGGTTGGGAGGGCTGCCGATGCAAGGGCAGTGTTATTTTGAAGATGGCGTGCGTTAATGCATCGACATTGAACGCATCGGCTTTGGGCAGAAGCGGGTTCTGGCCGTTCCACCAAGTCGGCTCGTCAGGCCCCGCTTGAAACCCGTAGGGCTGATAGCCTGGAGGCTGGTAAACAAAATTTGCTCCGTTTGGGAATCTGGTTACACTCATAGCCGCTCCTGTTTGTTGCCTCGCACGTTTCCCACAAAGGAGCGGGCGAGAAGAGAAGCTACAGAAGCAGGAAATGTCTTGAAGGCGCCTAATCAAACCACGATCAAAGGACTAATGTCGATCGCCTACCGTCGCGATTCGGATCGCGGATGCGGGGTAGTGAGCCACCCGGACTCAATACCTGGATCGACCAAGGCTATCGCCGCAGCGCTAATTCGCGCGGCGGCGTAGGCTCGGCTTGGCGCTGTCGCCATAGCTGCGCGGCTTGGTGCTGCGGTGCGGGCGATCCTCGCGCCGCGCATGGGTCTGCGCGGGCGGTGGGCCGTCGGCGGCTTCGATGCGAATTTCGTTTTCGCCCGCATTTCCGAGTGCGGCGGCGAAGGCCTCGGACGCCGTCTCGGTGATCTGAAAGCGCGTTTCGTGCTCGGAGATGCGGATTGCGCCGACATCCTTTTTCGTGACCTGACCCAGGCGGCAGATCAGCGGCAGCAGCCATTTCGGATCGGCCTTGTTCTTGCGGCCGACGCTGGTGCGATACCAGACCATCGGCACATCCTCGGCGCGGAAGCTCTCGCGTGGAACATAGGGACGCTCCGCACGCTCGGCGCCTTCGCTGCGGGTGCGGGGCTGGGACTCGTCCGGCGTGGCGCGGGCGCCGGCGATCTCGACCGGGCTCGGCAGCAACTGGCGGCGCAGGCGGATGAAGGCGGCGGCGAGAGCTTCCGCGCCATGCCGCTCGGCAAGCTGATAGGCGAGTTCGACATCGCCATCCGAGGGCGGCGCGCTCAGCATCGGGTCGGCGAGCAGATGGGCACGGTCCTGGGCACGGATTTGCTCGGCGGTGGGTGCCGTGCCCCAGCTTGCCGTCAGCCCGGCCCAGCTCAGCAGCAGCTCGGCTTTGCGGCGGCGAGGATGCGGCACCAGCAGCACGGCGATGCCCTTGCGCCCCGCGCGGCCAGTGCGGCCCGAACGATGGAGCAGCGTGTCCTTGTTGGTCGGCAGATCGGCATGGATAACCAGGCCGAGATCCGGCAGGTCGAGCCCGCGCGCCGCGACATCGGTCGCGACGCAGACCTGCGCCCGCCCGTCCCGCACCGCCTGGAGCGCCGTATTTCGTTCGTGCTGCGACAGCTCGCCGGACAGGGCGACGGCGGTGAAGCCGCGGGCGATCAGCGCATCGGCCAGGCCGCGCACGCTCTCGCGCCGGGCGCAGAAAATGATGGCGCTGCGCGGGGAGATGAGGCGCAGCGTATTGACGATGGCGCCCTCGACCTGATCGGGATCGATGCGCATCGCGCGGTATTCGATGTCCTGATGCGGCTGGTTGCGATCGACCGTGTCGATGCGCAGCGCATTGCGCTGGTAGCGCTTCGCCAGCATCGCGATGTCGCGCGGGATCGTCGCCGAGAATAGCAGGGTGCGCCGCTGGCCGGGCGTCGCGTCAAGGATGAACTCAAGCTCCTCGCGGAAGCCCATGTCGAGCATCTCATCCGCCTCGTCGAGCACGACGACGCGGAGGGCCGAGGGGTCGAGCTGCTTGCGCTCCAGATGGTCCTTGAGGCGGCCGGGGGTGCCGACGACGATATGCGCGCCCTGGGACAACAGCCGGGCCTCCCGCCGCGCATCCATGCCGCCGATACAGGCGACGACCCGCGCGCCGGCCTCGGCATAGAGCCACAGCAGCTCGCCATGGACCTGAAGGGCGAGTTCCCGGGTCGGCGCGATGATGAGAGCGAGGGGCGGGCCGGCTGGCGGCAGCCTGTCCTCCTCGCTCATCAGGGTCGGCGCGAAGGCGAGGCCGTAGCCGACCGTCTTGCCCGAACCGGTCTGTGCCGACACGAGGAGGTCCCGATCCACGGGGGCGGCGAGGACCTCGGCTTGCACGGAGGTAGGCTCGGAATAGCCTCGTGCGTCGAGGGCGCGCGCAAGAGCGGGGTTGAGCGTCGGAAACGGCATTTTTGAGGAAGGTCCGGTCAAATATAAAGGACAGCGGTCCTCTTAGCGCAAAAGAGTCGGGTTTCGCGAGCGGAGACAGGGCAGGGGTGGGCTGCGCCGAGCACGACGACTGCGAGATGAGGCGCTTGCCATGTCCTCGCCTCGCCTTCATGGGTCTTTCGGGCGCGGCCTGTGCCGCATGCTGCCGAGAGCTGTTGGGGCGGATGCCGTGTCGATCGTTCCGGGCTTCGACTTCAGCGATAGCGGCGGCCTGGCCCTCAGCCTGCTGCGGGGTGCCACGGATGGCGCCGTGCTGGGGACCTTCGGGACCTTGGTGCTGACGTGGCTGGTGGCGCCGCCGGCCTTGGCTGTGGCCGAGACGCCCGGGACCTTGCGCCTCGGCTTGCGGCGGCAGGGCGTCTGCTGGGCGGTGGCGGCGATCGGCCTGGTGCTGGTCTGGCTCGTTTTCGTCGCGAAATCCTTGAGCGAGGCGGCCGATCTGCCAGCTCTCGCGGCGGCCGTCGGGACCGTGGCGGCGCAAACCCAGTTCGGCCACCTCGTTCTGGCGACGCTGGCCTGCCTGCTGCTGGTGATCGCGGCGAGCGTTGCGCCTCTTTGTCGGGACCGTCTTGCGTGGGCGGTGATGCCGGCGATCGGGGCGGTGGTGTTGCAGGCCCTTCACGGTCATGCGCTCGGCATGGGGATGCCGCTGATGGTTGCCTCGGAATGCGCGCATCTGCTGGCGGCCGGGGCGTGGATCGGCGCGCTCCCGGCCTTCTGGCTGCTGGCGCGGCGGCTGCCGCCCGAGGGGCTGTCGATCCTGGCGAGGCGGTTTTCACCGCTGGGCGTCGCCTGCGTGCTGGTGCTTGCCGCGACGGCTTTCGCTCAGGGCTGGGCGCTTATCGGCAGCTTCGGCGCGCTGGGCGGGACCGCCTATGGCTGGATGGCGCTGCTCAAGCTGCTGTTCTTCGTGTTGCTGCTGAGCCTCGCGGCGCTGAACCGGCAATTGCTGACACCGACCCTGGCGGGTGCGGTAACGGCGGAGGCGGCGCGTCGCCACTTGCTCGCAAGCGTCGCTATGGAGGTTGTGCTCGGTTTGGCCGCCATCCTCGCTGCCGGATTGCTGGCGAGCCTGGAACCGACGATGCCGATGTAAAAGCTGGCGGCGCCTTCACGATAAACTAAGAAGCCCCTGTGTAAGACACCTCCGAATTAAGCGTTGTTGCCGGTTCGCAACATGAGCGCCACGCCGTTCCGCGGAGCGGCCGGGGCGCACGGGGGCTGCCATGGCGTTCGCGACCCATTTGCAGAAGACGGAGGCCGAGCTTGAAGGTTTGGAGCGCCCGCAGGCAATAGATCTCACGGCTCAAGCAGCGCCACTCTTGGCGGGGCTCAACCGCTTCCTTCATCCGCGGCGCCTGCGCCAGTATCAGTCGGCAATCTTCGACCGTGGCCATTTCGTGATCCGGGATCCGCGCGATGGGCAGGAGCGCATCTGCGACGGCACGCTGTTCGCGCCGATGAAGGCTTTCGCCTGGCGCTTTCCGGCGCCGGCCGGCGATCTGTGGCTCATAAGCTCCGGCCCCGATCGCGGCTACGAGATTGATGGCGTCTATGATCCGGCCCGGCGATGCCTCACGCTGCCGTCGGGCCATGACAGCGCTGTGGCGATCTTTCTCGTGCGCCATATTCGGGCGGTGGCGGACGCGCCGTGCGGCAAGGGTCAAAGGGCCAAACTGGTATTGGGCCACCCAAATTTCGCGCATTTCTTATGGAACGAAATGCCCGCGCTGCTGGAGCTCGAAAGCCGCACTGCTTCAGGGATCGCCGGCATCCTGCTCGCACATGAGCCGATCCTGCCATTCGGAAAACTCTTCGACTGGGCCTTGGCGTCTCCGGTCTCCACGATCACCCGCGAAGCCTCGCACGGTCATAGGGCGCGCTTCCATCCCGGCACGCTTTTCGCGGCCGGATCGACGCGAGTCAGCCTCGCGGCGAAGGCAAGGGTCACGCAGCGCTGCCGGAACGCGAGCGGCACCGTCGCGGCACCAGAGCCCGGCGCTATCCGTTTGTGGCTCAGCCTGCGTGCGCTCTACCGTCGCCCCGTCAATCAGATCGAGACCTTTGTCGCTTTGTTGCGGAGCTTAAGTCGTTGTGGAACCCGCTTCGAGGTTCTGCTCGATGGCTATTCACTCCCGCATGACATCGAGGTTCCGGGCCGCTACGACATCGACCGGGAACGCGGCAATCGCGCCGAGGTTATCATCATGGCGCGGGACCTAATGGCGCGCTGCCGCGGATGGGTCGGAGGACCGGCGCTTATCGACATTACTGGCTGCGGCCTCGTCGAGAGCATCGCCTATGCCGCGACCGCGCAATACTACATCTGTCATCACGGGACGCAGCAGCACAAGATCGGCTGGCTGTACGATACACCGGGCCTCATTCACGCAGGCCCCAGCATCGTCGCGACGCAGCCTGCCGGCTGGATGGCCGATCAATGCGAGGGCGCGCTTCCGCCCGTCTATTTGGCGGAACATTTCGTCGCGGAAGCGAAGACGGAGAACGAACGGCCCGGGCAACCCTATTTCGCGGATTATCTCTTCAACGAGCCGAAGCTTGCCGCCGACGCGATGATCGCCGCGCTGCGCCAGACGCTGAACCTCGGATGACGTCACCGCGCATTGCTCCGACCATAGGCAAGCCCGATGCCGCCCGCTTGGTCGCGGCGGCGGCGGGACTTCCCGAGCTTGACCCCTATTGGGGCCCCGTCGCGCAGAGTCTGGAGCAGGCGGAGCGGTTGTGCGGCATCGGCTGCAACGAGGACATTGCTTTCGTTACCTCGGCGCCCGCGCTGCAGGAGATTGTTCTCGCGCGCGGTCACGATCGGCTCTTGCCGCCCCCCGGCTATCTCAACGGGCGGCCGGATTGCTTCCCGGGCTTTCCCGGAATGTGGCCGAGCGGTGCCGCGGCTCTGAGAGGTTTCGTGCTGCCCAACGCCTACTACGGCTTGGTCGCGGACGCACCGGTGGCGATCAGCGCGGAGCGGAAAGCTGTCGCATCCGCTAGTTCGAAGTTCGCACGCCTGCTGCATTTTTACGATTATCCACTTGAGCCGCTGTTGTCCGATGCGCCTTTCATCGACGGCACTGTGCTCGCCTTGGTCGATGATGTCTTCGGCCTCAACTACTGCCATTGGATCTGCGACTGGTTGAGCCGGCTCGCCCCGTTCAAGAATGTCCTCGGCCGCGATGATTTCTTTGTCCTCACCTCGCCGCTCACCACTGATTGGCAGCGCCGAACGTTGGAACTTTGCGGCGTCTCACGCGACCGAATGATCGCGGTGCAGCCATGGCAAGCGGTTCGGGCGAGAGAACTCATCACGCTCTCCGACATCAGCGATATTCACCATCCGATGCAGAAGGGCGCGGTTTGGGCGATGACTTTCTTGCGGGACCGTCTCCTCGCGCCGGTCGCGACGGAGATGGGGGCGGGGCGCCGCGCGGCCGGCCGCAAGATCTACGTCTCGCGGGGCGATGCTGGCGGACGCCGAGTGCTCAACGAGGATGCGCTAATGGCGCTTCTAGGTCGTCACGGCTATGAAAAGGTTGCTCCAGGCGAGCTCGATTTCGATGCGCAGGCAGTGCTATTCGCCGAGGCGTCTCATATCGTCGGGATCCACGGGGCGGGGCTCACCAATATCATCTTCGCACCGCCCTACTGCCGGGTCATCGAGATCCTGCCGCGGAGCTACGGCACACCGGCCTTCTGCGTCCTGGCGGGCGCGCGGGGGATGCCGTACTACACTTATGTCGAGGGCGCGGTCACCGCCAGCAGCGATAGCCAAGCCGACGACATCACCATCAACGTCGCCGACTTCGCCCGATGCGCGGAGGTTCTGCTTTGAGGTGCGGCGCTTTCACGAACGGGCATTGACGATGACCCTCTCGCGTCATCCTCGGCGCAGGCCGAGGATCCACGCCTTACTCGCGGCACGAAGGCAAGGCGTGGATGCCCGGCCAGCGCCGAGCATGACGAGCGATTTGCCTGATCAGTCGGTATCCGCGCAATCGGTATTACACAATCGGCTCGCGAAAGCGGAAAAAGTGACGCTGGGTCTCGGCATCATTCTCGGTCTTGAATTGGTGAAGATCCTTGAGCCCCAAAGCACGCTGCGCGGCGGGACGCTCGGTGATCGTGTCCAGCATGCGTTTGAGATGCGGCAGCGTGTCCCACACGCCTTCATCGGCGAGCATGAAGGGAACCAGTCTCGCCCAGCCCCAGACGGCCATATCGACAATCGTGTAGGTGTCTCCCAGCATGAAGCGATTCTTCGAGAGATGCGTGTTGAGGATGCCGTAGTGACGCTTGGCCTCGAATTCGTAGCGGGTATTGGCGTAGTCCTTGGGCTCGGGCGCGTAATGGCGAAAGTGCACGGCCTGGCCTGAATAGGGGCCGATCCCCGTCGCCACAAACATCAGCCATGACAAAAACCTGCCACGCGCCTCCAGCGTGTCCTCGGGAAGGAACTGTCCAGTCTTTTCGGCGAGGTAAAGGAGGATCGCGTTGCTGTCGAAGACCGTTACGCCGTCATCGACAATACAGGGCACCTTGTTGTTGGGATTGAGGGCCGCGAAGGCGGGGTCGAACTGCTCGCCCTTCCGGGTGTCGACCGGAATCGGCTCGTAAGGCAGCCCCGATTCTTCCAGGAACAGCGCCACCTTCATGGGGTTTGGAGCGGTGTTGTAATAGAAGCGGATCATTTGAGTTCCTCCTTGGTCCGGAGAGCATAGGCTGCCCAGTCGGGAGCCGCAAAAGATCAGCGCGAGTCGCATGCTTTTGCGTTCCGCCGCTCCCTGCGCGGTGTTACAGATCCCGCATTCCGGCGCGGTGCCGGGAACAGGAGAGCGACATGGCTAAAGGTGAGCAGAAGAGCAACCGTGAGCCTAAGAAACCGAAGGCATCGAAGAAGCCGGCCGCCGGTGCGCCCGCGTCGAGCAGCGGCAAGGGCTCGCCCAAGGGTAAGTAGGCCTCAGGCTGGGCGGCGCCAGCCGCCCAGCCACATCGCCAGCCGCTCGAAGGCGACATCGAGCAGGATGGCGAGAAGTGCCAGCAGGATCGCGCCCTGTAGCACATAGGCGGTGTTCGAGCCGCTTAGCCCCAGGATAATTGGCGACCCCAGCGTTTTCGCCCCGACCGTGGAGGCGATCGCCGCGGTGCCGACATTGACGATGACGCTGGTGCGGATACCGGCGACAATGATCGGCGCCGCGAGCGGCAATTCGATCCGCGCGAGCATCTGAAACCGGCTCATGCCGATGCCGAGCGCCGCCTCCCGGGTATCCGCCGGCACCGTCTCGATTCCCGTTATCGTGTTGCGGACGATGGGAAGCAGGCCATACAAGGCGAGCGCGATCAAAGCCGGGCTTTCGCCAAATCCCATGACGGGCACTGCGATCGCAAGCACGGCGACGGGCGGGAAAGTCTGCCCCATCGCGGCGACGGTCTCGACCATGCCACGGAACTCGGCACCAGCCGGGCGCGTCACGAAGATACCCAGCGCCACGCCCACGATTGTCGCCACCAGACTGGCGACTCCGGCCAGCCAGAGATGCGCGAGCATTAGCGCGGTGAAGCTGTCCTGCTCGTACATGGGCCGGTCGAGCGCCGGGAACATCGCATGGAACAGCGGCTTGGTCGCCGGCATGCCAACAGTCGCGACGACCAGCAGAAGCAGCAGCCAGGGCAGCGGGCCGCGCAGGATCCTCACAGCCGCACCAGATCGTCGAGGTAGAGTTCACCGACGACGCGCCCCGCTTCCTCCACGCGTAACGCGTGCTGGCCCGTCGCCAGCATCTCGGACAGTGCTTGCCGCAGGTCGGAACCGGCCGCGATGGCGGGCGTCTCGGCGGCGAGGCCGTTGACGGGGCGCATGCGGCTCGCGGCGGTCTCGATCGCAAGCAGCCGCAAACCGCGATCCTCGGCACCCAGGAAGCCGCGCACGAAGTCATTGGCGGGCGCGTGCAGCAGCTCGCGCGGCGTGCCGAGCTGGACGATGTGACCGCGATCCATGACGGCGACCTGGGTCGCGAGGCGCAGCGCCTCGTCCATGTCATGCGTCACGAAGACGATGGTCTTGCCGGTCTCCTTGTGGATGCGAGCGAGCGAGGCCTGCAGGGCATTGCGCGTGATGGGGTCGAGCGCGCTGAAAGGCTCGTCCATCAGCAGCACGTCCGGATCGGCGGCAAGGGCGCGAGCGATGCCGACGCGCTGTTGCTGACCGCCAGAGAGGCGATGTGGATATGCCTTGCGGAAGCGATTCGCGTCGAGCTGGAGCAGCGCCAGGAGTTCCGTCACGCGATCGCGGATGCGCTCAGGCTTCCAGCCGAGCAGCACCGGCACGGTCGCGATATTCCGCTCGACCGTCCAATGGGGAAACAACCCGCCGGATTGGATGACGTAGCCCATGCGGCGGCGGAGGGTTTCCTCGCGGAAGCTGCGGATCTCCTCGCCGCTGATGCGGATCGATCCCTCGTCATGTTCGATGAGGCGATTGATGAGGCGGATGGTGGTGGATTTGCCGCAGCCGGAAGGGCCGATGATGGCGAGGAAGGTGCCATGCGCGACGCTGAGCGAGACATCATCGACAGCACGTACGCCGCCGTAAATCTTGCTGACATGGTCGAGCTGGATGATCGGCGGGGCGTCGGTCATGCGGACCACCTTGCGGTGAGGCCGGTCGCGACCCTGAAGATCAGATCAACGAGAACGGCGAGGAAAATGACGGGCAGTGCGCCGAGCAGCACGAGATCGAGCGCATTGGCGAAGAGTCCGTCGAACATGATGGCGCCAAGACCGCCCGCGCCGATCAGCGCCGAGACCGCGGCGAGCCCGACGGCTTGCACGGCGGTGATGCGGAGGCCCGCCAGGATGACCGGCAGAGCGAGCGGGATTTCGACCCGCCAGAAGGATTGCCGGCGCGTCAGGCCCATGCCGCGCGCGGCTTCCTGCACTGTGGCCGGAACACCGGCCAAGCCTTCTGTTGTGTTACGCACGACGGGCAGCATCGAATAGAGCACCAGCGCGATGATGGCGGGCGCCACTCCAACCCCCGAGATGCCGAGGCGCGGCAGCAGCGGGATGGCATCCGAAAGGCTCGACAGCGGGGCGATCAGCAGGCCGAAGAGTGCGATCGAGGGGATCGTCTGCACCACGTTCAGGATTGGGAAGGCGATGCGGCGCACGCTCTCTCGCCGCCAGGCGGCGACGCCGAGCGGAATGCCGAGCAGCACGGTCGGGATCAGGGCGCCGGCCACCAGCAGGATGTGGCGCAACAGGGCCGCCATGAAGACATCGTGCCGCGTCGCAAATTCCTTGAGGATCGAAAGCTGATTGAGTTCGCCTAGGCCGAGCAGCAGCACGAAAGGCCCGAGCATGAGGAGCGCCGTCAGCCAGATCAGCGATAGGGGCAGGCGCAAGCGTTGCGCGGCGTCGCCCGCCGCCAGCAGCGCCATGACGGCGGCGATCCAAAACCCAGCGCCGAGGCTGGTGCGGGCGGAGGGCGAGCCCGTCAGGGCAAGACCGATCGCCGCTGCCCCGGCAACCCAGCCGAGACCGCCGAGCGTCAATCCGCTCCCGAGCAGGCTGAGCCAGCGCCCGGCGCGCGCGGGAAACAGGAAAGGCGCCAGCAGCAGCAGTACGCCCGCCGCGAGCAGGGTGACGGGCGCAGTGTGGGCAAGTTGCGCCGCCTGGATGAACCCGACGGGCTTACCGGAGACCAGGCGGTTGCGGGCATGGCTGACGAAGGCAAGGCTCGCGATGCTGACGGCGCCTACCGTCAGGAGCAGCAGCAATACGCGGTTGGCGCTGAGCCTCTTCCGCCCCACTTCCGTCATCCCGCGCGGCCCGTCAGAGCAGCTTCTTGCTTTGCAGCCAATCGGTCGCGACCGTCTTGGGATCGCCGCCATCCACCGCGATCTTCGAGTTCAGCGCGCGCAGCGTCGGGCCATCGAGGGCGGCGAAGGCTGGGGCGAGGATGTCCTTGATCTGCGGATAGGCCTCCAGCACCGATTGCCGGATGATCGGCGCCGGCTCGTAGACCGCCTGCGCGTGCTTGGTGTCCTCGAGCGCCACGAGGTCGAGCGCGGCGATGCCGGCATCGGTTCCGTAGGCCATGGTGCTGTTGACGCCCGACGTGCCATCCGCCGCCGCGCGCTCGGTCGCCGCCGTGTCGCCGCCGGCGAGAACCAGCGTCTGGTCCTGGGTGAGCTTGAAGCCATAAGCACTCTCGAAAGCGGGCAACGCGAGCGGGCTTTCGACGAACTCCGCCGAAGCCGCCACGCGGACCTTGCCGCCGCCATTCACCCAATGCGCGAAGTCATCCAGCGTCGCGAGCTTGTTCTGCTTCGCGGTGTCGCCATTCACCGCGATACCCCAGGTGTTGTTGGCAGGCGCCGGGGCGAGCCAGACGATCTTATTCTTCGCGAGATCGAGGTTCTTAACTTTTTCATAACCGGCCTCGGCATTCTTCCAAACGGGGTCGGTATCGATGTTGAAGAAGAAGGCGCCGTTGCCGGTGTATTCCGGATAGATATCGATCTCGCCCGAGAGCAGCGCGGTGCGCACGATCTTGGTGTTGCCCAGCGAGACGCGATTGACCGTGGGAATCTTATGCGCCTTCAGCAGCGCCAGGATGATGTTGCCAAGCAGGCCGCCCTCGGTGTCGAACTTCGAACCGACACGAACCGGATCAGCCGCGCGTGATGTTATGGGTGACAGCAGGATGGCGAAAGCAGCGGCGGCCGTCGTGGCGAGTAGAGTGCGGCGGGAAACTGAGGTCATGTCTCGGAAACCTTTCCAGATCGACGCTTTGCTAAACAACTCCCGCGTTCGCGTAAATGCGAATATTTTACCTTCTCATGATCGTGATTTTGGCGTCGTGGACACGTCCTGGTTGAAGAGCCTGCCGCCTTGCGGCATGACTGCGCTAATTCTGGAGGAAACAAGGTCATGACACGGGTCACCAAGGCTTGTATGCGCGTGACCTTATTTCTCGGCTTGGGCGCGATGCTGTCGCTGGCGCCGCTGCGTCTCGTGCAGGCGCAGGATGACGCCGCGCCGGAGATCGACTTACCCGGCTTGCAGTCAGACGCAGAAGCCTTCGAGGCCAAGCTGCGCCAGGCCTACCCCGCAGGCGCGACCGACGATCAGCGGAAACGCGCGGCCGATGCCGCAAGCACCGCGCTGAAGACGGAGAGCTGGGCGCAGGCCTTGCCGGCGCTCCAAACCCTTGTCGGCGGCAATGGCCCGAATGCCACATCGAGCTGGAACAACTGGTATTTGCTCGCCCAGGCGGAGATGGGCGTGACCCCGCCGCATCCGGAGCTGGCCTTGCAGGCGGCTTGGATGGCCTTCACCCGGATCGACCAGAACAGCGACACATCGGCGGCGGATCAGGCCTCGGCGCTGAAGATCATGGACCGCGCCTTGGTGGCGCTGAACCGGCCGCTGCCGGAGATCGAGGTTCTGCAGGCCATCGCGCGCCGGCTGCCCAACGATCACGACGCGCAGGTCGCCCTGACGCAGCGCCAGCAGCAGCTTGGGCTGCTCTTCAAGGGGCTGGCAACGGATGCGGAGGCCTTTCCGGCCCGCGCCTGCCTCAGCTTCCTCGGCGACCCGTCGAATTCGCCTGATTTCCATCCGGCGGATTGGGTGAAGCTCGCGCCGGCCCAGAAGGACGCGGCGGTCACGCTCGAATCGCGCCACATCTGCGTCACGGGCCTGCCCGCGGGCGCGACGACAACCGTGACGGTCCAGCATGGGATGCCGGGAGACAACGGCCTCACACTCAAGCAGGATTTGGTAGTTTCCGTCGCCATGCCGGATCGCCAGCCGCGCCTCGTTTTCGATGGCGCGCGCTATATCCAGCCACGCGATGCGCAGGCGACGGTTGCACTCGACAGCGTCAATCTTTCGGCAGTGAAGCTGTCACTGGTGCGCATCGCCGAGCGCAACTTGCTCCATGTCATGCAGACCTACCCGCCAAGCCAGGGCGCCATCGCATCCTATGGCGCGACGGATCTGGCGCAGAACCAGGGCCGCGTGGTGTGGACCGGCAGCGCGGATGTCGCGGGTTTCGCGCGCAATGCGCTGAACCATACGGTGCTGCCGTTGCCGGCCGCTTTGTCGTCGCCGGGACTCTATGCGCTGATCGCGACGCCCGGCGACGGGACGCCCTTCGCGGAGGGCAGCGCGCCCACCGCTGTGCAACTCGTGCTCCGTACCGATCTGGCGCCGACCGTGTGGCATGGCGCTGAAGGCGATACCGTGCAGGTGAGGAGCTACGCGAGCGGGCTGCCCATACCGGATGCGAAGATCGATCTGCTCGCGACGGATAACGAGATCCTCGCCAGCGCGACGACGGATACCGATGGCGTGGTGCATTTCGCGCAGCCATTGCTGGCCGGACAGAACGGGCTGGCGCCCGCATCGCTGCATATCCGTGGCAAGGATGGTGACTTCACGCGCCTCGATCTCACAGCGCCCGACTTCGATCTTTCGGATCGCGGCGTCACGGGTACCGCGCAGCCCGGACCGGTCGACCCGTTTATCTGGACCGATCGCGGCATCTACCGCCCCGGTGAGACGGTGCAGGTGATGGCACTGCTGCGCGATGAAAGCGGCGCGCCAACGGATCTGCCGCTGCATCTGATTGTGACCCGGCCGGACGGCCGGGTGTTCCAGGACACGGTGCCGCCGCGCTCGGCGGATGCCTCCATCCACAAAGCCGTCACGCTGTCGAACGGCGCGCAGTTCGGGACTTGGGACATCGCGCTCAAAACCGATCCCAACGGGACCGCGATTGCCGACCAGAGCTTCCAGGTGGATGCCTTCGTGCCGCCCCGCCTCGCGGTGGAGTTCACCCAGCCGCCGGCGATGCTGGAACCTGGGCGCAGCACGGATCTCCCAGTCGCGGTCCGGTTTCTTTACGGCGCGCCAGGCGCCGATCTGTCGGGCTCCGGCACCATCACGCTGACACCGAACCCGACACCTTTCGCTGACTTTGCCAAATACAGTTTCGGCCTCGCGGAAGAGACTTTCACCTCGAAGCAGCTGCAGGCAGATCTTCCGGCGACCGATGCGGATGGCAAAACGACACTGTCGGTGGATCTTTCCGCTCTGCCGGATGTGAGCGGCGCTTTGCAGGCCTCGCTCTATGCCTCGATCAACGATCCCGCCGGGCGCAGCGTCGGCACCTCGACGAACCTGCCGATCCGTCCTGCCGCGCCGCTCATCGGCATCGGCGAGGATTTCGCCGACGGCACGGTGGATGCCGATGCCAAGGCCGGCTTCCGCATCGTCGCGGTGGCGCCCGATGGCAAGCGCGTCGCGATGCCGGTGCAGATCCGCATCGTGCGGCAGGAGCCCGATTGGCGCCTCGCGGTGAAGGACGGCCAGGCGCGATACGAGACCGTTTGGCGCGACGAGCCGGTGGATAGCCGGGACGTGACATTGCCGGCCGATGGCGCGCCCTATGTCTTCTCCCGCCCACTGCCCTTCGGCCGCTACCGCCTACAGGTCTTGCAGGCGAGCGGCGGCATGGCGGCGAGTTCCGTCATCTTCTATTCGGGCTGGGCGGTCGGCGATAATCCCGACGTGCCAGCGCGGGTCTCGGTCCGCGCCGATCACAAAACCTACAAGCCCGGCGACATCGCGACGATCCATGTCGAGGCGCCCTATGCGGGTCCGGCGACCGTGCTGGTGATGACGGATCGCGTGAAGCGGCTGATCGACTTGCCGGCGGCGAGCGCATCCTTCGACGTTTCCATTCCGGTAACGGCGGATTGGGGACCGGGCGCCTATGTCGGCGTGCATGTCTTCCGTCCCGGTGGGGCGGATGGCAAAACCGCGCCAGGGCGGGCGATCGGCTTGACCTGGGTCGCGCTGGACCCCGCGCCGCGCACGCTGCCGCTCAGCATCACGACCGACACCATCTATCGCCCGCGCACGACGGCGACTTTCGCCGTGCATACGACTCCCGGCGCCTGGGTGACGCTGGCGGCGGTGGATGAGGGCATCCTGTCGCTGACGAATTTCCAGACGCCTGATCCGCTCGGTCACTTCTTCGGCCAGCGCACGCTCGGCGTCGGCATCCATGACGACTGGGCGCGGCTGCTGCCGCCGGCGGGCGCCGCCAATACGATGCTGCGCCAGGGCGCGGGCGGTGACGACGATACGCAGTCCAATCCCATTCCGCAGATGATCGTCTCGCTCTTTGCGGGACCGGTGCAGGCGGGGCCGGATGGCGTGGCGCAATTCCCGCTCGCGCTGCCGGATTTCGACGGCACTCTGCGCCTCATGGCGGTGGGCTGGGATGGTGCGAAGACGGCAAGCGCCGCACAGGACATCACCATGCGCGATCCGCTCATCGTCGAGCCGCTCTTGCCGCGCTTCCTGGCGCCGGGCGATCAGGCGCGTATCGGCGTCATGTTGCAGAATCTGGAACTGCCGGCGGGGCAGGTTTCCGTTCATCTCACAGCCAGCGGCACGCTCGGACTATCCGGCGGCGATCCGGCGCCGGTGACCCTCGCCAAGGAGCAGCGGCTGGTTCTGCCGGTCGAGCTGATGGCGAACGGCACCGGGCTCGGCACGCTAACGGTGGCGGCCGATGGACCCTCGGGCTTCCACGTTACGCATAGCGCGACAATTTCGGTTCACGCGGCGCGTGGCATGATCGCGCAGGTGACGCCACTGACTTTGGCGCCGGGCGCCACGCAAAGCTTCGCGCCCAATAGCGGTGCCTTCGTGCCGGGGAGCTGGAAGGCGAGCGCCAGTTTCGGCCTCGGTGTTCGCTATGATGCGGCGGCGCTGGTCCGGGCGCTGGAAGCCTATCCGCTGGACTGCCTCGAACAGCTCACCAGCCGTGGCCTGCCGCTGGCGATGCTGTTGCAGGGCGACACCGCCGGACCGGATCGCGCCGGACGATTGGAGCAGACCACCGAGGCGGTGCTGGACCGTCAGCGTTATGACGGCTCCTTCGGACTATGGTCCTCGGCGGGCGATGCGCAGCCCTGGCTGACCGCATATGCGACCGACTTCCTCATGCGTGCCCGCGCCGCAGGAGCGGCGGTGCCGTCAACCGCCGTCACCTCGGCTTTGGGCTGGCTGACGACGGAGGTGGCGACGCCGCCGGGCAGCCCGACCGACCAGGCGGCGCAGGCCTATGCGCTTTACGTGCTGGCATTGTCCGGCCAGGCGCCGGCTGGAGCCATTCGTGTGGCGGCGACCAATCTCGATGCCGAACCCACACCACTTGCCCGCGCGCAAATCGCGGCGGCGCTGGCGAGGCTGGGTGAGACGGCGCAGGCGCAAGACATCTTCGCGGCTGTGCTCAAGGATCCAGCGCGCGACTATTGGTATGACGATTACGGCTCCGCGCTGCGCGACCAATTCGCGACGGCTGTGCTGACGCAGGAAAGCGGCGTCATGGCGCCGCAGCTTGCTGGTATCCGGGCGGCGCTGCCGGGGGCCAATCTCGATCCGGATGCGCTGAACACGCAGGAGCAGGCATGGGGCGGCGCGGCGGCGGCGGCGGCGGGGGCGAACGCGAAACCCGTGTCGGTCGTGATCGACAACAAGACGCTCGGCCCGGCGCCGACGCTAAGTTTGCCGGTCGCCGGCAAAGTGACGGTGCGGAACACCGGGCGCGCGTCTTTGCCCGGCAGTCTGGTGGTGCAGGGTGTGCCGTTGCAGGCGCCGGCCGCGGCGCGGAACGGCATGGAGATCCACCGGCACTTCTTCGCGCAGGACGGTTCGGCGCTGGATCCGGACAAGCTGGCGCAGAACACCACTTTCGTCATGGAGGTCGATGGCCGCGCGACGGATGGGCAGGGACATCAGGCGATGATGCTGGCCGGTCTGCCGGCGGGGTGGGAGATCGCGGGCCATTTCTCGGGTGGGACCGTGGCCGGGATGGATTGGCTCGGCACGCTGTCGGACACCGATAGCGAGAAGGCCGCGGATGACCGTTATGCCGTGGTGCTGAGCCTGACAGCGGATCATCCGGACTTCCGCGTCGCGGTGATGCTGCGCGCGGTGACGCCGGGCACCTTCGAATATCCGGGCATGACGCTGGCGGACATGTATCGCCCCGCCATCTTCGCGCGGCAGGGCGCGGTCCGCATTTCGGTGACCCCGGCGACGCCGTGACTCTGACCGGGCGCAAGGGGCGCCTGTTCGCCACACTCGCCGTCGCGCCAATCGTGGCGCTGGCTGGGGTGGTGACGTTGGGCGCCGTGTGGCCCGCGCCGACGCCGCGCGCGGAATGTTGGGGAACGCGGGTGGTGGATCGGGGCGGCGCATTGATCGCGCTTTCCCCGGTACCCGGCGGCGTCTGGCGATTTCGCGTTTCGCCGGAGCAGGTGTCGCCATTCCTCGTGCAACTGCTTGTGGCGGTGGAGGACCGGCGGTTCGCCACCGAGCCGGGGGTCGATCCTCGCGCTGTTTTGCGCGCGGGATGGCAGTGGCTGCGCGCTGGGCATGTCGTATCCGGTGGCTCGACGCTGACGATGCAGGTCGCGAAGCTGCTCGATCCCCGGCCGCGTGGCCTATCCGCCAAGGTCATCGAGGCGGCACGGGGGGTGGACCTGTGGTGGCGGATGCCGCGCCGGGATGTTCTTGGGCTGTGGCTGTCGCTCGCGCCATTTGGCGGCAATCTGGTGGGGGTCGAGGCCGCCTCCTACGCGTATTTTGGCAAGCCGCCGGGCGCGCTCGACGCCGCCGAGGCGGCACTTCTGGTGGCTTTGCCGCGCCGCCCCGAGGCGCTGCGCCCAGATCGGCATCCCGAGGCCGCGCGGCGGATCCGCGACCGCATCCTCCGTCTCGCCGAGACGCGCGGTCTCCTGACGCCGGAGGAGACGCGGGCCGCCATAGCGGAAGCGCTGCCGACGGCGCGGCAGCCGATGCCGCGCGCTGTGCCGCAGCTTTTCGCGCGTGTGCATCGACCGCCATTGCTCACGACGACGCTGGATGGGCCGACCCAGGCGGCGCTTCAGCGATTGGCCCGCGCGACGCTTGCCAAGCTGCCGCCGGATGTTTCGCTCGCCGTGATGATCGCGGATCTACCGAGCCGGCGTTTGCGCGCGGTCTGGGCCGGTGATTGGGGCGACGCGCGTCGCGCTGGGGCGATCGATCTGACCTCAGCCGAGCGCAGCCCGGGTTCGGCGTTGAAACCGTTTCTCTATGGCCTCGCCTTTTCGCAAGGACTCGCCAATCCGGACACACTGCTTGCCGATAGTCCGGCGCGGTTTGGCGGCTATGCGCCGGAAGATTTCACCGGGCGGTTTGCGGGAAATGTCAGGGCGGCGGATGCCCTTCGGCGGTCGCTCAACCTTCCCGCGGTTAGGCTGCTGGCGCAGTTCGGCGCGGTGCGCTTCGCCGCGGCTTTGTCGGCGGCGGGTGAGCCTTTGCGCTTGCCGCGTGGCGCGGTGGCGTCGCTTCCAGTGGTGCTTGGCGGCGCCGGTCAGACGATGCGCGGGATGATGGCGCTCTATGCGGCGCTGGCGACGGATGGGGCGGTTTCGCCGCTCGGCTGGCGCCCTAGCGGCGTGGCCGCTGCCTCCAGGCTGCTTTCGCCGGCATCCGCGCAGACCATCGCGGCGATCCTGACGCGGGCTTTACCGGGCGCTCCGGAAGGTCAAGGGATCGCGTGGAAGACGGGAACCAGCTGGGGCGATCGCGACAACTGGGCTTTCGGGTTCGATCGCGCGCAAGTCGTGGGCGTCTGGGTCGGACGGCCCGATGGCACGGCGATGGATGGTGGTGCGGCGGCCGATCATGCGCTGCCAGTTCTGGCGAGGGTCTTTGGTCTTTTGCCAGCGTCGCCGCGTTCAGCCGCCGAGGCGATGCACCTGTTATCTTTCGCGGTCACGCCCGACCCGGATCCGCTGCGCCTACTATTCCCGCCGCCGGGCGCGGTGATCGACGGCGCCGGCGCCTTGGACCTCAAGGCCATGGGCGGCATTCGGCCCCTAAGCTTCCTGGTCGATGGCGCGCCGGTGGCTTCCGTGGGAGCCCTCCGCACGACGCAATGGACGCCGCCCGGCCCGGGCTTTTACCGGGTCACAGTACTCGACGCACACGGCCGCGCGGCCCAGGCGGCGATACGGATTAAGGCCGCGGAGTAGAACAGTATCGAGCGGCGTTGGCGCGAAGCCTCCCCATCGTCATCCTCGGCGAAGGCCTAGGATCCACGCCTTGCTTGTGGCGGCGAAGACGAAGGCGTGGATGCCCGGCCTTCGCCGAGCATGACGGTGGTAGCCGTCCGATGGACCGATCTGATCCAGTAGGTTTGCCCTCAGGCAACCGCCTCCGCATCCGGATGGGCTGGTGCCGTGGCCCAGGCCAGTTCGACCAGCGTGACGCTGCGGCGGCCGAGGCCGTCGGTCTGGCAGACGATGAGGCCGCGTTCCTCCATATAGGCGAGTAGCCGCCGTGCCCGGCCGAGCGAGCGCGTGCCATAGGCGCGGGCGAGGGTTTCGTCGCCAGGACAGGGCGCATGGTCCCGCGCCGCGCGGGCGAGCATGAGGTAGATGCCCTGCATATCCTCGGGCAAGACGCCGGCGCGCGCGGTGATGTCCTGCCAGGTGGCATCCTCGGATTCCGCGGCGCCAATTCCGGCGCGGGCATGGGTGAGCATGCGGCGGAAGGTGGGAAGATCGGGCGGCGTGGCGCGCAAACCCTCGATCCGGCACCGGACCAGGAAGTCCTGATACAGCACGCCGATAGCGCGGAACCCGGCCTCCGGATCGGCCAGAATCGCGGCGAGGATAGCGTCGAGCCGCGCGCGCCGATCGGCCAGCGCCTCCGGCGTCGGCGTCTCGGGCGTTTCCGCCACACGGGCGACGGCGGCGGGAGAGTAGGCGATGAGCTGGCTCAACAGGTCGGGCGGCGCCGGTGCCGGCGCGCGGCGAGGCGTGCGAGCGGCTTCAGGCGGTGGTGCCGCGAGGATCACGGTGCGGGCGTCATCCAAACCGGCGGAGGGCATCGGCATCAGGCGGGGGCTTTGGCTCCGCGCCTCCGTCTCGGTCGCGGCGATGCGCAGGCTCAGCGGCCGGCGTGACAGAGCGGGGCCGAGGGCGATAAAATGGCCCCGCTCCAGATCGCGGAAAGCCTCAGCCTGGCGGCGCTCCATGCCGAGCAAATCGGCGGCGCGCGCCATGTCGATATCGAGGAAAGTGCGACCCATGAGGAAGTTGGACGCCTCGGCCGCGACGTTCTTGGCAAGCTTCGCCAAGCGCTGCGTCGCGATGACACCGGCGAGCCCCCGCTTGCGGCCCCGGCACATGAGATTGGTCATGGCGCCCAGGCTGAGCTTGCGGGCCTCGTCGGAAACCTCGCCGGCGACGGCGGGGGCGAAAAGCTGCGCCTCATCCACGACCACGAGCATCGGATACCAGTGATCGCGAGGCACCTCGAATAGCCCGCTAAGAAACGCCGCCGCATGCCGCATCTGGCCCTCGGCATCGAGGCCCTCGAGGTTGAGAACAGTCGAGACGCGATGCTCCCGCGCCCTTTCACCCGCGAGTTGCAACCCCTGCTCGGTCTGAGACTCGGCGTCGATCACCAGATGGCCGAAGCGTTCGGCGAGGGTCACGAAATCGCCTTCGGGATCGATCACCGCTTGCTGCACCCAGGGCGCGCTCTGTTCCAGCAGCCGGCGCAGGAGGTGGGATTTGCCCGAGCCGGAATTGCCCTGGACCAGCAGACGGGTCGCCAGCAGCTCCTCCAGGTCTAGCGTGGCGGGCGCGGTGACGCCGAGGCTGGTGGTCTCCCCCATCGCGATCGCAACCGTCATCCCGAGTCCCGCTCTGTTGCCGGCGGAGGGCTTATCAACGCCGCTCCAGCCAGTCGAGCAGTCCGGTGGCTGCTGCCACACCTGTCGCCATGCAGGCTTGCAGGAGATAGCCGCCGGTTGGCGCCTCCCAGTCCAGCATCTCGCCGGCGACGAAGACGCCGGGCAGGCGGCGGAGCATGAAGCTGTCGTCAACCTCGTCCCAAATCACGCCACCGGCCGAGGAGATGGCGCGGTCGAGACTTTGCGCTGCAGTCAGGCGCAAGGGTATCGCCTTGATGCGGGCGGCGAGGGCAGCGGGACCTCGTGGCAGCGCGATCTCCACTTCCCGCAGCAGCCCGATGGCAGCGGGGGCGAGGGCAAGCGTGCGGCGGAGGCCGGTCGAGAGACTGTCGCGCGGACGCAAGGCCGCGAGGCGCTTCGCGACTTCGCCTGCTGGCAGATCGGGCCGCAGGTCAAGCTGCAGAATGGCATGACCCTCGGCCGCGATGGCGTCCCGCAAGGCAGCGGCGAGTGCATAGACTGGCCCGCCCTCGATGCCGTAGCTCGCGATGATGGCGTCACCACGAGCCTGCTGGCCGTGAAACCGCAGGGCGATCGATTTGATCGGCTGGCCGGCATAGCGCTCCCGGAAATGCTGAGACCATTGCAGGGTGAAGCCGCAATTGGCTGGCCGGAAGGGTGCGAGCGCGACGCCGCGCTCGGCGAGCGTTTTCGCCCAGCCACCATCGCTGCCGAGGCGCGGCCAGGCAGCACCGCCGAGCGCCAACAGCACCGCGTCGGCCCCGGCGGGCGGCAGGCCCGCGAAGCTCAACGCACCATCCTCGGTCCAACCGAGCCAGCGGTGCCTCGGCATGACCTTGACGCCCTGCGTCTCCAGCCGTCCGAGCCAGGCGCGCAGGAGCGGCGAGGCTTTCATCGTCTTGGGAAAGACCCGCCCGCTGCTGCCTGTGAAGGAGGGCTGGCCGAGGCCCTCCGCCCACTCCCGCAGTGCTTCGGGCGGGAAGGCATGGATCACGGGGGCCAGGCGCTCCTCCGCCTCACCGTAGCGGCCGAGGAACTGCGGCAGGGGTTCGGAATGGGTCAGGTTGAGGCCGCCCCGCCCGGCCATCAGCAGCTTGCGGCCCGGCGCGGGCTTGTGGTCGTAGAGTGTGACGGCATGGCCGGCGGCACTCAGGCGCTCGGCCGCCATGAGACCGGCGGGACCGGCGCCAATAACAGCGATGCTTGTCACGAAAGGCCGGCGCGAATGGTCTCGTGGGCAGCGCTGTAGTTTCGCTCGAGCGTTTTGAGGTGGGGGCGGAGCAGGGCGTGGAGTTTCGGCAGAGCGTGGAAGGGCACGCCGGGCGCCCAATGGTGCTCGATATGAAGATTGGCATTCCAGAACAGCAGCCCGAAGGCGCGGGAGGCGAGGGTGGTGCGGGTATTGGCCATGCGGTCGTTGTTTTCGGGGCAGCCGCGATGCTCCGCCATCAGCACCGCCCGCAGCACCGGCTGGCCGAGCAGCATGGGCACGACCCAGAGCAGCAACGCGAGCGGCGACCAGATCAAGGTAAGGGCGGTGAGGAGGTAGAGCGCGAGGTAGACTCGCGCCTCGCGCACCACCGAGGTGCGGGCGGCGGCTGGAATCCAAGGCACGTCGGCGTTGCCGAGAGCCGTCACGAGAAGGCCGCGAACCTGGTTCGCCCAATAGGGCAAGCCGGTCAGCAGCCAGACGTAGCCGAGACGCGTGAGAGGGCGGGCGCCGATCAGTTCGGGATCGCGCTCGGGGTCCTGTGTGTGGCGGTGATGGGCAAGGTGGAACAGCCGGAAACCCTCCGGCGGCAGCACCAGCACGAAACCGCCGAGCCAGCCGGTAGTGCGATTGAGCCAGAGGCGGCGGAAGGTCGTGCGATGCGTGCTCTCATGCAGCGGCGCGAAGAGCGCAACCTCCAGGACCCCAAGCAGCGCCATCGCGGGCAGCAAGGCCCAGCCGTGGCGCGCCGCGATCACCAGCCCGAGCGCCAGAGCGATGGCTCCGAGATGGCCGCTGAACTGAATCAGGCCACGCCCGTCTGAGCGCACGGCCAGCGCCTTCAGTGCTTCGGTGGAGACGGGTGGGCGCGCGGAAGAGTGAAAGCCGTCCATGGCCCGCACTCTACCAGGATTTTCGCCGCGGTCGTCAGGCCGAGACCTTCACGCCTTTCCAGAACGCAACGCGGTCGCGGATATTGGCGGCGGCTTCCTTGGGCTCGGGGTAATACCAGGCCGCGTCTTCGTTGCGCGTGCCGTCCACCTCCAGGCTGTAGTAATGCGCCTCGCCCTTCCAGGGGCAGCGACTGGTCAGGGCGCTCGGCTTGAACAGGTCCCGGTTGAGACTGCTGGCGGGGAAATAGGCATTGCCCTCGACGGTCACGATGTCGTCGCTTTCCGCGAGAACCGTGTTGTTCCAGGTGGCTTTCATGCGTCGGATCCTTCCTTCGTTGTTTCCAGATCGCCAGCGTCGAGTGCGTCGATGCGGGCGGCGAGAATGAAGTCGTTGCGGTGCAGGCCCCGGATGGCGTGGGTGTGGAGGGAGATCGCGGCGTAGCCCCAGCCGAAGGCGATGTCCGGGTGGTGGCCGGACGCCTCGGCGACGGCGGCGACCTTCTCGACGAAGGCCAGTGCGGTCGCGAAGTTCTTGAAACGCCAGCCGCGTTCGATGCGCGATGGTTCCGCGGCCAGTCGCCAGCGCGGCACTTCCGCCAGCAGGCCCTGAGCCTCGGTCTCCGTCAGCGGGGTGACGCCGCCATGGCAGGGTATGCAACGCTCCTTCGCAAGTCCTGTCATGCCCCATCCTTTCTCGCCAGCCGCCGGTCGAAGCTGTGGCCGCGCGGGCTTCGGCACAAGGGCCGGGTGGCCTTCTCGGACGCCCGCGGCATCGGGGCGCGAGAGTTTCGCACGTGGGCCACTCGGATTTCACTATAGCTGGGTAGTGCAAGATGCGTCCCGGCCTCCAGATTGGCAGGACCCGCCGCGAAAGGTGCCATCATGCCCAAGGCCGTGATCTTCGACGTCGACGGAACTTTGGTCGATTCCGTAGACCTCCATGCCGAGAGTTGGGCGGTGACCTTCGACCATTTCGGCCATGCCATCCCGGTCGAGAAGGTGCGCTTCCAGATCGGCAAGGGCGGCGACCAGTTGCTGCCCGCGATGCTCGGGCAAAAGGAGGCGGATGCGCGGGGCAAGGAGATGGAGGACTGGCGCGGCGATCTTTTCAAGCGGCACTACCTGTCGCGGGTGCGCGCCTTCCCGGAGGTGGTGGCGTTGTTCCGGCATCTCCGTTCCGACCGTAAGCGCGTTGCGCTTGCCTCATCCGCCAAGTCGGAGGAGTTGCAGATTTACAAGCGGATCGCCGGCATCGAGCATTTGATAGACGCGGAAACGACGTTGCAGGATGCCGAGAGATCCAAGCCCCACCCTGACATCTTCGCCGCCGTGCTGAAGAAGCTGCACCTGCGCCCCGCGGATGTCGTGGTGGTAGGCGATACGCATTACGACATCGAGGCGGCGGGCGCCCTCGGCATCGATGCGGTCGGGCTACTCTGCGGCGGCTTTCCTGAGGGCGTGCTGCGCGCGGCGGGAGCTGTGGCGATCTACCGCGACCCGGCGGATCTTCTGGCGGAATATGCGAGTTCACCGCTGGCTTGAAATGACCGCGAGGAGGAGCCCGGTTTTTACCGAGCGAACCCTGGCTGCGAGACCGCCTCAGAAATGGCGGGCGCCCTGTCTCGCCGCTCCCGCCTCCCCCTGGCCTCCTCAGACATCCGGGTCTAGGCTTCCGCTAACGGGGCGGTTGACGTCTCGATGGTCAGGAAACGGACAGGACGAAGATGGCGGAGCTAGCGGAACTTGGCGTGCTGGGCCTGGCGGTGATGGGCGCGAACCTCGCGCGCAATGCCGCCCGAAAAGGCTTCGGGGTCGCCCTCTACAACCGCAATCATGAGCGGACTGACAAGCTCATGGCCGAGCACGGCAAGGAAGGCCGCTTCGTGCCGACCAAGAGCGTGGCCGAGTTCGTGGCGGCGCTGAGCAAGCCGCGCGCCCTCATCATCATGGTGAAGGCCGGCAAGCCGGTGGACGACATGATCGAGGAACTGCTGGGTCATCTCGATCCGGATGACATCATCATCGACGGCGGCAATTCGCTGTTCACCGATACCAATCGGCGCTTCAAATACTGCCAGGAGAAGCGCATCCGGTTCATCGGCATGGGCGTTTCGGGCGGCGAAGAAGGGGCGCTGGAAGGCCCCAGCATGATGCCGGGCGGCGAGCGCGCTGCCTATGACCACATCGCGCCGATGGTCACCAAGATGGCGGTCTCGGTCGACGGCACGCCCTGCTGCACCTATATCGGCCCGGAAGGCGCCGGCCATTACGTGAAGATGGTCCATAACGGCATCGAATACGCCGATATGCAGCTGATTACAGAAGCCTACGACCTGCTGAAGACTCTGTATGGCTTCGACGCGCCCGCCATGGCGGAGATCTTCGCCGATTGGAAACAGGGCGACCTCGACAGCTATCTCATCGAGATCACCGCCGCCGTGCTGCGCAAGACGGACGGCACCGGCAAGCCTCTGGTGGATGCCATCGTCGACGAGGCCGAGCAGAAGGGCACCGGCCGCTGGACAGCGCAGAATGCGCTGGACCTCGGCGTGCCGGTCACTGCTATCACCGAAGCCGTCTATGCCCGCGCGCTATCGGGCCGCCGCGCCATGCGGGGCGAGGCGGAGAAGAAATACCCCCATCCCAAAGTGCCGACCAAGAAAGCCGGCAAGGCCGAGATCGAGGCGATCCGAGACGCGCTCTATGCCTCCAAGATCGTCGCCTATGCCCAGGGCTTCGAGCAGATGACCGTCGCCGCCAAGCAATTCGGCTGGGAGCTGCATCTGGGTGAGATCTCCACCATCTGGCGCGGCGGCTGCATCATCCGGGCGCGGTTCCTCAACCGCATCAAGGAGGCCTATGACCGCAACGCTTCGTTGGAAAACCTGCTGCTGGACGACTATTTCCGCGATGCCCTGGTGAAGGCGGAGGACGCCTGGCGCCGGGTCATCGTGCTGGCGGTGGAGAATGGTGTTGCGGTGCCGGCCTTCTCCTCGGCACTGGCTTATTATGACGGTCTGCGCCGGGCGCGCGGGCCCGCCAATCTGTTGCAGGGTTTGCGGGATTATTTCGGCGCCCATACCTATCGGCGCCTGGACAAGGACGGCAGCTTCCACACGCGCTGGAGCCAGGACGGCAGCGAGATTTCCGCCTGATCGTCACGACTGCTTGAGATCAAAGACGCGCGGGGGCAAATCTCCGCGCGTCTTAAAGACATAATCCAAAACACGGTTTGCCCGCAGCGCGCTCGGCTCGCGGGATCGTGGACGCCAGGAGGAATTTCCCGATGACCGCTGAGACCGCCGACGTTCAAATCGCCACATGGGTAGAGGCCTTCGGAGCCGCCCTGTCACGCGGCGATATCGTAGGCACCGCCGAACTCTTCGCGGAGGAGAGCTATTGGCGTGACCTCGTCTCCTTCACCTGGAACATCACGACGAGCGAGGGCCGCCCGGCCATCCGCGCCATGCTGGAGGCGAGGCTGGCCGACACGCAGCCAACCCAATTGACGCCAACCGATGAGGCGACTGACGTCAACGGCATCGTCAGCGGCTGGTTCACCTTCGAGACGGCGCGCGCTCGCGGCATTGCCTATGTCCGGCTGCGGGAGGGCCGCGCCTGGACGCTGCTGACCTCCATGGAGGAGCTCAAGGGCTTCGAGGAAATGAAGGGACGCCGCCGTCCCTTCGGCGCGGAACACGGCGTCCATCAGGGCCGCAGCACCTGGCTGGAGCGCAAGCTGGAAGAAGAAGAGGCGCTCGGTTTCACCAAGCAGCCCTATTGCGTGATCGTCGGCGGCGGCCAGGGCGGGCTGGCGCTCGGCGCCAGGATGAAGCGGCTTGGTGTGCCCACGCTCATCATCGAGAAGAATGCGCGAGCGGGCGATTCCTGGCGCCATCGCTACAAGTCGCTGTGTCTGCACGATCCGGTTTGGTACGACCACATGCCGTATCTGCCGTTCCCGGATGACTGGCCGGTGTATTCGCCCAAAGACAAGATCGGCGATTGGCTCGAGATGTATGCCCGCGTGATGGAGCTGAACATCTGGACGTCCTCCGAAGTCACTGGCGCACATTACGACGAGGCGAAGGGCGCGTGGGAGGTCGTGGTCGATCGCGACGGACAGTCCATCACGCTGCACCCGACGCATCTCGTGCTCGCCACCGGCATGTCCGGGATTCCCAATGTCATCGACGTGCCGGGTGCGACAACATTCCGTGGCACGCTGCATCATTCGAGCCAGCATCGCGGCGGCGAGGGCTATCGCGGCAAGCGCTGCGTTGTCATCGGGTCGAATAATTCCGCCCATGATATCTGCGCCGATCTTTGGGAGCATGGCGCGGCCGAGGTGACGATGGTGCAGCGCTCATCGACGCATGTCTCGAGCTCGGAGTCGCTCTTCAAGTTTGGCACGAGCACGCTCTATTCCGAGGATGCGCTGGATCGGGGCATCACCACGGCGAAAGCGGATCTGCTGAACGCGTCGGTGCCTTATGGGATTTTGCACCACTTCACGACGCCCACCACCGAGGCGATCCGCAAGCAGGATGCGGACCTCTATGCCCGGCTCGAGAAGGCCGGCTTCCTGCTCGACTTCGGCGATGACGGTTCCGGCCTGTTCATGAAATATATCCGCCGCGGCTCCGGCTATTACATTGATGTCGGAGCTTCCGAACTTGTCGCCAATGGCAGCATCAAACTGAAAAGCGGTGTCGGTGTGGAGCGCATCACCGAGAATTCCGTGATTTTCAGCGACGGCAGCGAATTGACGGCGGATCTGGTGATCTACGCGACCGGCTATGGCTCGATGAACGGCTGGGCGGCGAAGCTCATTTCGCAGGACGTCGCGGATCGGGTCGGCAAATGCTGGGGAATTGGCTCAGACACCACGAAGGACCCGGGTCCCTGGGAAGGCGAGCTGCGCAATATGTGGAAGCCGACGCAGCAGAAGGATTTGTGGTTCCACGGCGGGAACCTGCATCAGTCTCGCCATTACTCGCAATATCTGGCGCTACAGATCAAGGCGCGGATGGAAGGGCTGCCGACGCCGGTCTATGCATTGGCGCCATCCCACCATCGCGAGTGAGCGGCGAGCGAGAGAACCACGCTCTGTCCGCTTCCGTCATGCTCGGCGAAGGCCGAGCCTCCACGCCTTGGTGCCTGCCCAAAGCTAGGGCGTGGATGGCACGGGGTGCCCCGCACGCCTTCGCGTGCCATGACGGATCTTTTGGACCGCGGCTCTGTTAGCGCATCACGCCCTACTTCTTCAGGGCGTCGGCGGCCATGCGGCAATCCGGCGGCGGGGGCGGCCCCATGTAGCGGGTCCAGATGCGCTTGGCGCCGAGCGCCGGGAAGAAGAGATAGCCGCGCAGCCGCAAGACGTTCTCGCTCATCACGCGAACCTTGGCGTTGTATTTATGGCCATTCTGCGGATCGACGATGAAGCCGCCCCAGGAATGCCGGCGCGGCATGAGCTGGGTGATAAAAGGGAAGCGGCATTGCGGCTTGTTGTTCCAGGTCATCGGTGCCGGGTCGGTGGGGTGATCGAAGGGGAAGCCGACAAGCGCGCCGCAGAGCGTGCCGCCGGTGCCGCAGGGGTAGATCTGCACCACGGCATCGCGGCCGTTGGTGACCCAAAGTCCTGCCGGATTCGGGGCGTTGGTCTGGGCCACCGCGGAGGCGGCTGACCCCAAGAGGAAAAGGCACAGGACGAGGAACTTGCGCATGAGACGCGATATGGCGCGGCGGGCGCGCCCTGTCGATGAGATTCATGCCGCAGGCCGAGCCGAGCGGGCATAATCGAACATGTGGCCCGGCCCCAACCTTCGGCGGCCAGAGCGCCCTCAGGGTTAACAGAAGAGCGTCGCCGGTTGACCGTTGCTGGGACGCATGCTGCATTGGATTTATGAACGTTTCCCGCAGCCTATCGGTTCTGATGATCCTTGGACCCATGCTGGGTGTAATGAGCTGCGCCAGGCAGCAGGCGGCGCCCCTGCCGGTGGCTTTCCCGCCCGAGGTGGCCCTGGCGACGGTGCCCGATGCGGCACACGAGTTTGCCGCGCGCGCGGTGGAGCGGTCGGTCCCGGTGGCGCTGCGTGATCAGGCTCATGCCTATATCCGGAGCCTCCTGAAGCACCCGGCGGACGCGAGGTTCAAGCATGAATATGCCACGAGCGGGAAGAAGAGCCTCGCCGTCTGCGGCTTGGTGACAGAGCTGAACGGGTCCGGCGAGCACGGAGATTACCAAGCCTACTACGTGGAGAGTGTCGGCGGCGTGGTGACGAGCGGCGCGATTGGCCCCTTCGGCGCGGATGTCCGCTTCGCCAATGTCTGCGGCAGCGGCGGCAGTCCCGATCCGGCACATTTCGCCTTCTAGCGCTGGCGGCGCCCGCTCCCTGGCCCATGGGGGACGGCGCGTCTCGGCCGATCGGGTCAGGGACTGGGCTCAGATCGATATGGCAGGAAAGTCTGCTCCAATTCCGGTAGTTGCATATCCGCGACCGGCTGTGTCCGCGCGATAAAGCCATGCCTGATGAGCAAGAATCGAGCGAGTATGACCATTGAAATCGTGGTCGCGACCGCGCCCGCGGCGATTGCGAAATAGGTCGGCAGGTTCTCGGTGGTGAAAGGCGGCAGGCCAGCGCATTCGGCTTCTTCCTCAGCCGAGCGTCCGATCCGACCGCGGCTGAGGTGTCTGACAAGCTGATTGGTGCACCGGTTTATAAAATTCGGGTTTGGGCAGATCCTGGAGGATGGTGAGGCCCGTGTCGTGGGAGTGAAGGAAGGCATGGCCTGCACAGCTGTGTCTGGGCCGGCTAGTGGTTGAGCGACAACGAAGGGGCTATAGCCAGGGAAGAGGGCGTTCGGCACCTTTGCCTCCTGAGATGGTTGAGCTCTATTGAGCCGTCCGATCATTTATTTGTTGGCAGCTTGCCAAATCCTTAAGTCGCGCCATGTGGCGCCGTCATCTTTACCTTTGGTGCCTTAAACTCCCCCCGTGTTACGTGATGACCTCGCTCCCGCAAGCGGTGTGCGATCGTGGCGGAGCGGTGCGGATCTAGCCTGTCCATCTCGCGTGAAAGCGTGTCAGCTTCGCGCCATGGATACGGACGAGGATGACGACGGACCGCCCCGGCTGCCGGATGGCAAATACCACATGACACCGACGGGCCACGCGCGCCTTGAGGCGGAACGCGCTCAGCAACGCAGCGAGCGGCATCGCGTTGTGGAGATTGTGTCCTGGGCCGCGGGCAATGGCGATCGCAGCGAGAACGCGGATTACAAGGAAGGCAAGCGCCGGCTGCGGGAAATCGATCGCCGCCTGCGCTTCCTGAGCCGCCGCCTCGCTTACGCCGAGGTGGTGGATCCCAGCACCCAGCGCCAGCGCGACCGGGTCTTCTTCGGCGCGACCGTGACGTATCTCACCGAACGCGAAGAGTCTGTGACGGTGACGATTGTCGGCGCCGATGAGGCGAATATGGCGGAGGGCAAGATCAGCATCGGCTCTCCGGTGGCGCTTGCCCTGCTGCGCTCAACCGTAGGTGACGAGGTCGTGGTGCGGACACCGCGCGGAGCGGAGACGCTGGAGGTTGTGGAGATTAGCTATCCGGAGCCGGAGTAGGCCCGGTTTGCACCGCACCCAATTCGCCACGACAGAAGCGGCGCAACGCGGGATGGGTAGCCGCAACCGCCCATCCCGTCCGCGATTAGTCTTCGGTCGTGCTCACCTGAAGACTTCTCAGCGCCTGACCGATGCCGAAAGTCGCGGATGGCTGTCGCGGCGGGTATTGTTTGAAGGTCGCCAAGAACTTTCCAACGATACCCTGTGCTGGAACCAATAGAAACAGATGGCGAATACGCCAGTCGTCGTAATAAGACGATTCGTGGTCCGCGCGCTCATACGGATCGCCGCGCAGATCGAATAGTTTTGGCACGCGCAACGGAATCAGCGGCGTTTCCCAGACAGCGAAGCCATCCGCTTTCTGCTCGGCGAACACCAATTTCCAGCGATCGTAGCGCAGCGCCATGAGATCGCCGTCGTCGCTGAAGTAGAAAAATTCCTTGCGTGGCCAGGTCGTATTGTCGCCGCGAAAAGCCGGGCCGAGATCATAGCCATCCAGATGAACCTTGAAGTTCTTCTCGCCAGCTTGGTAGCCGGTCAGAAGCGTCTCGGTCACATTCACAGCCCCCGCTGCCGCCGCGAAAGTCGGGAACCATTCCAGAGCGGATGTCGTATCGTTGATGATCGTGCCGGGCTTCACGGTTCCGGGCCAGCGTAGAAGTGCCGGAACGCGAAAGCCGCCTTCCCAATTGGTGTTCTTCTCGCCGCGGAAGGGCGTGGTGCCGCCATCCGGCCAGGTCATGACCTCCGCGCCGTTATCTGTGGTGTAGAGAACAATCGTGTCGTCGGCGATGCCGAGGTCATCGAGTTTTTGCAGAAGCTGACCGACATGCCCGTCATGCTCGACCATACCATCGGCATAAATGCCAAGACCGGTCTTGCCTTCCGTGTCGGGCTTCAGATGCGTGAAGATATGCATTCTGGTGGGGCAGAACCACAAGAAGAACGGCTTGCCGGCGGCGTGGGCGCGATCGACAAAACTCAGGCCCGCCTCAAGAAACTCCTCGTCGATCGTCTCCATACGCGTGCTCGTCAGCAGCCCCGTATTCTCGATCTTCTGCGTGCCATCAGGATTGGCGTAGCTGTGGATGACGCCGCGCGGCCCGAAGTTTTTCAGGAATTCCGTATTCTTCGGATAATCCGGATATTCCGGCTCCTCCTCCGCATTCAGATGATAGAGATTGCCGAAGAATTCGTCGAAGCCGTGGTTGGTGGGCAGGAAATCATCGGTATCGCCGAGATGATTCTTACCGAATTGCCCGGTGGCGTATCCCAGCGGCTTCACGATCTCGGCGATCGTCGGATCCTTTCCGCTCAATCCGAGATCCGCGCCGGGCAGGCCGACCTTTGTCAGCCCAGTACGGAAAGGACTTTGGCCGGTGATGAAAGCGGCGCGGCCGGCTGTGCAGCTTTGCTCGCCGTAGTAGTCGGTGAACAGCGCGCCTTCCTTGGCGATCCGGTCGATATTGGGCGTGCGGTAGCCCATCATGCCCATGTTGTAAGCGCTGATATTCGACCAGCCGATATCGTCAGCCATAATGACGAGGATGTTCGGTCGCTTGCCGGAACCAGCGCCCGTCGTCACCGAGGCCGTGGTGCTCTGAGCCTTGGCCACGCCGCCCGAGGTTCCGGCCACCAGCGCGGCAGCGGCGGACAGCATGGTGCCGCGCAGCAGCAATCCGCGGCGCCCGACGCCTTTGGCGGGTGCGTCGTCAGTCTTCGGGGTCTCGTCGCTCATCAGATGTTCCTTTTTGATGACATTTTTGGCGAACTCCGGGGCGGCGAGACGGACCCCTCTCCGATAGTGCGCTGCATCGGCCCGGCCGGGCCCTGGTGGACAATCCAGCCGAAAAGCCGCATTTTAGAGGCAGCAAATATTTGAAATCGCCTCGCCGTGCGCATCCGCCGGGCGAGGATATCGGGTCGTCCTACAATGGGGCGGCGGGTCAGTTTAGGCTTTCTGTCTCGACCCTGGGCGTCACGTGCTCATCACCTGCCTCGAAAGGAACTTCAATGCAACTCGGTATGATCGGGCTTGGACGGATGGGCGGCAACATGGTCGAGCGGCTGATCGCCGCCGGCCATAACCTTGTCGTTTACGACAACCACGCGGATGCGGTGCAGAACCTCGTCGGCAAGGGTGCAACCGGCACCACGAGCCTGCCCGAATTCATCGCCAAGTTGAGCAAGCCGCGCGCGATCTGGATGATGCTGCCTGCCGCGATCGTGGACACGATCCTGGATCAGGTTTCCGCGCATCTCGAAGCCGGTGACATCGTTATCGACGGCGGCAACTCTTATTACCATGACGATCTCCGCCGCGCGCATGCGTTGAAGGCGAAGAACATTCATTATGTCGATGTCGGCGTCAGCGGCGGCGTGTGGGGGAAGGAGCGCGGCTACTGCCATATGATCGGCGGTGAGGATGACATCGTCGCTCATCTCGATCCGATCTTCCAGTCACTCGCACCCGGCGTTGGCTCGGCGGAGCGGACCCCTGGGGCTGCTGGCACGCCGACACAGGCCGAACACGGCTATCTGCATTGCGGCCCGAACGGCGCTGGGCATTTCGTCAAGATGGTCCATAACGGCATCGAATACGGAATGATGGCGGCCTTGGCGGAGGGCTTCAATGTCCTGAAAAAGGCAAATGTCGGATTGCAGACTCAGGTGCACGACGCGGAGACAACACCGCTACGGAACCCCGACCTGTATAAATACGACATCAATGTCTCAGACGTCGCGGAAGTTTGGCGCCGGGGTAGCGTGGTTGGATCCTGGTTGCTGGATTTGACGGCGGCCGCTCTGCGGAAAAGCCCGGAGCTTGCGGAATTCCGCGGCCATGTTTCCGATTCCGGTGAGGGTCGCTGGACTTTGCAGGCGGCCATCGATGAGGGCGTGCCTGTGCCGGTGATGAGTGCCGCGCTGTACGACCGTTTCGCGTCACGGGGACAGGCTGATTTCGCCGACAAGCTGCTCTCCGCCATGCGCCTCGAGTTTGGCGGTCACCTGGAGAAGTCTTCCTAAACAACGCTCGTCGGGCTGATGGCTCCGGTGGATGGCACCATGCCATTCACCGTGAAGCCAAATTCACGAGCGCCGTATCGATGCGGAGCAGCAGACGCGCCGCTCGATTCGCGATCTCTCCGCGCGGCGTCGCACCCAGATCCTCTGCGGGTTCGCTCGGAACCTGCGTGAAGGGCGACGCCGTGGCCCATCGGTCGATGAGGTCGGCTAAGGTCTCGTCGATATGGGCGGCTGTTTCACGAACCGAGCGGATGAGGGTGGGATCATCCAGCTCGGCTGGCTGCAAAGCGAGATTACCCAGCTCGCTCGCCCACTCCTCGATCGGTTCAAGCAGCAGAATGCGGTCGCGTTCTGTCTTCTCTCTGGGAGAGGCCAGTCCGGCGGGTCTGTAGCCGCCATTTTGGCTGAGCGCGATCAGATCGTGGAAACGCTGCGCCGCGGTCAAAATCTGCGCGGCCAAGCCGAGCTGGGATTTGTCGTCGAGCAACGCGCCCGAAGCGCTGCGCAGTAATTCGCGAAGCGCGCGAAGGAATGCGAGCCTGGCTTCCAAGGCCGCGGTGCCATCTCGCCGAACCATGACCAGGGTTGCCACCAAGGCACCACAGGCGGCACCCGTCGCGGCTTCCTCCAATCGCATCAGCAGCAGGTCGGGCGTGAAGTAGCCGAGCATTCCGAAGAGCAGGCCGAGGATGACGGTGATCCAGAACATCATCACGACATAGGCCGCGGCGTTCGCCTGGAAGGCGAGGAAGACGGCGACAATGATTGCCGCCATGCTGAGCATCTCATGGCCTGACAGCAGAGTGGCCGCCAGCATCCCGAAGACGACACCTGCCAGGGTGCCGATCATGAACTGCACGCCCTTCTTGAGCGATTCCCCGCGCGAATGCGTGCCCTGAAACATCACGAAGGCTGCGAATGCCGCCCAGTACCATCGGTTAGGCGAGACGAGATTGCCGCCCAAAATGGCGAGGCCGGCGGCGATCGCTGTCTGCAGCGCGGGACGCAGGCCGGACCTCGCGCTTACCGACGGCGGAGTGCTTGCGGTGACCATTTCTTCCGGCGGGTCGTGCATGACTTGGCTGAGCAGGCCGAGTGTGGCGGAGAGGCGGGCGGTCGACTCGGAAGGCGCCGGGGTTTCGCCGCGCCGCACAGCCTGAAGGCTTGCGAGTAGCGAAGTCTGGTCAGCTGGCGTCCCCAAGTCCCGCAAAGCAACGCGCGCGGTGCGCTCGGTCGCAAGCTCAATCTTCAAAAGCTGTCTGACATGGGCTTTCTCGGCGGAAGCCTCGCCAGAGAGTGCCGCGACCCGGCCTTGCGCCAATAGGATCGTCTCGCTGAGGCGACGGAGATCATGCTGCAGATCGGCACGCGCTCGTTCGGTCCAAGCCCCGCTGGTGATGGCCGCCGCGATCTTATCGAGCACGTTACGGATGCCGGCATCGATCGCGCGGCTCAGGCGCGCCAGCTCCGCTTGTGGTTTTTCCGGAAGCAGGACGCGCCGGATGACGGCGGCATTGGCGGCCGCGATCATCAGCACGACGAAGCGCATCGGCAGCGTGTCGGGCGGCAGTCTCGTGACCAGGCCAATCGTATAGGCGATCACCGCGACAGTTCCGAGCGAGGCGTAACGCGGCCCGCGCGACGCTCCGTAGGTGGCGGCGAACATGATGAGCGGGATGACGGCGGCGGTGGCGATTGGTTGGTCAAGCAGCAGCGCGGCGAGTGTGGCCGCGGCAAAGGCGGCGAACGGGGCGATGGCGGTGGTGATCAACTGCTGGCGCGGCGTGCCATCGCGAACGGTCGCGGTGATGAAGAGCGCGAGGGCGAAGCCGAGAATGCGATCCGCGTCCGGTATCGTGGCAACGGTGCCGAGAAGCATGACCAGGAGAAAAGTCAGCACCCCGGCCAAAGTCGCACGCAGGGCGGCGAGAAGGCGCAAGGCGCCCGGATCCGGCGGAAAGACGAAGTCGAGCAATTGGCGAAGGCGCCTCGTCCCCATGTGTCTACTAAGTCCCCCCGCGTGATCCATAGCCGATTTCGACACCCGGCGATGGTTCGCTGGCGCCGCGCGCCTCGGCGGGTGCTATCCATCGTATGCAATGGACCGCCCGAGTTTCACGGATTAGATTGGCACATGGACCTTGGGGTCACCCTCTTCCGTTGCGGGCATCTCGGCAAACTGCCGCGGGTGAGCATGGTGGCGAAGATGGATGAGGGCCTCGGATGATCGCCCGGCGCAACCCGTTTGAGGTCCTTATCGGCGCCATTGTTATTGTTCTGACATTGGCCCTGGTGCTCTACCTGGTCGCCAGTCTGAGCGCGTCCGGCGCGTCCCGCTACATCCTACGGGCGGAGTTCGGGCGCATCGACGGCATTGCCGCCGGTTCTGACGTCAGAATTGCCGGGGTCAAGGTCGGCACCGTTGTCGGCACCTCGATCGATCCGAAGACTTACAAGGCCGTCGTCCGGCTGGCAGTTCGACCCGACATCCGGCTCCCGACCGACAGCCTAGCCGAGATCACCAGTGAGAACCTGCTTGGCGGCGATTACATCTCGCTTGTGCCCGGCCAGGCGGGCGCGAAGATCAGCTCCGGCGGCCAGGTGGCGGGAACGCAATCTTCCGTCGATCTCGAGAGTCTGTTGGGCAACTTCATCCTGAGCGTTACGAATCTGGTTTCGATCGTGCAGAAGCGGGAGACGGGGCACTAAGGTGGGATGATCTAATATTGAACCGCGATCACAAGATCCGTCATGGCACGCGAAGGCGTGCCATCCACGTCTTGCTTTTGTCGCGCAAGCAAAGACCTGGATGCTCGGCCTTCGCCGAGCATGACGAGGTGGAGCTCGCAAGGGTCAGCCAAAAACGTCCGGGACTAAATATCCAGGTTCGCCACCTTAAGCGCGTTGCCCACGATAAACTCCCGCCGAGGCTCGACCACGTCGCCCATCAGCGTGGAGAAAACCTGCGCCGCTTCCTCCGCATCGCCCACTTTCACCTGCAGCAGCGTCCGCAGATCGGGGTCCAGCGTGGTCTTCCAAAGCTGGTCCGGGTTCATTTCGCCCAGACCCTTGAATCGCTGGATCGCCAAGCCGCGACGGCCATGCGCCAGCACCGCGTCGAAGGTCGCATGCGGGCCGCCTGGCCGCTCCTCGCGGCTATCCAGCTTCAGCTGCGGGGCTTCCGTAAATCCAGCCGCAATGCGCGTGTGGCGTTCCGATAGCCAGCGCGCCTCGGCACTACGGAGCGCCGCCGCGTCCAGCGTATAGCGCTCGCCCACGCCACGAACGCGGCGGGTGAGCGTGATGCCGCCCGCGACCGAACCCTCGCCGATCCAGCCAGCCTCGCCATCCAACAAAATCGCATTGAGGCGCACGGCGAGTTCTTGCGCATGCAGCAGCGCGATCGAGTCATCCGCCGGCACCGCCAGCGTGCCGACGATCGCTGCCTGTTCCAGCACGGCGGCGGGCACCGTGGTCGCCATGCGGCGAACGCGGTTCCAGGCCTCGCGCAGGAAGCCGATCTCCTCGGTCAGGGTCTGGCCCTCCAGCACGCGGCCGTCGGCATAGGTCAGCCGCGCCTCGCCGAGCGCCTTGTCGAGCAGGAAGTCCTCCAGCGCGCGATCGTCCTTCAGGTAGCGCTCGTCATTGCCGCGCTTGGCGCGATAGAGCGGCGGCTGCGCGATATAGAGATGGCCGCGCGCGATAAGCTCCGGCATCTGGCGGAAGAAAAACGTCAGCAGCAGCGTGCGAATATGCGAGCCGTCGACATCTGCATCCGTCATGATGACGATGCGGTGGTAGCGCAGCTTCTCGACATTGAAGCCGCCGAGTTCAACCTCGCCCGGCCCGATGCCGGCACCGAGTGCCGTGATCAGCGTGCCGATTTCGGCGCTGCCAAGCATGCGGTCGAAACGCGCGCGCTCGACATTCAGGATCTTGCCTTTCAGTGGCAGGATCGCCTGGAACTTGCGGTCGCGCCCCTGCTTGGCCGAGCCGCCGGCGGAATCACCCTCGACGATGAAGATCTCGCATTTGCTCGCGTCACGCTCCTGGCAATCCGCGAGCTTGCCGGGCAGCGTCGAGACATCCAGCACGCCCTTGCGGCGCGTAAGTTCGCGCGCCTTGCGGGCGGCCTCCCGCGCGCTTGCCGCGTCCATCACCTTCTGGATGATGCCACGCGCTTCTTTGGGATGCGTCTCAAGCCAGTGACCGATGGCATCCGAAACAACCGCTTGAACCACGGGCGTCACTTCGGAGCTGATCAGTTTCTCCTTCGTCTGGGACGAGAATTTCGGGTCCGGTACCTTCACCGAAAGCACCGCCGACAGCCCCTCGCGCATGTCGTCACCGGTGAGCGCCAGGCTGTCTTTCTTGCCCATGCTCTCGGAGTATTTCGTGACCGCGCGTGTCAGCGCCTGGCGAAAGCCGGAGAGATGCGTGCCGCCATCCCGCTGCGGGATATTGTTGGTGAAGCACAACATCGTTTCGTGGTAGGAATCATTCCACTGCAACGCGAATTCCACGCGGATGCCGCTCGCTTTGTCCTCGAAATTGGCGGAGAGGGCAGGCGTGAATAGCGGCGCGCGGGCGCGATCCAGCCAATCCACGAAGGCATTCAGGCCGCCCTCGTAGTATAGCCGCGTCTCCACCGCCGGGACATGCCGCTCGTCGCGTAGGGTTACGTCGAGGCCGGAATTCAGGAACGCGAGCTCGCGCAAACGGCGCTCAAGAATCGCAAGATCGAAATCGATGTGGGTGAAGGTATTGGCGCTAGGCTTGAAGTTGATCTCGGTGCCATGCGCCCTTTCGCTCGGGCCGATCTCGGCAAGCGGAGCGTCCGGCTCGCCGTGCTGGAAGCGCATGTAATATTCGCGGTTCTCTCGCCAGATGCGGACTTCCATCCATTCGGACAACGCATTGACGACCGCCGCGCCGACGCCATGCAGTCCACCCGAAACCTTATAGGAATTCTGGTTGAACTTTCCGCCCGCGTGCAACCGTGTCAGCACCAGCTCGGCGGCTGAAATCCCTTCCTCGATATGAATATCGACCGGAATTCCACGACCGTCATCCCGCACGGTGACGGAGCCGTCACCATTGAGCATGACCTCGACTTTGGTGGCGTAGCCAGCCTGCGCCTCATCCACCGCGTTGTCGATGACCTCGAAGGCCATGTGGTGCAGGCCGGAGCCGTCATCGGTGTCGCCGATATACATGCCGGGCCGCTTGCGCACGGCATCCAGCCCCTTGAGGACGGAGATCGAGGCGGCGTCATAGACATTGGGATCATTGATGGCTTCGGGGGTCGCAACAGGCATAGGCGCGGCGGAATCGGACATGCCGAGAGTCACTCCGGAGATGCAGGGAATCAGACCCCTCCTTATAGCGAATTTCCGTTCGCGGGCCTAGCGAATGCCGGATCTGGCGCAAGCGTTCCTTCCATGCATCGAAGAAAATCCGCTTCACCCGCCAGCGCCGCGAAAGGCGCGGCATCGGTGCCGGTCAAAAACGCCTGTGCCGGAAGGCGTTGCAACGCCTCCAGCAGCGCCGCGCGATGCTGTTCATCCAGATGTACTAAGGGCTCATCCAAAAGCAGCAACGGCGCGAAACCACGCGCCTCGGCGATGACCAGCGCATGGCCGAGCACGACCCCGAGGAGCAGCGCCTTCTGCTGACCCGTGGAGGCGAGGCCCGCCGGGCGGCCGGTGGCGAGGTCGGCCAGCGCCATATCCGCCCGATGCGCGCCGAGAGAGGAGGAGCCGGAGGCCGCATCGGCCGCGCGTGACGCCGCCAAGGCCGCGCGCAGCCAGTCCTCCACGGCCAGCGCCGGCATTTGGTCCAGGCGCTCGGCTATCGGGCAAAGAAGGCTCATGCGGGCGGCGGGGAAGGGCGCGACCGCACCACTGGCGAGTGCCGCGTTCAGCCTTGCCACCAGAGCCCGCCGGCCGGCGGTGGCGGCAACGGCGTGGCGGGCCATGCCATCCTCCAACCCCGCGAGCCAGGCGGGGTCGGCGCGACCGTCGCTTAACAGCCGGTTCCGCCGCACCATCGCGGCGTCATGTGCCGCCACCTCCCGCGCATGGGCGGGGTCGAGCGCCCAGACCAGCCGGTCGAGGAAGCGGCGGCGGCCGGAGGGGCCTTCGCCGAACAGCCGCTCCATCTGCGGCGTGATCCAGGACAGCGTCACATGGGCCGCGAGATCGGTTTGGGATGCGGGCGCGCCCGCCAGCCGGACGACGCGGCGATCCGGCGCTCCGCCCTCAGGCGGGCTGCCGGTGCCGATTTCGAGCGGCATCCCGGGCGCGCTGGGTGCCGCGAAACGTGCCGCTACCGCCCAGGGGCCGGGCGGCCCGTCAGGGCGATGGCGCGCGAATTCCGCCACCCGCGCCTGCCGCAGACCGCGGCCCGGACCGAGGAGGGAGATCGCCTCCAGCAGGTTCGTCTTGCCGCTGCCGTTTGGCCCGCTGATGACGGCCAGCCGCGCGGCCGGACGCCAGCTCAGCCGGTCGTAGCTACGGAAGGCGGTGAGGTCGAGGCGAAGGAGGCGGAGAACCGCGGCCTGGTCAGACACGCATCGGCATGAGCACGTAGAGCGCGCTCGGGTCGCCGGCGTCACGCACCACGGTCGGTGCCGAGCCATCGGCGAAGAGGAACTCGACCTCGCCGCCAATCTGGTCGGTGATGTCGTTGAGGTAGCGAGCCTGGAAGCCGATCTCCATCGGCGTCGAACTATAGGTCACGCGGCCGCCATCCAGCTCTTCGGTCGCCGAACCCTGATCAGGACTCGCGGCGGAGAGCGTCAGGAGATCGCGGTCGAGCGCGAGCTTCACCGGGCGCGAACGCTCGGTGGAAATCGCCGCCACGCGCGCGACCGCATCGGCGAAATCCTTCTTTCCGACGCGCAGGATCTTGTCGTTGTCGCGCGGGATGACGCGTTCGTATTCGGGGAAGGTGCCGTCTATCAGCTTGCTGGTGAGCTTGAGCGTGCCGAGGCTGAACTGGATGCGCGTTTCGGACAGGCCAATTTCGATATCATCCGAGGTTTCGTCGATGAGCTTGCGCACCTCCGCGACGGTCTTGCGCGGCACGATGACACCCGGAATGGCCTCGGCGCCCGCCGGCAGCGTCTCCTCGACACGGGCAAGCCGGTGGCCGTCCGTCGCGACGGCGCGCAGCATCTTGTGCCCGTCGGCGCCATCGGCGGCATGGAGGTAGATGCCGTTGAGGTAATAGCGCGTCTCCTCGGTGCTGATGGCGAAGCGCGTGCGGTCGATCATGCCGCGCAGCGTCTGGGCCGGGAGGCGAAAGCTATGCGGCAGGCTGCCCGCCGTCATGGACGGAAAATCATCCGCCGGGAGAACCATGAGGCTCGTCGCGAAGCGGCCGGCGCGGAGGGCGAGTGGGGCATCGCCGCCGGGATGGTCGAGTTCGACCTGGGCACCCTCGGGCAGCTTGCGGACAATCTCGTAGAGTGTCGCGGCCGGAGCGGTCGCGGTGCCGTCCCGGCTGGTGGTGGCCGCGACCTGCTCGACGAGCGCGATCTCCATATCCGTCGCTGTCAGCGTCAGCGCGCCCTGGCGCACGCTCATCATGAGATTGGCGAGGATGGGAATCGTATTGCGCTTCTCGACGACGCTCTGCACATGCGCCAGCGCCTTGAGCAGGGTCGCGCGTTCGGCCGTGAACTTCATTGCCTGATCCTTGGGCGCGGCGCCGAGAAGCGCGGAGTCTAAAAAGGGTCGCTAGTCTACCAGCCCGGGCGCGCCGGGCAAGCGGCCCGCCCCGCTGAGACCGTTGGAGAACGAGCCTGCACCAGCCCTCACCCCCACGCGGCCACCCATCAGCATATTGTCGTGGGTGGCTGGGTGGGGGTGAGGGCCGGTGCAGACTCAGAAAATGCGCTGGCAGCACATTTCAACGGTCTCTCAGGACTCCAGCATACGGCGGAGCAGCTCGACATCCTCCGCGAAAGCCGCATCGCCCTCCATGAGGCCGCTCACGCGGGAGACGGCATGCATGACGGTGGTGTGATCGCGATTGCCGAATTTTCGGCCGATCTCCGGCAGCGAACGACTGGTGAGCTGTTTGGCGAGGAACATGGCGACCTGGCGCGGCCGAGCGACATTGCGCGCCCGGCGCGCCGATGACATGTCGGTGAGGCGGATATTGTAGTGCTCCGCCACCCGGCGCTGAATCTCCTCGATCGTGACGCGGCGGTCATGCGCGCGGAGGATGTCGTGCAGCACCTCCTGCGTCGTCTCCAGCGTGATCGGCCGGCCGAACAGCGCCGCATGCGCGACCAGGCGATTGAGCGCACCTTCGAGCTCACGCACGTTGCTGGTGATCTTGTGGGCGAGGAATTCCAGCACGCGCGGCGGCACCGCGACGCTTGCCCGTGACGCCTTCGCCTCCAGGATGGAAATGCGAAGTTCGAAGGTGGTGGCATGAAGGTCCGCCACCATGCCGCAGCCCAGACGGGTCCGCAGCCGGTCTTCCAGGCCGGAGAGGTCGGACGGCGACTTATCGGCCGAGACGACGATCTGCTTCCCGGCATCCACGAGCGCGTTGAAGGTGTGGAAGAACTCTTCCTGCGTGTTGTCCTTGCCGATGAGGAACTGCAGGTCGTCGATCATCAACACATCGACGCTGCGGAGCTGGTCCTTGAACTCGATCGTCGACTGGTTACGGATCGCCGCGATGAATTTGTACATAAATTTTTCGGCGGACATATAGGCGACCGAAACCGGCGCCGCATCCTGGCGCCGGAGCCCCTGTAGTTTCCAAGCGATCGCATGCATCAGGTGCGTTTTGCCTAGTCCGACCCCGCCATACAGGAAGAGTGGGTTGAAACCCTGAGAGGCGGGCTTGTCGGCGACTCGGCCGGCGCAGGCGAAGGCGAATTCGTTGGGTTTGCCGACGACAAAGGTGTCGAAGGTGAAGCGCTGATCCAGCCCGGCCGGGTCGCGGCCTTCCGTGCGGTCATCGATGCTGGCATCCGTGACGCTGTCGGCCACCGCGGCAGCGACACTATGTCCATTGCCGATGGGAGGCGTCGCCGGCGCCAAGCCTTCCTCTGCACGTCCCACGCGAATCTCGACCCGGCGCACACGGCGGTTTTCCGCCTGCCACAGGCTTGTGAGACGATCCCCGTAATGGCTGCGAACCCAGTCGCGCAAGAACCGCGTCGGCAGCAGGATCGTGAGTTCATCACCCTCTGCCTCACCTAGGCTCATTTGCCTCAGCCAAGTGCGGTATTCGACCTCTCCCACCTCGCCTTGCAAACGTGTTCGGACCCGGGCCCACTGCGTGGCGAGGTCGGCTTCGCTTGGGCGAACATGGGGAATTGCAGTCAGTTGATGCTCCATGCGCCGTTCACGCTTCCGCCCCGATCGACGACCTCCTCCTAAAGGCCAAGCAGACACCATGCTCCATCCCGCCGTTAAAGCGACGGATCGAAGTGGAGATGGCGAGGCGCGTATCGCCAGGAGGACGCCGCAACCTAGTCAGGGGCGGTATCCTGCGCAACCTGAATCAAGTAGATCCGACACGTGACAACGATCGAGCAAGTCGTTGACGAGTATAGATTGTCGAGGGATTACCGCCGTCTAAGCACATCATACCGGAATCGTAACGTTATGATGACAAACTAACCGCAATCAGTGACAGTAACTTGCCGCCTTTGCTGCGGGGGCGACAGAATTAAGGTCGCGGAGTTACCCGCGCCTCATTCAACTCAAAGATGTGGATTGACAGTCAGAGTTAAGCGGCGAGCGCTTTGATGCGGCCCGACATGCGGGACAGCTTGCGCGCAACCGTGTTGCGGTGCGTTACGCCCTTGCCTGCTGCACGCTGCAGTTGCGGCTGAGCCGCGCGGATTGCCGCTTGGGCTGCCACCTTATCGCCGCTCGAAATAGCTGTCTCGACCGACTTGATCGCATTGCGCATGCGCGTCTTGTTGGCCGCGTTGCGCGCGGTGCGCTTCACAGACTGGCGAATGCGCTTGCGGGCGGAGGCGGTATTGGCCATTGTCGATCGTCATCCATCAAAAAACGCGCAGTCCCGGACATGGTGATGTCCCGCCGCGCAAGAAGGCCTCTCTAGGCGGCGCGGCAGCCTGGAGTCAAGCGCGTGGTGGCTTGGCGTGGCATGTCCGGAAGTCTTGGCGTGCGACCTTATCGCTGCGTGCGAGGACAGAAAAATGTGCTCCGCCCAGCTTGCGTCATTTGGCGGATCCCGGGGCAGGGCGGAACGCCAGGGCAACGCTCGCAAGCCAACCCCTGCCGCCCATAGACTTTCCACGCGTGCTGAAAATAGCCGAGCTCACCATCCGGCTGCACATAGTCCCGCAGACTTGAGCCCCCGGCAGCAACCGCTTCGGTGAGCGTTGCCTTGATCGCCGGCACCAGCCGCTCGGCGCGCGCGCCGGGGATAGATGTTGCCAATCGACGCGGGCTTATTCCCGCGCGAAACAACGCCTCCGAAACGTAGATATTGCCCAGGCCGGCGACAACGTGCTGGTCGAGCAGCGCCGCCTTGATGGGCGTACGTTTGCCCGACAGAGCCGCACCGAGAACCGCTGGGGTAAACGCCGCATCCAACGGTTCCGGCCCCATTCCACGCAGCAGGGAATGCGCGTCCTCCTCGACCGTCGGCAGCAAATCGAGCAGCCCGAACCGTCGCGGGTCGATCAAGCCGATCCGCCAGCCGTCCTCGGTCTCGATGACCAAGTGCTCGTGCTTTTCGCCTGGATGGGCGGCGGATGACGGCCGGATCGCCATGCGCCCGGACATGCCGAGGTGCAGGAGCAGGCTGTCACCTCTGTCGAGGCGCATGAGGATATATTTCCCCCGCCGCCGAAAACTCGTGACTCGCGCACCGGTCAGTCTGGCGGCGAGGCCGGCCGGGATCACGCGGCGAAGGTCGCCACGGGACAGCGTAGCCTTGCGGATCACCCGGCCGTCGAGCCGTGCCGCCAGGCCACGCATCACAGTCTCAACTTCAGGGAGTTCCGGCATTGGCCGCACAGGCTATATCCTGTGCCTCATGAGCGAAACCTCCCGCGATATCTCCCCAGACGAGACGGACTTCGGATTCCGCGCTGTGCCGCGCGCGGAGAAGAAATCCATGGTGCGGGCCGTGTTCCAGAGCGTGGCGCCGCGCTACGACCTCATGAACGACCTGATGTCGCTCGGCATCCACCGGGCCTGGAAGCAGATCTTCACAAGCCTGCTCGATCCCCGGCCGGGCAGGAGGCTGCTCGATCTGGCAGGCGGCACGGGTGACATCAGCTTCGGCTGGCTGCGCCGTGGCGGGGGGCCGGCGATCCTCTCGGATATCAACCTCGCGATGCTGGAGGTCGGCCGTGACCGCGCGATCGATCGCGGCCTGATCGGCGACCTTCGTTTTTTGGTGGCGGATGCCGAGGCGCTGCCGATTCCGAGCGGATCCATCGATGTCGTCACCATTGCGTTCGGTCTGCGCAATTGCACGGACAAGGCGGCTGTTCTGGCGGAGGCGCGCCGGGTCCTGCGGCCGGGTGGCCGGTTCTTCTGCCTGGAGTTTTCTCGGCTGGAAGTTGCGGCGCTTATTCCGCTTTACGAGGCTTGGTCCTTCAAGGTCCTGCCGCGGCTCGGCAAGATGTTTGCCGGCGATGCGGAGAGTTACCGATACCTGGCGGAGAGCATCCGGATGTTTCCGGACCAGCAGGAACTCGCGGAGATGATGCGATCGGCAGGACTGGGCCGCGTGGTCCTGCGGAATCTTTCCGGTGGCATCGCGGCGATCCATTCGGGCTGGCGGCTATAGGAGCCAGAGGCTCAGACTGTTGTCATACCAACTTCCGTCGGCCTCGGTCGTTACCGATAGCGATGGGTCGTTGGCTGAGTAGGAATCACGATGGCTGATCTCTCTGGCCTGGCCGGAAAACGTGTTCTCCTCATCGTCTCCGGCGGGATCGCGGCCTACAAGGCGCTCGAACTTATCCGCCTGCTCAAGAAAGAGGATGTCGGCGTGCGCTGTGTGCTGACGCGCGGCGGGGCGCATTTCGTCACCGCGCTCTCCCTGCAAGCGCTGTCGGAAGAAAAGGTACATGAGGACCTCTTCTCGCTGACCGACGAGAGCGAGATGGGACACATCCAGCTTTCCCGCTCAGCCGACCTCCTCGTCGTGGTGCCCGCCTCGGCTGATCTGCTGGCACGGATGGCAGGCGGTCTGGCCGATGACCTCGCGACGACCCTGCTGCTGGCCACCGACAAGCCCGTTCTGGTAGCGCCGGCGATGAATGTGCGGATGTGGCAGCATGCCGCGACAGTCGCCAACCTCGCCACGCTGAAGGCGCGCGGCGTGCAGGTGGCGGAGCCGGGCGAAGGTGCCATGGCCTGCGGTGAATGGGGCCCTGGCCGTCTCGCCGAGCCGCCGGAGATTCTGGAGGCCATCGCGGGCCTTCTGGCGCCTCGGCCGAAGCCGCTCGCCGGGCGTCATGCTCTCGTCACCAGCGGCCCGACCCATGAGCCCATCGACCCCGTGCGCTACATCGCCAATCGCAGCAGCGGCCGCCAAGGCCGTGCCATCGCCGCCGCCCTCGCGGCTCTCGGCGCGCGGGTGACGCTGGTGCGTGGGCCCGTGTCGATCGCCGACCCAACCGGCGTGACGGTGGTGCCGGTCGAGACGGCGGAGCAGATGCGGGACGCCTGCCGTGATGCGCTGCCGGCCGATGTCGCCGTCTTTGTCGCGGCGGTGGCGGATTGGCGGGTCGCGGCGCCTGAGGCGCGGAAGCTCAAGAAGGTGCCGGGCGGTGCGCCGCCGGAACTGCGGCTCGTCGCCAATCCGGATATCCTGGCGGAATTTTCGCTTCCTGGCCCCGATCGCCCGCGTCTTGTCATCGGCTTTGCCGCGGAGACGGACGATCTCGTCGCCAATGCCGTGAGCAAGCGACGGCGTAAGGGATGCGACTGGCTCCTGGCGAACGATGTTTCGAAAGCGGGAGGTGCCATGGGCGGCGCCACGAACAGCATCCAATTCGTGACCGCCGAGGGCGTCGAGAGCTGGCCGCAATTGCCGAAGGAGGCCGTGGCGGCGAGGCTGGCAGAACGCATCGCTGTAGCGTTGGACCCGTCATGACCGGCGGTTCGGCCGAGATCGCGGTTCAGCGGCTGCCTCATGGTGAGGGCTTGCCGTTACCCGGGTATGCCACCGCCGGGGCCGCCGCGATGGATCTGCTCGCGGCGGTGGACTCCCCGCTGGTTCTGGCTCCGGGCGCTCGGGCCGCGGTGCCAACCGGTTTGATGGTGGCGCTACCGTCGGGCCACGAGTTGCAGATTCGGCCGCGCTCGGGGTTGGCGCTCAATCACGGGCTGCTGGTGGCGAACTCGCCGGGAACGGTGGACGAGGATTACCGGGGGGAGATCAAGGTCATCCTCCTCAACACGGGCGACGCGGCCTTCACCGTCACACGAGGCTTGCGTATCGCCCAGGCGGTGCTGGCGCCGGTGACGCGGGCGGTGTGGCGGGAGGTTGAGGCGCTGGACGAGACGGCCAGGGGTTCCGGAGGCTTCGGATCGACAGGCACATAACGAAAACTGCATGTCACGGCCAGTAATAGGCTCGCAGGATCACCAGCGGCGTGGCGATAAGCCCGGCGCAAAGCGCGGCGACGGGCAGAATGACCCAAACGCCTCGCGGCAGGCGAAGCAGTATGCGGAACCTGGGTATCGCGAGGATGAGAATGGGCAGGAGGGGCAGAAAGTAGCGCCCCTGCACACCCTCGATCAGCGACGCGCCGACCGGCGTCCAGGTCATATAAAGGGTTAGATATATAAGCAACAAACAACACAGGAGCATGCCCAGCACGGCGAGACGCCCGAGCGTCGCGTGGGGGCTCGCTTCAGGCGTTGCGCGAGTGGGTTCCGGCTTGGGGATCGCAACGGCGGTCAGTCCCGCCGCGATGGCGGCGAACCACAGAGCATAGACTGGCAAGGGCAGGGGGATGTCGAGGAAGCCGAAGAGGCCGACGCACTCCTCGCTCAGGGTCTTCCAATGTGCCGCCAGGGAATGCAGCGGCAGAAGCACGGCCTGGACGGGATGATGCAGCAGCACTGTGAGTTGCGCGCCGGCATTGGACGAGCGGAAGAGCCGATGAGGATCGCCCGGCCAAAGCGGACCGGGCAGGTAATCGACGCCCGCCCGGAGCGGCACGGCGACCCAACGGGCCACCGCCGCTGACCATAGAAGTGCGGGTGCAGCCATAAGAGCGCTCTTCAGCAGGCGCTCGCATAGCGGGCGGCCAGGTGATCCCGCGACGAATGGCAGCAGGACGAGCGGCAAATACGGCGGCCTCTGCATGATGACGAGCGCGAAGATCACCGCGCCCCACCAGTCGCCCCGGCGATCTCCGCGCGTGAAGAGAGAGACGCCGAGGCAGGCGAGTGCGATCAGCAGCCCGTCCTGCCCGGCGGCGGAGGCAAGGGCCAGCGTCATCGGCAGGCCCAGCACGACCAGCAGCATCAGGCGGCCACGACGCGCGAGCAGCAAAGCGAGGCCGCCGATCGCGAGGAAGACGGCCACATTGGCGAACCTTGCCCAATGGATCGCGGCATAGGGGCCGAAGCCCAGCAGGCGCGCCGTCCCGAGGCCCATCGCGGCGGGAATGTAGGTCAGCGGTCCGTAAGCGGCCGTGTTCGGCGCGCTCATGAAAATCGGCTTTGGCCACCAGGGTAGCGACCGCAGCATCTTCAGCCGCGCCGGAGAGACCTTCTTCTGTGCCAGAGGCGTAAGAAGATCGAAGCCCTGGGCGGCGACCGCGAGGCCAGGATCGGAGGTCACTCCGGCGTCCGGCGCTCCGGTTCCCGGGTTGAGCGTCGCGACCCTGTGCCCGATCAACTGGCCGTGGAGCAGGCTATCCGCGCGCATGAGATGCATCGGCTCGTCGGGCGGCTCGCCTGTCGGCATCATCACGGCGAGGATCAGCAGCACCGGGGCCGCCAGCAGCACGAAGGCGAGAACGGCCAGCCAGCGTTCCGTGACCTTCGGCCGCGCCCTGGGCTCGGCGGTCTCTGCGAGGCCGCGGCGATCCAGTTCCAAGGAAGCGCGCCCTGTCATCGCTTCGTCATCCAGCATCCAGGTGACAGGCGGCGGCGCACTAGGATAGAGGCCCCTACACAAACCGTCGGCGTCCTCCTAAGCGATCAATCCCACCTATCCAAGGCGCCGCATGACGATTTTGGCTCCGCCTGCCTTCGTGAACGGCCGCCGCATGCCCAATCTTTGGGACGGTGCGGCGATCCTCTGCGTGCTCGGTGTCCTGGTTCTGGTCGCCCATGCGGCGCAGGGAACGCTGGCGCCGCTGCCGCATCCGAATGCGACGCCAATCCATCTCGATCCGCGCTATCTGCCCTTCTACGCGCTCCGCACCACCATGCGGATGTTCGCCGCGCTCTTCTTCTCGGGCCTCTTCACCCTGACCGTGGCGCCGCTGGCCGCCAAAAGCCGACGTATCGGGCTCATTCTGATCCCGGCGCTCGATATCCTGCAGTCTGTGCCGATCCTGGGCTTTCTCTCTTTCACAGTGCTGTTCTTCATGAGCCTGTTTCCCGGCCGCGTGCTGGGGGCGGAACTCGCGGCCATCTTCGCGATCTTCACAAGCCAGGCCTGGAATATGGCCTTCAGCTTCTATCAGTCTCTCACCACCGTGCCGCGCGATCTCGACGAGGCGTCCCGCGCCTTCCGGCTGACCACCTGGCAGCGGTTCTGGCGGCTGGAGGTTCCCTTCGCCATGCCGGGCCTGGTGTTCAACACCATGCTGTCGATGTCCGGCGGCTGGTTCTTCGTGGTCGCGTCGGAGGCGGTGACGGTCGGCAATACGACCTTTCTGCTGCCAGGGATCGGTTCCTACGTCTCGGTCGCGCTCCAGCAGCGCAACCTGCTCGCGGTTTTCTACGCCATCCTCGCGATGCTCGCGGTCATCCTGATCTACGACCAGCTTCTGTTCCGCCCGCTCGTTGCCTGGTCGGCGAAGTTCCGCTTCGAGATGACGAGCGGCGGCGGCGTGCGCGACCCCTGGGTGCTGAGCCTGGTCCGCCGCACCCACCTGTTGCGGGTGATGGGCGAGGCGCTCGGGGATTTCGCGGCGCGGCTCGGTGGCCTCCGCCTGCGGGTCTCGGTCTTCGCCGGGCTGGAGCGGCGCGCCAATCCCCGGGTCGTCGATGTATTGTGGTTCGGCTTTATCGGTATCCTGGTGGCGCTCGCGCTGTGGCGCATCGTTGCCTTCGTCGCCGGCACGATCACGCTTAGCGAGTTCGGCCATGTGGTTCTGCTCGGAGCCTATACGCTCGCGCGGGTTGCCGCTGCGATCGTGATCTGCACCCTCGTCTGGGTGCCCATTGGAGTATGGATCGGGCTGCGGCCGCGCTGGGCGCAGCTTATCCAGCCGATTGCGCAGTTCCTCGCGGCCTTCCCGGCGAACCTGCTGTTCCCGGTCATCGTCATCGTCATTGTCCGCTTCGCGCTCAATCCGAATATCTGGCTGACGCCGCTGATGATCCTCGGCACGCAGTGGTACATTCTGTTCAATGTCGTGGCCGGCGCCTCGGCCTTCCCCACGGATCTCAAGGAGGCTTCCGCCAATCTGCGCGTGCGGGGGCTGCTATGGTGGCGCCGCGTCATCATTCCCGGCATTTTCCCCTATTACGTTACGGGCGCGCTAACCGCTTCGGGCGCCGCCTGGAACAGCTCGATTGTCGCCGAGGTGGCGTCCTGGGGTCACACCACGCTGACGGCCACCGGCCTCGGCGCCTATATCGCTGAGGCAACGACCAATGGGAACGGCGCCGGCATTATGCTCGGCGTCTGCGTCATGACGGGCTACGTCTTCCTGCTAAACCGCGTGCTGTGGCGCCCGCTGCATGCTTATGCCGTCCGCCGCCTGACCTTCTAACCGAGAACCCCCGGCTTCCGGAGTGCCGCCCATGGACCAGATCGCACCCGTCGAGGGCAAGGCCGCGGGAGAATTGCTCGTCCGCGTCGAGGGCTGCCGCCAATCCTACCACAAGGAAGCTTCGGCCGACGTCATCGTGCTCGACGATGTCAATCTGTCGCTGCGGCAGGGCGAGATCGTCGGGCTGCTCGGCCGCTCCGGCTCGGGGAAATCGACGCTGCTGCGCATCGTTTCCGGCCTGCTCAAACCGACAGCGGGCGAGGTGCGTTGGCGCGGCAAGCTGCTCGATGGCCCGGCCGAGGGCGTGGCGATGGTTTTCCAGAGCTTCGCGCTGTTTCCGTGGCTGACAGTCGAGGAGAATGTCGAGCTTGGGCTGGAGGCGCAGGGTGTGGCGCGCGCGGAGCGTCATAGCCGCGCCGAGGATGCGATCGATCTGATCGGGTTGGGCGGGTACGAGAACGCCTATCCGAAGGAGATGTCAGGCGGCATGCGCCAGCGCGTCGGCCTCGCCCGCGCCTTGGTGGTCCATCCCGACCTGCTGCTGATGGACGAGCCCTTCAGCGCGCTCGACGTGCTGACGGCGGAAACGCTGCGCACCGATCTCATCGAGCTTTGGTCGGAAGGGCGGCTGCCGGTGAAGTCGATCCTGATCGTAACGCATAACATCGAGGAGGCGGTGCTGATGTGCGACCGCATCCTGGTGTTCTCCTCAAATCCGGGCCGTGTCGCGAGCGAATTGCTGGTGTCATTTCCGCATCCGCGCAATCGGCTGGACCCCGCGTTCCGCCAGATGGTGGACGACATCTACGCGCTGATGACGCGGCGCCCCGTCGAGCCGCCCAAGCCGCTGGTGGCGGAGCGCGGCACTGTGGCCGCGGCGCCGCAGAGGACAACGGAACCTCTCCCGACGGTTTCCACCAATCTCATGGCAGGACTCATGGAGACGATCGCTGGCGAGCCTTACAATGGCCGCGCCGATCTGCCGGCCCTCGCGAACGCCTTTCAGATGGAGGCGGATGAGTTGCTGCCGATTGGCGAGGCCTTGCAGCTACTCGGCTTCGCGGTGTTCGAGGAGGGCGACATCGGCCTCACCGATAACGGCCGTGGTTTCGTTGAGGCTGAGACCGACGAGCGCAAGGAGCTTTTCGCCGCCGCGGCCCGGCTGCATGTACCGCTGATCGCCCAGATCAAGCAGGTGCTGGAGGAGCGCTGGAATCACCGCGCCCCGGCGCTGCGCTTCCGCGATGAGCTGGAGGACCACATGTCTCCGGATTACGCAGCAGCCACGATGCGCGTCGTGATTTCATGGGGCCGCTACGGCGAATTGTTTGGCTACGATCAGGAGGCTGATCAGTTCACGTTGGAAGACGAGGACGAGAAGGAAGATTGAGAGGGGTTCCCTGGGCGTTTTCGATTTCCACCTTGAGTAATTGGCGAGTGTGATGATCGATACGGAACCGTTTCGCAAAGATCCGTCATGGCACGCGGAGGCGTGCCATCCACGCCTTGCCTTCGTCACGCAAGCAAAGGCGTGGATGCTCGGCCTTCGCCGAGCATGACGTGAGAGAGTGGTTCCCGACCAACAATCCTGAAATCCGCCTCTCGCTTCGGCGCGGCGGGCTGTGGTAGCCGGGGCAGATGGTGTCGCCACAGTTTGATCTCGCAAAACTTCCCGGTTCCCGGATCGTCTCGGTGGCCCGTCTCGCCTTCGGACATCCGGAGACCGACATTCTGTGCTTCGGCGAATCCGACCAGCCGAGCCCCCATGGCGCGCGCACGGCATTGCTGGAAGCGCTCGACCGCGGTGAGACGCGCTATCCGGATGTGCGCGGCTTGCCATCCCTGCGGGAATCGATCGCCGAATACCTCACCGGACTGCATGTGCGGCCGGTCGATGAAAGCCGCATCCTCGTTACCGCCTCGGGCATGGCGGCGCTCGCCATCGCGCTGAGCGCCATCGTGACGCCCGGCAGTCGCGTCGTTTTGCACGAGCCCGCCTGGCCCAATGCCGGCAATGCCGCGCGGCTCCGTGGTGCCGAGGTGGTGGTGGTGCCGTTGGACGCGTCGCCGGAGGGGCGTTTCAGCCTGGACCTCGCCAAGCTGGATGCCGCGCTGGCCGGCGCGCGCTGCTTCATCCTGAACTCACCGAATAACCCGACCGGCTGGACCGCGACGGCGGAGGAATTGCGCGCCATTCTCGAACTCTGCCGGCGGCACGGCTGCTGGCTGTTGTCGGACGAAGTCTATAGCCGGCTCGTCTATGACGGTTCAGGCGTGGCACCCTCCATCCTGGACATCGCAGGGCCGGATGATCGGGTCATCGTCTGCAATAGTTTCAGCAAGACCTGGGTGATGACCGGCTGGCGGCTCGGCTGGCTGGTGGTGCCCGAGGGCACGCGTGATGACCTCGCCGAACTCATCGAGGTCACGCATTCCGGTGTCGCGCCCTTCATCCAGCGCGGCGGCCTCGCGGCCATCGCTGATCCCACGGCGCTGCTCGGCTTCCGTGCCCATTGCGCCGAGGGGCGGGAGATCTTCCGGCAACAGGTCGCGGGACTGCCGGGCGTCATCTACGCATCGCCCGATGGCGCCTTCTACGCTTTCCTCAAAGTGGCCGGTGTGCGGGATACCGTCGCCCTCGCCCAGGATCTGGTGATCCATCACAAGGTCGCCGTCGCACCCGGCTCGGCTTTTGGCGAGAGCGGCGAGGGGTGGTTGCGCGTCTGCTTCGCGATCGCGCCGGACCGTTTGTCGCGTGCGGTCAGCCGGCTTGCCCAGGGATTGGCGGCGCTCGCGCCGGCGAACCGGGCGGCATGAACCTTTGTTCGGTCTGTGGCGCCCCGGTGCGCCCGCCCTATGAACCACCGGCGGCGGAACTCTCGCCCGATCTGGACTTTCGGCAGGGTGAGCCCGCGCGTTCGACGCTGAAGCGCTGGATTGCCGAATGTTCGGGCTGCGGCGCCGCCGCTCCGGACCTCACTGCGCTCTCGACCGAGAGCGGAGAAGTCGTGCGGAGCGATCCGGAATATGCGGCGATCCGAAGTCAGGCGCCGGCTTTCGCGCGGCCGTTTTTGCTCTGGGCGCTGATTTGCCAGCGCGGGGACAAGCAATGGGGCGCCGCTGAGGCGCTGCTACAAGCCGCCTGGTCGGCCGATGATGCCGACGAAGCCGAATGGGCTGTGGCGTGGCGCGCTCAGGCCGCCGGGCTTTGGCCGGAGAGCAAGGAAACTCGCCCGCGCCTTTGCCTGATCGATATCTACCGCCGCGCCGGAGACTTCCCGAATGCCGCCGCGGTCGCGGAATCCTTGGCCTTGTCCGAACTCGACGAGTCCTCCGTCGCGATCCTCGATTTCCAGCGGCGGCTGGTGGCGGCGCGAGAGACGGGTCGGCAATTGCTGAGCAGCGCGCTGCGGCCACCGGCGACGCGCCCGCATGTTTCCTACAAGCAGAAGATGGCGCCGCGCCCTGGCGGGTTCTGGCATCGCCTGATGGGACGCGGCTGACATGGCGCCGCATTTCCGCATCGAGAAGTCGCTCGGCGGCCGGGTGGCGGGGCTGGACGAGGTTGGGCGCGGGCCGCTCGCCGGTCCGGTCGTCGCGGCGGCCGTGGTTTTCCCGCGTGGTCTGCCGCGCGGCCTGGGTAAGCTGCTCGATGACTCGAAGCGCCTCACCGCGGAAAAGCGGCTGGCCGCCTCGATCGCGCTCTATGCTTGCGGCGCGGCGGAGATCGGGGTCGGCGCGGCTTCGGTGGCGGAGATCGCGCGCCTCAACATCCTGCATGCGAGCCTGCTTGCCATGCGCCGCGCGGTCGCCAAGCTGCCGAGCCCGCCGGATCATGCGCTGGTCGATGGCAACATGCCGCCGAAACTGACTTGCGCCGTGCGCTGCGTGATCGGCGGCGACGCGACCAGCTTCTCGATCGCCGCTGCCTCGATCATCGCGAAGGTGGCGCGCGACCGGCTGATGGCCCGACTCGCTGTGCGCTTCCCGCATTACGGCTGGGAGACCAATGCCGGATACGGCACGCCCTTCCATTGCGCCGCGCTGGCCGAGGTCGGGGTAACGCACCACCACCGCCATGGTTTCGCTCCGGTGCGGGCGATTCTGGCGGGGGCGCTGGGGTCGCAGGCTAGCCTGGATTGGGAGATGCTTGACCCGGCATCGCCGATGCTGATCAACTCGCCAGCCGGATAGACTTCTTGCATGCGGAACAGATGCGCCGTGCGGCGCCGGTGGCGCGCGGCATGAGGGGAAACGTGGACCTCACCCGCGACCTGCCGCTCGACCAGCTTCTGCTGGGCGACTGCATCCAGCACATGCGGATGCTGCCGCCGGCCTCGGTTCACTGCGTCTTCGCGGATCCGCCCTATAACCTGCAGCTACAGGGCCAGCTTCGCCGCCCTGATGACAGCCTGGTCGATGGCGTTGACGAGGAGTGGGACCGCTTCACCGACTTCGCCGAATACGACCGCTTCACGCGCGAATGGCTCACCGAATGCCGCCGCCTGCTGCGGAAGGACGGCACGCTGTGGGTGGTCGGCTCCTACCACAATATCTTCCGCATCGGCGCGATCCTGCAGGAACTCGGCTTCTGGGTGCTCAACGACATCATTTGGCGCAAGGCCAATCCGATGCCGAATTTCCGCGGCCGCCGCTTCACCAATGCCCATGAGACGCTGATCTGGGCCGCGCGCGGCAGGGACAGCCGCTATCGCTTCAACTATCAGGCGATGAAGACCTCCAACGACGATCTGCAAATGCGGAGCGACTGGTTCATCCCGCTCTGCGGCGGGCCTGAGCGGCTGCGCAACCAGCACGGCCTGAAACTGCATCCAACGCAGAAGCCCGAGGCGCTATTGCATCGCGTCCTGCTGGCATCGACGGCCGAGGAGGATATCGTGCTCGACCCCTTCGCGGGCACCGGCACGACCGCTGTCGTCGCCAAGCGTTTGCATCGGCACTTCATCGGGATCGAGCGTCATCCCGCCTATGTCGAGGCGGCCTGGGGGCGGCTGCGCGAGACCAAGCTGCTGAGCCTGCAGGCGCGTTCCGTTACGGTGTCGCGCAAGGAGATGCCGCGCATCGCTTTCGGCACGCTGGTCGAGAGTGGTGCTATCGCGGCCGGTACAGTGCTGACGGATCGTCAGCGGCGGGTGTCCGCCGTGGTGGGCGCCGATGGCAGTGTGAGTGCAGGCAATATGCGCGGGTCGATCCACAAGGTGGGTGCCGCGTTGCAAAGCGCGCCGTCCTGCAATGGCTGGACCTTCTGGCATTTCGAGCGCGCGGGCGTGCTGGTGCCGCTCGACGTGCTGCGCCAGCCGCCTCCCGCCTAGGGTTGTTGCTGTTGCGGCTGATCCAGGATCGCCCCTCGCCGAACCACGACGCGCGGGAGGAGCCGGTCGATATCCTGGTGCTGCATTATACCGGCATGCAGAGCGCGGAAGCCGCCATCGAGCGGCTATGCGATCCGGCCTCCCGCGTCTCCGCGCATTATGTCGTCGAGGAGGACGGCCGCATCTGGCGGCTGGTAAAGGAAGGGCGGCGGGCGTGGCATGCCGGCGTGTCCTTCTGGCGCGGCAACGAGACGCTGAACGGCCGCTCAATCGGCATTGAAATTGTCAATCCGGGCCACGAATGGGGCTACCGGCCGTTTCCATCGGCGCAAATGGCGGCGGTGACGGAGCTGTGCCAGGGCATTCTGTCGCGTCACGCCATCCCCGCGCGCAACATCGTCGGGCATAGCGACATCGCACCGGACCGCAAGCAGGACCCGGGCGAGCTTTTCGATTGGCCGGGTCTAGCGCAGTCGGACATCGGTCTGTGGCCGGACTTCTCGGCCGCGCCCTCAATCCAGGCCTCGGCCGAGCGGCTGCGCGCCGATCTCGGCCGTATCGGCTATCCGATCTCCGGCGACCTTGCGACCGTCGTCACCGCCTTCCAGCGCCGCTACCGTCCGGCGCGGGTGGATGGCCAAGGCGATGGCGAAACCGTCGCGCGCGCGGCCTTGCTCGCAACGCTTGTGGACGGCGCCGTGGGTTGACGGCGCTAACCTCGCGGCGCAAGGACACGCGGCCAGACGGTTGGACGGCCGCTGTCATGCTCGCAAGGGTGTGGTGGAGGAAAGTCCGGGCTCCACGGGAATGCGGTGCCGGCTAACGGCCGGCGGGGGCGACCCCAGGGAAAGTGCCACAGAAAACAAACCGCCCACCGAGGTCGGACGCAGGTCCGGCTCGTGGGTAAGGGTGAAACGGTGCGGTAAGAGCGCACCGCCCCGGCGGTAACGTCGGGGGCAGGGCAAACCCCACCGGGAGCAAGACCGAATAGGGGCGGCCGGCGAGATGGCATGCGCGAGCATGGCGTGGACGCGAGGGCATTCCCGCCCAGTCGCCCGGGTTGGTCGCGTGAGGCACGCCGCGAGGCGGGTCCCAGAGGAATGGCCGTCCAAGACCGCGCGAGCGGTCCGGACAGAACCCGGCTTACAGACCGTCTGGCGCTTTCAAGGCAGGATTTTGGCAATATATCGTTTTTGAAACGAACAGCTAAAACATTGCGAAAGCATTAAACCCAATATTCAAAACAAGAACAGATCATAAACAAGGAGTGGCTTCGGGCTTTGTCAGTCAGCGTAAGTGGAGCCGCCTAATTCTTTGTTTTTCACAGAGTTTCCTCGGATTTTTCCTGTCCCAATTTGGTAAATCCCTTTGACGCCCAATTTTGCCCATGGTAACCCATGACATCCCAAACGAAGCCGTGATCGTTTGAACGGGTTCGTTTCAGTAGCGCCAGGGCAGGCAGAGCCAACGGGAATGGAAAGGGGGCCGGATGACGCATTTCCTCGGCACCCACCAGAACAGGTTGGACGCAAAAGGACGCGTTTCGGTTCCAGCGACTTTTCGTTCCGCGCTTAAGGCTCTGGACGATGGGCAAGAGGGTGGCGCCGGCATGGTGCTGCGGCCGTCCCACAAGCATGATTGCATCGAGGCTTGGCCGCTTGCGACGTTCAAGGAACTCGCGAATCCGCTCGATCGCCTCGACCTCTTTAGCGAAGCGCATGATGATCTGGCGTCCGCGCTTTACGCGGATTCCTACGCGCTGGAAGCCGACAAAGAGGGTCGCATTATTCTTCCGGAGCCGTTAGTCGCCCATGCTGGATTAACGGACATAATTGTCTTCATGGGACTCGGACGGATCTTCCAGATTTGGGAACCCGCGGCCGCGGAGCGTCGCCGGGCGGAGGCGCGAGACCGGGCGAGGGCGCGCAGCCTGACGCTGCCCGGAGGAACCACCTGATGTCTCGCCATCTCCCTGTCATGTTGACCGAGGTTCTGCTGGCCCTCGCGCCGGCCGAAGGTGCCGTGTACCTGGACGGAACCTTTGGTGGCGGCGGTTATACCGCCGCGATCCTTGGCGCCGCGCAATGCACCGTCTGGGCGATCGATCGTGATCCGGATGCGATCGCGCGCGGAGCCGCTCTCGTCGCGGCGCATCCTGGCCGATTGCATCTGATCGAAGGTCGCTTCGGCGATCTCCTCCGTCTGCTCGCCGAGCGCGAGGTTGGAGCGCTTGACGGTGTGGTGCTCGATCTCGGTGTTTCCTCCTTCCAGATCGATCAGGCGGAGCGCGGTTTCAGCTTCCGCCAGGATGGTCCGCTCGACATGCGGATGGGCCGGGAAGGGACGAGCGCCGCCGATCTCGTCCGCGACATGCCAGTTGACGATCTTGCGGACCTGCTCTTCCGATTCGGCGAGGAGCGGCAGTCCCGCCGTATCGCGCGCGCGATCGTGGCGGCACGGGCCGAGACGCCGATCACCACCACCGGGCGGCTTGCCAGCATCATCCGCAGCGTCATGCCGAAGGATGGCTCTGGCATCGATCCCGCGACGCGCAGTTTCCAGGCACTACGCATCGGCGTGAACGATGAGCTGGGCGAGATCGAACGCGGTCTGGCTCAGGCTTGCCGCGCACTGCGGCCGGGCGGCCGGCTGGTCGTCGTTTCTTTCCATTCCCTCGAAGATCGGATCGTCAAGCGCTTCATGACAGATGCCTCCGGCCTCACCCCCGCGCCGTCCCGCCATGATCCTCGCGGCCTGATGCAGATGGGAAGACCGGAGTATCGGTTGCTCACGCGGCGCGCATTGAGACCGAGCGAGGCAGAGGTTGCCGCAAACCCCCGCGCACGCAGTGCCCGGCTGCGCGCTTTATGCCGCATCGAGGCGGAGGCCGCCGCATGATCCGTCCTGTCACCTGCATCTGTCTCGTGCTCGCCGCCGGTTCGGGTCTCTATCTGTATCAGGTCAAGCAACGGGCTTTCGTGCTCGATGCTGATCTGCGCTCGACTTATCACTCGATCGACATGGCGCGCGACCGCACGCGCATGCTGCGCGCCGACTGGGCGCTCATGAACGATCCCGAGCGGCTCCAGGCGCTCGCCGACCAGTATCTTTCGCTCAAGCCGATGGCGCCGTCCCAGCTCAAGACGCTCGACCAGCTTGCTTCCGCGCTGCCGGCACCGGGCACGACGCGAGACGGCAAGCCCATCGTCCCGGTCCCCGCGCTGCCGGGGCCGTCGCTCGGTGTTCCAATGGTCTCGGCGACGCCGCCGAAGCTCCCTGGCGTAGCTGATACCGGGCCGCGGCTTGCTCTGGCGCCGCCTGTGCAAGTCACAACGCCCTTGCAGGCGGCACCGCCCGACCAGACAGCGCTTCAGGCACCTTCGGCCCAGCCAACGCCCGATGTTTCGCTGGACGCGGACGCGGATGCGCTGCCGGAGCCGCCCGTCGCTCAGCCGCCCGCGCCGCCTTTGGCGGCGTCGGCGCCGGATACGCAGGTCGCCGTCAACGCGCCTCTCGCCCCGCCGCGTCCCCTCGCGCCACCGGCCGTTGCGAAGCGGCCAGCGCATGTGCGTGCCGCGGCGCACAAGCCGGAGCCGCCGACTGACCAAATCGCCAGCGGTGATGCGACGACTTCCGCCGCTGGTCTGGCACCCGCCATCGCGAGGCCGCGCCACCACCATCAAGCGGCGCCGAGCTTCGTGCGTGCTCCTGGCCAACTCTATGCGGCGAACGAGCCTCCCGCACGGCCACCGGCGCCGTTGCGGACCGCAATGCCGATGCGCATCACGCCGCCGGCCGCGACCGTTATGTATAGGGCGCCAGTATCCGGCTCCTCGCTCGGCATGGCGGCCGCTGATTTGCCGCCGCCGCGTCCGCTCTACTCGTCGCAATAGGCGCCGCGCCCGGTGAACGACGCGCCGCCCCCCGACACCACGCCGAACCACCCCTGGGGCCGCATGCCAGGCGCGCGAGACGACGCGCTGCGTGCCGAGACCTTGCGCATCACGCAGCCCGACCTAAAGCGCCGCGCGGTGATGGAAAAAAGCCGTGGCCGACTGGTCGCCGTCGCGGCGGTGTTCTTCCTGCTGTTCCTCGCCGTGGCCGCCAAGCTGACGGACGCCACGATCCTCAACCCGCTCAAGCCGGCGCCGCGCGTGGTCGAGCATTTCGTGCCCGATCCTGTCACCATTCCGCCGCCGCCCCCCGGTCGCGCATCCATCATCGACGCGAACGGCCAGATCCTCGCCGTGTCGCTGCCGGTCGCGAGCCTCTATGCCGATCCGCGGCAGATGATCGACACCGACAAGGTGGCACAGGATCTGAAGCAGGTTCTGCCTGATCTGAATGAACCTGAGATCGCCAAGCGTCTCGCCTCCGCCAAGGCTTTCGTTTACATCGCGCGCACCGTCACCCCGGCGCAGCAATTCGCCATCAACAATCTCGGCGTGCCCGGCCTGTCGTTCCAGATGACGCAGGTTCGGCGCTATCCGCTCGGCGATACTGCGGCGCAGGTGCTCGGCGGCGTCGATATCGACGAGGATGGTGTCGCCGGCGTCGAGAAGTTCTTCAATACGCGCCTCAATACGAATACGGCTCCGCTGCGGCTTTCGATCGATGTGCGCGTGCAGGCGATCCTGCGGGACGAGGTTGCGGCTGCGGTCAAGACCTATTCGGCGATTGGCGGCTGCGGCATCGTGCAGGACGCCCATACCGGGCAGGTGCTTGGTATGGTGAGCATCCCCGACTATGACGCCAATGATCTTGGCTCGGCGCCTCCGGCGTCCCGTTTCAACCGCTGCGCGACCGGCACCTACGAGCCGGGTAGCGTGTTCAAGCTGCAGACCGCGAGCATGGCGCTGGACGACAGCGTCATCCACATGTGGGATTCCTTCAACACCACACATCCCATTCCCATCGGCCGCTTCCACATCACGGATTTCGAGCCGAAGCATTATTGGATGCAGCTTCCCGACATCATGCGTTTCTCCTCCAATATCGGCGCCTCGCGGATTTCCGTACTTATCGGCAAGGATCGTCAGCGTGACTGGCTGAAGAAGCTTGGCCTGCTGTCGCGTGAGCCGATTGAACTGCCTGAGGCCGCGCTGCCGCAGGTGCAGGCGGAAAACCGGTGGGGCCGCGCGACCGTGATGACGGTGTCCTTCGGCAACGGTATCGCCGAAACCCCGCTGCATATTTCGAACACCGCGGTTGCCATCGTGAATGGCGGCACGTTGTACAAGCCGTCGCTGCTCGCCAGCAATCCCGGCGACCCGCCCTGCACGGGCACGACGGTGATGCAGCAATCGACCTCGGATACGATGCGCAAGCTCATGCGCCTGATTGTAGTCGATGGCACCGGCAACTTCGGTGAGGTGCCGGGTTATTTCGTGGGCGCTAAAACCGGCACGGCGCAGAAAGTCGCGGCGCATGGCGGCTACGTGAAGCACACCAACTATAGTTCGTATGTCGCGGCCTTCCCGATCTACGCGCCGCGCTATGTGGTTTATATCGCCATCGATTCCGGTCATGCGACGGCGGCGACCCATGGCTTTACCACGGGCGGCTGGATGGCTGGTCCCTCGGTCAGCCATGTCATCGCGCGCATTGGCCCGATGCTGAACGTGATGCCGCGCTTCACCGATGTCGAAGCGATCAACGCCTCGCTTGCGATTCCCGCGCATGTGCCGGCGCCGCCCGGTGCCGTGCCGCTTGGTCCCAATAACCCCGGCGAGCCGGATAACATCGCGATGGGCGACACGCCCGCGAAGCCCGCGCATCATGCGACGCGTGAGGCGGCAGCGGCGACGACGCCGGCGGCGCCAGGCTGGACCGCGAATGCCGCGAGCGCTGCCGGGTTGCGTCACGATGCGATGTATCGCGTTCCGATGCCGGCCGCCGCGTCCGCTCATGCGGGTCACTGAGCTCATGCAGCGCATGCCCGGCAGTTTCACACCTTCCGCCCGTGCCGCCTGGGCCGCGCAAGCTGCGGGACTGTCGGTGAGCGGGATCACCGCGAATAGCCGCGAGGTCCGGCCCGGCTTCGTCTTCGCCGCTTTGCCAGGTTCGGCGCAGGATGGGCGGCGCTTCATCGGCGATGCGGTCGCGCGCGGCGCGGCGATGGTTCTGGCCCCGCCCGGCACCGAATGGCCAGCGGGCGTGCCCCCTCGGCCGATGATCCTGGACGACCAGCCGCGCCGTCGCCTGGCGCAAATGGCGGCAGCGCTGGCAGGCGCGCAGCCGCGCGTCATCGCCGCCGTCACCGGCACGAATGGCAAGACCAGCACCGTCGATTTCCTGCGCCAGATCTGGATGTTCGGCGATACGCCCGCGGCTTCCCTGGGCACGCTCGGCCTCGTCGCGCCCGGCATGCCGCCGGGTGCCGGACTGACGACGCCCGATCCGGTCAGCCTTGCCGCGACATTGGCGGCCCTGGCCGCCGCCGGCATACAGCACGCGGCGCTTGAGGCTTCGTCGCATGGGCTCGATCAGTTCCGGCTAGACGGGGTGCGCCTTGCGGCGGGCGCCTTCAGCAATCTGACGCGGGATCATCTCGACTATCACGGCGGCATGGAGGCTTATCGCGCCGCCAAGCTCCGGCTGTTCAGCGAACTCCTGCCGCGCGGCGCTCCCGCGCTCTCCTCCACGACGCTCGACGCCGATAGCCAGGCGATGCTGCGGCAGACGGCAGCCAGGGCCGGCCTGGTTCTCGGCACGGTGGGCGAGAGCGGCTCGATCATTCGCCTTGACCGCGCGACGCCTGTGGCGGCGGGGCAGGTGCTGGAACTTACCTTGGCCGGTGGCCGCAAGCTTTCGCTGACTTTGCCGCTGCCCGGAAGGTTTCAGGCGGAGAACGCGCTGCTGGCGGCGGGCCTCGCTTGCATGCTCGGTCTACCGAGCGCGGTCGAGCAGCTTGCCAGACTGCAAGGCGTGCGTGGTCGTCTTGAGCGCGCGGCGACATTGGCGAACGGCGCTGCCGCATATGTCGACTACGCGCATACGCCCGACGCCATTTCCCGCGCGCTGGACGCGCTGCGTCCGCATGCCGCGGGCCGTCTCGTCATCGTGCTCGGTGCCGGCGGGGATCGCGATCGCGGCAAGCGTCCGCTCATGGGCGCGGCCGGACAGGCCGGTGCGGATGCGGTGATCGTGACGGACGACAATCCGCGCACGGAGACGGCCGCGACCATTCGCGCGGCCGTTATGGCGGGTTGCCCTGGTGCCATCGAGATTGGTGATCGTCGCGCGGCGATCGCGGCGGGTCTGGAGATGCTCGGTACAGGCGATGTGCTGGTTGTCGCGGGCAAAGGCCACGAGCTCGGGCAGATCGTCGGTCGCGAGACATTGCCCTTCGACGACGCCGCCGTCATTCGCGAACTCGCGGGCGCCGCATGACCGTGCTTTGGTCCGCCGAGAATCTGGCGGCGGCGACTGGCGGCTCCATGAGCCGGCCCTTCACCGCGACGGGACTCTCCATCGACACCCGCAGCATTGTTCCGGGCGAGCTTTTCGTGGCGTTGCAAGGTGAGAACCGCGACGGCCATCTTTTTGTCGCCGAGGCTTTGGCGGCGGGTGCCTCAGGTGCGCTGGTCGATCGCGAGGTAGAAGGCTTGGCGGAGGATGCGCCACTCCTCCGCGTTGACGATACGCTGAGCGCGCTGACGGCACTCGGGCGTTTTGGCCGCGACCGGTTCAAGGGCCGGGTCGTTGCCGTCACCGGCAGCGTCGGCAAGACGACGACCAAGGAAATGCTGCGGCGGATTCTCGCGGCCAGCGGCGAAACCCATGCCGCCGTCGCGTCCTACAACAACCATTGGGGCGTGCCGCTGACCTTGGCTCGGTTGCCGCCCGGCGCCGCCTTCTGCGTGGCCGAGATCGGCATGAACCATGCGGGCGAAATCGCGCCCTTGGCGGCGCTCGCACGGCCGCATGTCGCGGTGATCACCACCGTCGAGCCCGTGCATATCGGCCACATGGGCAGCCTGGAGGCGATCGCCGATGAGAAGGCGGCGATCCTGTCCGGACTGCTGCCCGGCGGAACCGCCGTGCTGCCATCCGATAGCCCGCAATTCAAGCTTCTTAGCTCCCGCGTGCGAGGTGCCGCGATCGTCCGTTTCGGCACTCAGCGCCAGGCCGAGGCGCGCCTTGTCGCGGCGGTCAGCGATGTCGAAGGCGTTTCTGTCTCTGCGGTTTTTGGTGAAATCGAACTCGCTTTCCGTCTGGCCGCGCCGGGTCGGCACATGGCGATGAATGCAGTCGCCGCCATCGCCGCCGCCATGGCGCTTGGCGTCGAGCCGCATCATGCCGCCGCGGCGCTGGATGGCTTCGCCGCGGTCACCGGCCGTGGCGTCCGGCGGGTTATCGCGCTGACTGATGGCGAGGCTATTCTGCTCGATGATAGCTACAACGCTTCCGGTCCCTCGGTGCGCGCGGCGCTCGCCGTCCTTGGCCTGCAACCGGCGACGCGGCGCATCGCGGTGCTCGGCGACATGCGAGAATTGGGCGACGCGAGCATCGCCGAGCACATCGGCCTCGCCCCCGATGTGGAAGCGCATGCCGATCTCGTTTTCGCCTGCGGACCGGAGATGCGGCGGCTTTTCGACAGCTTGCCCGCCGCCCTGCGTGCCGGCTGGGCCGAGGATTCGGACAGCTTGGCGCCGATCGTCGCGGCGGCGCTGCGGCCCGGCGATGCGGTATTGGTGAAGGGCAGTCTTGGCAGCCGGATGGCGCGCATCGTCGCGGTCTTGCCGGCACCGGCGGGAACGGCCTGATGCTGTACAATCTCCTCCTGCCGCTCAGCGAGCACTTCCACGGTCTCAACCTCATTCGCTATCTGACCTTCCGCTCCGGCGGCGCGTGCCTGACCTCGCTCGTCATGAGCTTTGTTCTGGGTCCGCGCGTCATTGCCAAGCTGCGGTCGCTGCAGAAGCAGGGCCAGCCGATCCGTCTTGACGGACCCGAGCGGCATCTGATCGAGAAGAAGGGCACGCCTACCATGGGCGGCGTGCTTATCCTCAGCGCGCTGACCATCTCGACCCTGCTCTGGGCGGATTTGCTGAATCCTTATGTGTGGTCGGCGCTTTTCGTCACGCTCGGCTATGGTGCGCTGGGGTTTGGTGATGACTATCTCAAGCTTACCAAGCGCAACACCAAGGGTCTTTCGGGGCGGCTGAAGCTGATCGGGCAAGCGGTGATTGGCTTGCTGGCCTCGGCCTGGATCGCGTTTCACATCGGCGGACCGCTCGGCACCGGCATTTCCATTCCCGACTTCAAGAATGTGCTGATCCCGCTGGGCATCTTCTTTCCGTTTTTCGGCATGCTGGTGATGATGGGCGCATCGAATGCCGTGAACCTGACGGATGGGCTGGACGGGTTGGCGATGGTGCCGACCATTATCGCCGCCAGCGTCTTCGCGCTGATCGCCTATCTCGTCGGCAATCGCATCTTCGCGGGCTATCTGGAATTGCCTTTCGTTCAAGGTTCCGGCGAGCTGGCGATTTTCTGCTCGGCGCTGATTGGCGCGGGACTCGGTTTCCTGTGGTTCAACGCGCCGCCGGCGGCGGTGTTCATGGGTGACACCGGGAGCCTCGCCCTTGGTGGCGCCTTGGCATCGGTCGCGGTCACGACGAAGCATGAGATCGTGCTTGCGGTGGTCGGCGGATTGTTTGTGGCGGAGACGGTTTCGGTCATCATCCAGGTCTTCTGGTTCAAGCGTACCGGACGCCGCGTGTTCCTGATGGCGCCGCTGCATCATCATTTCGAGAAGAAGGGCTGGGCTGAGCCGACCATCGTCATCCGCTTCTGGATCATCTCGATGATCCTGGCACTCGCGGGTCTCGCGACCCTGAAGATTCGCTGATGGATTTTCCCACCACGCTCTTCGCGGGAAAGCGTTTCGCCATTCTCGGCCTCGGTCGCAACGGCCTGCCGGTGGCGCGCGCGCTGCGCGGCATGGGCGCCGAGACGATGCTATGGGACGACGGCGCCGCCGCCCGCACGGCCGCCGAGGCGGAAGGATTCACGGTGCGGCCGCTGATGGAAGCCGGCGAGCCGCTGCCGGATGCGCTGATCCTCTCGCCCGGCATTCCGCACAACCTTCCAGCGCCGCATGCCGTGGCGGCAAGGGCGACGGCGGCGGGCGTGCCGATTCTTAGCGATGCGGAGCTGCTGTTTAAGGCGGTTCGCGCGGCCGACTCGGCGGCTCGTTTCGTCGGAATTACCGGAACGAACGGCAAATCGACGACGACGGCCCTGCTGGCGCATATTTTATCGACCGCCGGCTTGCCTGTCGCCGCGGGAGGAAATCTTGGAATAGCAGCCCTGTCGCTCCCGTTGTTGCCAGACTCTGGAATTTACGTCCTGGAAATGTCTTCTTACATGTTGGAGCGAATCGCGACTCTCCGCTTTTGTGCGGCAGCGATGCTCAACCTCAGCCCCGATCACCTGGACCGACACGGCGACATGGCCGGATATGCACGCGTCAAGCGCGCGATCTTTGCCCGGCAGACGGCCGCCGATTTAGCGGTGATCGGTGTGGACGATTCCCTTTCGGCGGCGATGGCCGATGAACTGGACTCTGGTCCGGCGCGCGTCATCCGGGTGAGCGGTGTGGAAGTTCAGACGCTACCGCCGTCGCTGCCCGGCGCGCATAACGCGCAGAATGCGGCCGCCGCGCGGGCACTGGCGGAGTCGCTTGGGATTGACGCGGCGACAATCGACCGAGGCATTGCGAGTTTCCCAGGTCTCGCTCATCGCCAAACATTGGTCGCGACGCGTGACGGCGTTGCTTTCATCAATGACAGCAAAGCCACGAACGCCGATGCCGCCGCGCGGGCACTCGGCTGCTACGACCGGCTCGTGTGGATTGCCGGTGGCATCGCCAAGTCCGGCGGCATCGACTCCTTGGCTGAGTTTTTCCCGCGCATCGCGCAGGCTGAACTGATCGGCCGTGACGCCGCTTTGCTCGCTGAAACCCTCGCGCGCCACAAAGTTCCTCATCGCATTGCCGGAACTTTGGAGGACGCGGTGCCAGCCGCGCATGCCGCCGCCCGCAGGCTTGGCGTTCGCACCGTGCTGCTATCACCGGCTTGCGCGAGCTTCGACCAGTTCACAGGATTCGAGGCGCGGGGTGACCGTTTCGCCGCGCTAGCCGCCGCGCTGGACCAACCTGGTGCGACCGCGGGGAGGGCCGCGTAATGCCCGCATTGTCCCGCACCGATACATCGACGCTCGGCCGCTGGTGGTGGACGGTCGATCGCTGGACTTTGGTTTGCATCGGCACACTGATCGGCTTTGGCTATGTGCTGGTTCTGGCATCGAGCCCGGCGGTGGCGCATCGCATTGGCGATCCGCGCGACATGCTTATCATCAAGCAGGTCCTGTTTCTTGGCTTGGCTGGCGCGATCGTCGTCGGCGTTTCCCTTTTGTCGCCAAAAGGCATTCGGTGGCTGGCTTTGACCGGAACCTTGGTGGCACTTCTGCTCACAGCCTTTACCCTCGTCCATGGCGTCGAGATCAAGGGTGCCCGGCGGTGGATTAACATTCCGTTCCTTTCGCTTCAGCCCAGTGAGTTTCTCAAGCCGTTCTTTGCGGTGCTGACGGCTGGCTTGCTGGTGGAAGCGCGGAACACGGTGCGCTTTCCGGGCCGCATCCTCGCTTTCATGCTTTATGCCGTCATCGCGCTGTTGCTGAAATCGCAGCCGGATGTCGGCATGCTTGCAGTTGTGAGTGTGGTGTTCCTGTCGCAGCTTTTCCTCGACGGATTGAATGTCGCGCTGGTCGGCGCGGCGGCGGGTGCGCTGGTCGTCGCTTTCGTCGCGGCATTCTTCCTGATGCCGCATGTCCATGTTCGGGTTGAGCGATTCCTGCACCCGACTCACGAGACGGCCTATCAGGCGCTGACCGCGTTGCAGGCTTTCGGCAATGGCGGGCTTCTGGGTCGCGGACCGGGCGAGGGCATGGTCAAGGACATCCTGCCCGATGCCCATGCCGACTTCGTCTTTGCCGTCGCGGGCGAGGAATTCGGGCTGATCGTCTGCCTCATCATCATCGGCCTTTTCGGCGCGATCGTGATGCGGGGCTTGCTCCGGCTGATCGCGGAGAACGATCAGTTCATTCTTCTCGCCTCGGCCGGACTGCTCATCAGCTTCGGTTTGCAGTCCTTCGTAAACATGGCCTCGTCGTTGCAACTCATCCCGACCAAGGGGATGACGCTGCCCTTCATCTCCTATGGCGGATCCTCGGCGCTGTCCGTGGCACTTGAGATGGGAATGCTGCTGGCGCTCACTCGCCGCCGGTTCACGGGGGAACGGGTATGAGAGGCCCGCGCGTGACGCCCATCGTAATCGCTGCCGGCGGTACTGGCGGCCACTTCTTCCCCGCCGAGGCGCTCGCCGAAACGCTCGCCAAACGCGGCCACCGCGTTGTGCTGATGACGGATGCGCGCTCTGCCGGACGTGCGAGCCCCGTTTTCGATCCAGCGGATCGCCATGTGCTGCCGGGCGCCGGTATCGCCGGCCGTGGTGCTTTGCGCGGTGCCAAGGCCGCCGCGGCGCTCGCGGCGGGAACCTTTGCGGCGGCGCGCATCCTGCGTCGCTTGCAGCCTGGTGCCATCATCGGTTTCGGCGGCTATCCTTCCGTGCCGCCGGTTGTCGCTGCTCGTCTCGCGCGGCTTGGTGTGCCGGTGATCCTGCACGAGCAGAACGCCGTGTTGGGGCGAGCAAACCGCGCATTGGCGCGAAGTGCCACCACGCTCGCGCTGAGCTTCGCGGGCACGACGCGGTTGCCGAGCGGCACAGGGACCGTCATTACCGGCAATCCGGTGCGCCCGCCCATCGCGGCGCTTGCGGACATGCCCTATGTCGCGCCCGAGCCGGACGGCCCGATCAACCTGCTCGTCACGGGCGGCTCGCTCGGCGCGCGGGTGTTGAGCGAGGTCGTGCCAGCCGCGCTGCTCCTGCTGCCCGAGGCACTGCGCCACCGCTTGCAAGTCGTGCAGCAGGCCCGCGCGGAGGATGCCGCGAACGTGCGCATCGCCTATGCCGGCGCGGGCATCACCGCCGAGGTCGCGCCGTTTTTCACTGATATGGCGAGCCATCTTGCCGCCGCGCATCTCGTTATCGCCAGAGCCGGCGCCTCCACGGTTGCCGAACTCGCCGTTGTCGGGCGCCCCGCGATCCTGGTGCCGTTGCCGCATGCGATCGACGACCACCAGACCGCGAATGCCGCCGCGCTGGCGCGGGCTGGCGCTGCCTGGACCATGCGTCAGACCGAATTCACGGCACCCGCTCTCGCCGCTCGCCTCGCGAGTTTGTTTGGCGCGGATGCGGCTCTCGCTGCGGCGGCCGAGGCCGCGCGTGGCGAGGGCCGCTCCGATGCCGCCGCCGTTCTCGCCGATCTGGTCGAGCATGCGCTGACGCCGGAGCGGTTGCCATGAGGGCTCTTCCACTCACCATCGGCACAATTCATTTCGTCGGCATCGGCGGCATCGGCATGTCCGGGATCGCCGAGGTGCTGCATAATCTCGGCTATTCCGTGCAGGGCAGCGACCTGGCCGATTCCGCAAACGTCAAACGTCTGCGCGGTGCCGGCATCGACGTGACCATCGGCCATGCCGCCGCGAATATCGGCAAGGCGCAGGTCGTCGTCGTTTCCTCAGCCGTTAAAGCCGATAATCCGGAAGTGCAGGCGGCGCGCGCGCGTCTCGTGCCCGTCGTGCGGCGCGCCGAGATGTTGGCCGAACTCATGCGGCTCCGCTGGTCCGTGGCGATTGGCGGCACGCATGGCAAGACGACCACGACCAGCCTCATCGCGGCAGTGCTGGAAGGCGCCAATCTCGATCCCACCGTGATCAATGGCGGCATCATCAACGCCTACGGCACCAATACGCGCCTGGGCGCTGGCGACTGGATGGTGGTGGAGGCCGATGAGAGCGACGGCAGCTTCCTGAGGCTGCCCGCCGTCATCGCTGTCGTCACCAATATGGACCCCGAGCATCTAGACCATTGGGGCACGCAGGAGGCGATGGAAGCGGGCTATCGCCAATTCGTCGGCAATATTCCGTTCTACGGCTTCGCGGTGCTCTGCATCGATCATCCGGCGGTGCAGGAGATGATCCCGCGCCTCGCCGATCATCGCATCATCACCTATGGCTTCAGCCCGCAGGCCGATATTCGCGCCGAGCGTCTGGTTGCCGACAAGGCTGGCTCCAACTTCGAGGTCGTCGTCACTGACCGGCTGCGCAACCGTAGCCGCCGCATGGGGCCGTTCCGCTTGCCGATGCTCGGCCAGCACAATGTGCAGAACGCCCTCGCGGCGATTGCGGTCGGCGTGGAGATGGAGATCGGCGAAAGCGCGCTGCGCACCAGCCTCGCCGCTTTCCGGGGCGTCAAGCGCCGCTTCACCAAAACTGGCGAGACCGGCGGGATCACCGTGATCGATGACTACGGTCATCATCCGGTGGAGATCGCCGCCGTGCTGAAGGCGGCGCGTCAGGCGCAGGCGCGCAACGTGATCGCCGTGGTGCAGCCGCATCGCTATTCGCGGTTGCAGTCGTTGTTCGCTGAGTTCTGCACCTGCATGAACGATGCGGGCACCGTCATCGTCGCCGATGTCTATGCCGCCGGTGAAGCGCCGATCGAGGGCGTCAGCCGTGACGCGCTGGTCGAGGGTCTTCGCGCACGCGGTCATCGCAGCGTCGTGTCGCTGCCTGGGCCGGACCACCTCGCCGAAATGGTGCATGCGATCGCGCATCCCGGTGACTTCGTCGTTTGCCTCGGCGCTGGCACGATCACCGCTTGGGCGACGGCACTGCCGGCACAACTAGCGATTCTGCAGAACCAGGACAGCCAGCGAGCGGGGGCGGTCGCATGATGGCCGCCGAGCGCCTGCAGGACCTCATCGACCGCCTGCCGCCGCTCGCGGGCCGGGTGGAGGCGGGCGCCGCTTTGGGTCCCGCGACCTGGTTCCGCACCGGCGGACCGGCGGAGATTCTGGCGAAGCCGAAGGACGCCGCCGACCTCGCGCGCTTTCTTGGCGCGCTCCCAGCAGATGTTCCGGTGACGGTGATCGGCGCCGCATCCAATCTCATCGTGCGCGACGGTGGGATCTCCGGTGTCGTGTTGCGCCTCGGCCGCGGCTTCGGCGGCATCAAGGTTGAGGCGGACGGCATCGTCTGCGGTGCGGCGGCGCTCGACATAACGGTTGCCGAACACGCGGCGGCGGCGAGCCTTGCCGATCTCGAGTTTCTCTCCGGCATTCCGGGCAGCATCGGCGGCGCCGTCGCCATGAATGCCGGCGCCTATGGCAGCGATATCGCGGCTTGCCTCGACTGGGCCGAGATCGTGACGCGCGGTGGCGAGACCCATCGGTTGACGGCGCAGGAACTGCGGCTTTCCTATCGCCACTCAAGCCTGCCGCCCGGAGCGGTCGTCACCCGCGCACGTTTGCGCGCTACCTCCGGGGATGCGTTGCTCATCGCGAGCCGAATGGCGGAGATCCGCGCGTCCCGTAGCGCGACCCAGCCGGTGCGTGCGCGGACGGGTGGTTCCACCTTCGCAAATCCGCCGGGCATGAAAGCCTGGGAGCTTATCGACGCCGTTGGTGGCCGCGGCCTCGCGCGCGGCGGCGCGCAGGTCAGCGAATTGCACTGCAACTTCCTCATCAACACCGGCAATGCGACTGCCGCCGATCTCGAAGGTCTCGGCGAGGAATTGCGCCGCCGCGTGCAGGCCGCCACGGGCGTTACCTTGGACTGGGAGATCAAACGGCTCGGCCAGCCGCTGCCGCGCGCCGAAGTTCTAGGCGAGGTTCCGCAATGACGCGCGTCGCGGTTCTCTATGGCGGCATCTCTGCTGAACGCGAGGTCAGTCTCTCCTCCGGCCGTCAGGTGATTGCTGCGCTGCGTGAAGCCGGCTTCGACGTGTTGCCTGTAGTTGTCGGCGAGGATCTGCGCGAGACGCTCGCGGCGCTCGATCCGAAGCCCGATGTCGTGTTCAACGCTCTTCACGGCCGTTTTGGCGAGGATGGCGCGATTCAGGGTGTGCTCGACTGGATGGGCATTCCCTACACGCATTCCGGCGTGCGCGCCTCGGCGCTAGCGATGGACAAGGTGGCGGCGAAGGCGATCTTCGCCTCGGTCGGCCTGCCCATCGCGCGGCATCGCGTCGTGACGGTCGAGGAGTTGGAGGCCGCCGATCCTCTGCCGCGTCCCTATGTCATTAAGCCGCAGAACGAAGGCTCGTCGGTCGGTGTGGAGATCATGCAGGCGGGCGACAACCGTCGCGCGGAAATCGCCCGGAGCTGGCGCTACGGCCGCACTGCGCTGGCCGAGGAATTTATCCCTGGCCGCGAATTGACGGTTGGCGTCATGGGCGATCGCGCTTTGGCGGTGACTGAGATCGCCGCGTCGCATGCCTTCTACGACTACGAATCGAAATACGCGGATGGCGGCTCGACTCATGTCATTCCCGCGAAGGTGCCGTCCGAGATCACGGTTCAGGCCATGGATGTGGCGTTGCGCGCGCATACGGCGCTCGGTTGTGCCGGCGCCTCGCGTTCGGATTTCCGTTACGACGACACGGAAGGTTCGCCGGGCCGGCTGGTGCTGCTCGAAGTGAATACCCAGCCGGGACTGACGCCGACATCGCTGCTGCCTGAACAGGCGGCGTTTCTCGGCATTGGGTTCCCGGCGCTCTGCGCCTGGATGGTGGAGCAAGCGCAATGCCACGCGTGAGCAAACCCATCCCGCCGCCGCGCATGGCGAGCACCAGCGTCGTTGACCGGCCAAGCCATGCCGCGATCGTTCTGCGCCGCGCCCGCCGCTTTCTGCGGCCACTGATCGGCGGCTTTGCCATTCTGGTCGTGATCTTCGCGCTCAGCCTGGTGTTCCGCGCCGCGGATCACAGCGGAAGCGTCAATGCCATGCGCACCGCGCTCGGCGATGTCGGTGCGGGGATGGGGCTCAAGCTGCGCCATATCGTGATCGAGGGCCGCGCCAATACGCCCGAGCCAATTCTGCGCACGGCGCTCGGCATCACGACCGGCACTCCGATCCTCGGCTTCTCCGTCGCCGCCGTCCGCAGCCGTGTCACGGCACTCGGCTGGGTGCAGGACGCCGTGGTTGAGCGCCGTCTGCCCGACACGCTGCTGGTGCGGCTCACGGAGCGTGCGCCCTTCGCCGTTTGGCAGGATCACGGCCGGTTCCGTCTGCTGGATCGCGCTGGCGCCGTGATGGGTGACAAGGATGTGGCCCGCACCGCACGCGAATTGTCGCTCCCGCTTGTGGTCGGTGACGGTGCGCCCGACGCGACCGCCGAGTTGTTCGACGAAATGGCACCTTTCCCCGACATCACCAGCCATATGGTCGCCGCCGTGCGCGTCGGACAGGAGCGCTGGAATCTGGTGATGAAGTCCGGTGCGACTGTGATGCTGCCGGGCGAGAACCAGGACCAGGCGCTTGGCCGTCTTGGCGCGTTGAACACCCGGATGAAGCTGCTCGATCGTCCGCTGCAGATCGTCGATCTGCGTCTTGCCGACCGCGTTGTCGTTCGTCCCTATCCTCCGCCGCCTGCTCCGCCGCCCATCGGGAATGATGGCAGCGACAAGAGCGCCCGCGACGCAGCAACCTCGCGCGATCATGCGTAGGACACAGCCGTGAACGATATGTCCCGACGCAGCCTGTCACCCGCCGTGATCGAGCCATTGGGCCGACCGCGCACACCGCGCATGGGCGTATTCGGCGCGCTGGATATCGGCTCGACCAAGATCACCTGCATGATCGGCCGCACCGAAGCCGATGGCACACGCCGCATCCTGGGCTTCGGTTGGCAGAAGGGGCGCGGCATTCGCTGCGGTGGGATCACCGATCTCGACGAGGCTGAGCGTGCGATCCGCGCCGCCGTCGGTCAGGCCGAGGATATGGCCGATACGCGGCTTCGCGCCGTCTACGTCAATCTCGGTTGCGGCCAGCCGGAAAGCCGGCTGTTCAATGTGCAGTGGCCGGTTGGCGGCCGCGTGGTGACGGAAGAAGATGTCCGCCGCGTCGTCGTGGAAGGCCGCGCCCGTGTCGCCTCCGAAGGGCGCGACGCGATCCACACTTTGCCGCTCTCCTTTTCGGTCGATGAAACCAACCGCGTCGAGGATCCGCGCGGATTGCATTGCGAAACGCTCACGGTGCGGTTGCATGTGATCGACGCGATCGCCCCGGCTTTGCGCAATCTCGCCACTTGCCTGCACCGCTGCGATCTGGAAATCGCAGAACTTGTCTCGGCACCCTTCGCCGCCGGACTTGCAACCCTGGTGGAAGATGAGCGCGAACTCGGCACCACGGTCATCGACATGGGCGGCGGTTCCACCAGCTTCGCGGTCTTCGCCGAGGGGCAACTTCTGCACACAGCACAAACGCAGATCGGCGGCCTGCACATTACCAACGACATCGCGCGGCTGCTCTCGACGCCGGTCGCGCATGCGGAGCGGCTGAAGACGCTATATGGCAGCGCGCAGACAAGTCCGGATGACGACCGCGAGATGCTGCCCGTGCCGCTGGTTGGCGAGGAAGAGCACCAGATCGCTCGCGTGCCGCGCAGCATGATCGTCAGCATAATCCGGCCCAAGCTTGAGCAGACTTTCGAGATGGTGAAGAGCCGCCTCGAAGAATCAGGACTATCGCGTATCGCCGGCGCCCGCGTGGTGCTGACCGGCGGCGGCTGCCAGCTCGCCGGTGCGCGAGAATTGGCGGCACAGATCCTCGGCAAGCAGGTGCGTCTTGGCAGGCCGATCGGTTTGCGCGGGCTGCCGGACGCGGCATCAGGACCGGCTTTCGCCACGGGGGCCGGGCTGCTCGCCTGGGCTTCGGGCGAGGGCCGCGTGATGCAGGATATCGACTTGGAGACGCGGCGGCCGAGTGGCCCACTCAAACGCTTCGTCACCTTCCTCAGGGAGCGTGTGTGATGCGCTTCCCCGGCTCGAACAGCTTCAACCGCCATTCATGCCAGGCAGCGCCAAGGGCAAGCGCGCTTTCGGGCCCGACAATTCAAGGAGACCGCTCATGACCCTCAACCTGACCGTCCCCACCGAAACGCATGCGGATTTCACGCCCAAGATCATGGTGATCGGCGTCGGCGGCGGCGGTACCAATGCTGTCGATAACATGATCGCGCTCAATCTGCCGGGCGTGGATTTCATCGTCGCGAATACCGATGCGCAGCAGCTCATGCGCAGCCGCGCCGATCGCCGTATTCAGCTTGGGCCGACCATCACCCAAGGCAATGGCGCGGGCGGCAAGCCGGAAGTGGGCCGTCTCTCGGCGGAAGAGGCGGAAAGCGATCTGGAGCGTCACCTCGAAGGCGTCCACATGGTGTTCATCACCGCCGGCATGGGCGGTGGCACGGGCACAGGCGCGGCGCCGGTCATCGCACGCCTCGCACGCAAGCATGACATCCTGACCGTCGGCGTCGTCACGAAGCCCTTCTCCTTCGAGGGCGTGAAGCGTGCCCGCGCGGCGGAGGCCGGCATCGCCGAACTGCAGCAATATGTCGATACGCTCATCATCATCCCGAACCAGAACCTGTTCCGGATCGCCAATGAGCACACCAGCTGGAAAGAAGCCTTCCAGATGGCTGATAACGTCCTCTACATGGGCGTGCGCGGCGTGACCGATCTCATGGTCGTGCCCGGTCTCGTGAACCTCGACTTCGCAGATATCCGCACCGTGATGTCCGAGATGGGCAAAGCGATGATGGGCACGGGCGAGGCCGAGGGCGACAACCGCTCGGTGCGTGCCGCCGAGGCCGCCATCAGCAATCCGCTGCTGGAAGACACCAATATGGCGGGCGCGCGCGGCCTGCTGATCAACATCACCGGCGGCGAGGATATGACGCTGTTCGAGGTCGATCAGGCCGCGAACCGCATCCGCGAGGAAGTCGACGAAGAAGCCAATATCATCTTTGGCTCGGCGATCGACAGCAGCCTCAACGGCCGTATCCGCGTCTCCGTGGTCGCGACCGGCATAGACTCCGCGGCGATGGAATACCGGCCGAGGCTCGAACTCGCGACCAGTAACGACCGTATGGTGACGCCGATGGTCGCGACACAGCAGCATGCGGCGAGCAATGCCACGGTGATGCCCGTCGCGGCCGTCGCCGAGATCCAGATGCAGGCCACGGGGACACATGGCGGCGCGGTTTCACTGGATCAGAACTACAGCCAGCCTCCGGCGCAACCACAATGGGGACGCGGTGGCGGAACGGGAATTTCTCAGCCTGCCGACGCGCCTCGGACGACTTTGCCGCAGCGCCCTGCCGCGACGCCGACGGGGACTCGCGGCCTCTTCGCGGACTCTGTCCGCACGACGGATTCCAGTCCTCGCGTGAAGGAGACGCCGGCCCCGAGCGGCAATAGTCTTTTCAGCCGCGTGACGAAGCCTTTCGCCAACAAGCTGGCCGCCGCGACCGGCGGGCCTGTGCCGCAACCCGAGCGGCAAGAGCCGGTCGCCAAGCCCGCACCGGAGGTGCGAGCCGATAACGTGCGTGCCCCGGCGCAGACGAGTCCGGACCACCAGCTCGGCATCTCGATCCCGACCTTCCTGATCCGCCAGGACAAGCAGGTCCACTGAACGCGGGCCGAGATCGCGCTAAGCCGCGCACTCGGCATCGCTTTCCTTACGGCGCCTCCCTCTCTTCCCCTCCCTGTAAGGGAGGGATTGGGGTGGGTTTTGGGCGTCGATGGCTTCACCTAGCGCAACAAGCACCCACCCCGGCCCTTCCATTGCAGGGAGGGGAAGAGACCCGCGCGGCCCTGGAACTACACACCCGGCTGGTGCAGGCGCCGCCTATTCAGGTCGGCGGCGGTTGCTTGGCGTTCCAGCTCTGCCGGATGATGTAGAGCGGGCGCTGTTTGGTTTCCTCGTAGATCCGGCCGAGGTATTCGCCGATCACGCCGAGCGCCACGAGTTGCACTCCGCCAAGAAACAGAATCGCCACCATCATCGACGGGTAGCCGCTCACCAGGTTCCCGTAGAGCATCGTTCGCAGCAGCAAAAAGACCCCGTAGAGGATCGAGAGCGCCGCCACGCCGAGGCCGAGATAGGAGGCGACGCGAAGCGGGACCTGGCTGAACGAGGTGATGCCCTCTATCGCGAAATTCCACAGCCGCCAATAACTCCAGCTCGATCGCCCGGCATGCCGCCCGTCGCGGTCATAGGTGATCGTCGCGGTAGGAAACCCGACCCAGACGAACATGCCTTTCATGAACCGCCGCCGCTCGGGCATCAGCCGCAAGGCCTCCACGACGGCATGGGAGATCAGGCGGAAATCGCCGGTGTCGAGCGGAATGTCGATCGAGCTCAGCCGGTTGATGACCCGGTAGAAGAGATGGGCGGTGTAGCGCTTCGGCCAGCTATCATGGCGTCTCGTGCTGCGCTGGGCGTTGACGACATCATAGCCCTCCCGCCATTTCGCGACGAGTTCGGGGATGACCTCGGGCGGGTCCTGGAGGTCGGCATCCATTGGAACGATGACGTCGCCATGCGCCTGCTCCACCGCCGCGGTGAGCGCTGCCTCCTTACCGAAGTTGCGCGAGAGGTCATGGACGTGGACCCTGTGATCGCGGCGGCCGAGCGCCACCAGTGCGGCCAAGGTGCCGTCCCGGCTGCCATCATTGACGCAGACGAGTTCCCATAAAAAAGGACGGTCGTTCAGGGCACCGCTGAGACGCCGGTATAGCGGCTCGACATTCTCGGCCTCGTTGTGGAATGGGACGACGATCGAGACCAGCGGAATCTCCGGGCGCTCCCGGGACTCCAGCACAGGCGATAGCTCGGGCAGGCGGGCTGAGGCCTGGGACACAATCCCTTCGTAGCGGCCCCAGGGCGCCAAGAACAGATCGGAATCGTTACAAATTGCCCTATCCCTCAGGAGGCAACCCCGAGGTGAAGTGATGGGGCCGAGCCTGCCGCATCCCTCGGCGTCTCTTGAGGGTGGCGCCGCCGGGGCCATCTAGGTGACGCCTTAGCCGCTAGCCCCTGACAATCCGGAGCCCCACCTTGCCCGAAAACTCGACCATTCGCCTTCGCGAGGGCCTGCCTTATCCCAGGGGCGCGACATGGGACGGGGAGGGCGTCAACTTCAGCCTCTTCTCCGCCAATGCGACCAAGGTCGAGCTTTGCCTGTTCGATGCCGAGGGCAAGAAGGAGTTGCACCGGATCGAGCTGCCGGAATACACCAACCAGACCTTCCACGGCTGGGTCGGCGGCATCGGCCCCGGCCAGGTCTATGGCTACCGCGTCCATGGGCCCTACGAGCCGGAACAGGGCCATCGCTTCAACCCGAATAAGCTGCTGCTGGACCCCTATGCGAAGGCGCATACGGGCAAGCTGGAATGGAACCCCGCCATCTTCGGCTACCAGATGGAAAGCGGCGACGACACCACCTTCGACGAGCGCGACAGCGCCCCCTTCATGCCGAAATGCGTCGTGGTGGATCCCGATTTCGACTGGAAGGGCGAGCCCAACCGCAACCCGATCGCTTGGGATCACACGATCCTCTACGAGACCCATGTCAAAGGCTACACCAAGAAGCACCCCGAAGTGCCCGAGAAGCTGCGCGGCACTTACGCGGGGCTCGGCCAGAAGCCGGTGGTGGACTACATCAAGTCGCTCGGCGTCACCTCGATCGAGCTGCTGCCAATCCATAGTTTCGTCGATGACAGCCAGTTGTTGGAAAAAGGTCTCGTCAATTACTGGGGCTACAACACGATCGGCTTCTTCTCGCCGGCGACCCGCTACGCTTCAGACCGCGCCAATAGCCTGCGCGAGTTCAAGGAAATGGTGGCGAGCATCCATGACGGCGGGCTCGAAGTCATTCTTGACGTCGTCTACAACCATACGGCGGAAGGCAACGAGCTGGGGCCGACCTTGTCCTTCAAGGGCATCGACAATGCCAGCTACTACCGTCTGCTGCCCGACCAGCCGCGCTATTACATCAACGACACTGGCACCGGGAATACGGTCAATCTCAGCAATCCGAACGTCATGCGCCTCGTCACCGACAGCCTCCGCTACTGGGTGGCTGAGACACATGTGGACGGCTTCCGCTTCGACCTCGGCACCATCCTCGCGCGTGAGCCGCATGGTTTTGACGAGCAGAGCGGCTTCCTCAAAGCCTGCGGCCAGGATCCGCTGCTGGCGACCGTAAAACTGATCGCCGAACCGTGGGATTGCGGACCCGGCGGCTACCAGGTGGGTGGCTTTCCGCCGGGCTGGGCCGAGTGGAACGACAAGTTCCGTGACACCGTGCGGGATTTCTGGAAAGGTGAGGCCTCGGCGGCGGCGCTGGTGCCGCGCCTTTGCGCATCCGGCGATCTATTCGACAAGCAGGGGCGCAAACCACAAGCCTGCGTGAATTTCATCACCGCGCATGATGGTTTCACACTGAACGATATCGTCACCTATAACGACAAGCACAACGAGGCGAATGGCGAGGACGGCAAGGACGGCAGCTCCGACAACCGCTCCTGGAATTGCGGCGTCGAGGGACCCAGCGACGATCCCGAGATCGAGGCTTTGCGCGCCCGCCAGATCCGCAACATGCTGACGACACTTCTGCTGGCTCAAGGCACGCCGATGTTGCTGGCCGGCGACGAATTCGGCCGCACGCAACAGGGCAACAACAATGCCTATTGCCAGGATAGCGACATCAGCTGGGTCAATTGGGAGATCGAGGAGAAGGGGCAAAACCTAATCGCCTTCGTCAAGACGCTGACCGGGCTGCGTCATCGCTACCCGATCCTTCGCCGCACACGTTTCCTGACGGGCGCCTATAACGAGGAACTCGGCGTCAAGGACGTCACCTGGATCAACACATCCGGGGAGGAAATGGATGACGCGCAATGGGGCGACGAGGGCATGAAGTGTTTCGGCATGCTGATCGACGGCCGGGCGCAGGCGACGGGCATTAAGAAGCGTGGCGGTGATGCTACCATGCTGCTGGTCTTCAACGGCGCGGCGGATGGCGTGAACTTCACCATTCCCGACACGCTCGGCGGCGAAGGCTGGAAGATGGTGCTCGACACCAATATCCCTGAAGGCTCGGACAGCAAATTCAACACCGGTGATGTTTATACGATGACAGGCCGCTCCGTGCTCGTTCTCGCCCATGTCGATGAGCCCGCCGCATGAGCGTGACGCGAAGCCACGTCCTGCCGCAGGGCGCGGAGTTGCATGAAGGCGGCGTGCGCTTTCGCCTTTGGGCGCCGAGCCAGACGCATATCGGCATCGTGATCGACGACCGCGAGCCGGTGGCGATGGCGCATCAGCCGGAGGGTTGGTTCGAGCTTGTGACGGTCGGCGCGCATCCCGGCTCGCGCTACCGCTACGTGCTGCAGGACGGTTTGCAAGTTCCCGATCCCGCCGCGCGTTTCCAGCCCGAGGATGTGCACGGCCCCAGCGAGGTCATCGATCCGGCAGCCTATGACTGGAAGGATGCCGATTGGCGCGGACGGCCGTGGGATGAGGCAGTGGTCTACGAGCTGCACATCGGCACCTTCACGCCCGAGGGCACATTCCGCGCGGCAATTGGCAAGCTCGACTATCTCGCGGATCTCGGCATCACGGCGATCGAGATCATGCCGGTTGCCGATTTTCCCGGGCGCCGGAACTGGGGCTATGACGGCGTGCTGCTCTACGCACCCGACAGCGCCTATGGCCGGCCCGAGGATCTCAAGGCGCTCATCGATGCCGCCCATGAGCGCGGGATCATGGTGCTGCTCGATGTCGTGTACAACCACTTCGGACCGGACGGGAACTACCTTCCGGTCTATGCGCCAACGTTCTTCACCGAGCGTCACCACACACCATGGGGTCCGGCAGTGAATTACGACGGCAAGCACAGCCGTCCGGTGCGCGATTTCGTCATCCAGAACGCACTCTATTGGCTCGAGGAATACCATTTCGACGGCCTGCGCTTCGACGCCGTGCATGCCATCATCGATGACAGCAAGCCGCATTTGCTCGTCGAACTCGCTGACACCGTGCGGCAGACCATCACCGACCGCCCGATTCACCTCATCCTTGAAAACGAGGAAAACGGCGCGCATCGGCTGGAGCGCGAGGCGCCGGGGAAGCCGTGCCATTACACCGCGCAATGGAACGACGATGTGCATCACGTTCTGCATGTCGCGGCGACGGGCGAAAGTGCCGGCTATTACGGGCAATATCGCGGCCGCACAGATCTTCTCGGGCGCGCGCTGACCGAGGGTTTCGCTTTCCAAGGCGAGCACATGGAATATAGCGGCAAGACGCGTGGCGAACCGAGCGGCCATTTGCCACCCGCCGCTTTCGTGGCTTTCGCGCAGAATCACGACCAGGTTGGCAACCGCGCCTTCGGCGAACGCCTCGCGGCGATTGCGCCGGCAGAAGCGGTGCGCGCGGTTTCCGCCGTCACGCTGCTACTGCCTCAGACGCCGATGATCTTCATGGGCGAGGAGATGGGTGCGACCACGCCCTTCCCATTCTTCGCCGATTTCGACGGCGAACTTGCCGATAAAGTGCGCGAAGGACGCCGCGAGGAGTTCGCCAAATTCCCCGAATTCCAGGATCCCGAGAAGCGCGACCACATTCCCGATCCTCTCGCCGACAGCACCTTCGACTCCGCCAAGCTGCCCTGGGACAGCTTGGACCAGAACACGCTGGACTGGTTCCGCCACATCCTCGCGGTGCGCCGTGCCGAGGTCGTGCCGCTGATCCCCGCCATCACGCGAGGTGGCACCTACGAGGAACTGGGCGAAAGCGCCGTGTCGGTGGTGTGGCAGGCCGGGACTCGGCGGCTGCGACTCCTCGCCAATCTCTCGGCTCAATCCGTCAGCGGCGCGCCGGCTGCCATCGGCCGCATCATCTGGACGGAAAACACTACCGAGACCGCGGCACTCGGCCCCTGGGCCGTGGTCTGGAGCATCGAAACGGCCTGACCGCTCATCGCCTTCAGGCTCCCATCCCTGTAAAGGAGGGGGGGCCTGATGAGACGGACCCAGCCTTGCACCCTTTCGCCGACCCAGCCGAGGTCCTGAACCGCGTCTTCGGTTTCCCGGGCTTTCGCGGCCTGCAGCAACAGGCGATCGAGCATGTCGTGGCGGGCGGCGACGCCCTCGTGCTGATGCCGACCGGCGGCGGCAAAAGCGTCTGCTACCAGGTGCCCGCCCTCTGCCGCTCTGGCACCGCGATCGTCGTTTCCCCCCTCATCGCGCTGATGGATGACCAGGTCGCCGGCCTCCGCCAGCTCGGCGCCTCCGCCGGCGCGCTGCATTCCGAGCTGGAGCCGGAGGAGAGCCAGCGGGTGTTTCGCGCGCTGATGGATGGCACGCTCGACATCCTCTACCTTTCGCCCGAGCGCATGCTGTCCAACGGCATGATGGATCGCCTCGCGCGCCTCCACATCGCTCTCATCGCGATCGACGAGGCGCATTGCGTCTCCGCCTGGGGCCATGAATTCCGGCCCGAGTTCCGCGCGCTAGCCTGCCTGCCCGAGCGCTTCCCCAATGTCCCGCGCATCGCATTGACCGCCACCGCCGATCCCCGAACGCGCGCGGACATCCTGCAAGCGCTCGACATGCCGGAGGCGAAAGTCTTCGCCGCCAGCTTCCATCGCCGCAATCTGCACATCGCCGCGAGTCCCAAGACCAGCGAGACGGCGCAGCTCGCGAGCTTCCTGCGCCGCCATGAAGGTGCTGCCGGCATCGTCTATTGCGGCAGCCGCGCCAAGACCGAGCGCACCGCCCAGCGTCTCCGCGAAAAGGGTCTGCCCGCGCTCGCCTTCCATGCCGGACTGGCGCCCGAGGAGAAACGCGCGAACCTCGCGACCTTCCGCTCCGGCGAGCCGGTCATCATCTGCGCCACCATCGCTTTCGGCATGGGCATCGACCGCCCGGATGTGCGCTACGTCGTGCATCTCGACATGCCCGATAGCCCCGAGGGCTACTACCAGCAGATCGGCCGCGCCGGTCGGGACGGCGACCGTGCCGACACGTTGCTGCTGTATGGCGGAGAGGATATCGGCCGCGCCCGTCACTGGCTGACGCAAAGCCAGGCGCCCGAGACGCAGAAACGCGTCATGCGCGAGCGGCTGGAGGCGATGATCACCCTCAGCGAAACCACCGCCTGCCGCACCCGCACGCTGCTCGCCTGTTTCGGCGAGGAACTGGCGGAGCCTTGCGGCCATTGCGACACCTGTCTCTCGCCGGTGGCTTTGTTCGATGGCACGGAAGCGGCGCGCAAGGCGCTCTCCGCCGTCTACCGCACCGGCGAGCGTTTCGGCGCGCTGCATGTGGTGTCCGTGCTGCGCGGCGAGAAGACCGAGGCGGTGGAGCGCCATCACCACGATGCTTTGCCGCTGTTCGGCATCGGACGGGACCGCAGCGTGTCCTTCTGGCGCGGCGTGTTGCGTCAGCTCATCGCGCGCGGCGCTTTGCGCACGGGCGAGGGCGATTACGCGACCTTGGCGCTGGACGCGGATTCAGCGCGCCCCATCCTGCGCGGCGAGCAATCGGTGATGCTACGCGCGGACGAGGTGGCGCAGAATCTGCCACGCGAGCGGGGTGCCGCGCGTCGCGGGGACGCGCCCGCGCCGGCGGATGTGGCGCCGCCGGAGGACGCGGATACGTTCGCGGCGTTGCGGGCGTGGCGGAGCGAGGAGGCACGACGGCAGGCTGTGCCGCCTTACGTGATTTTCCACGACAGCGTGTTGCGGGACGTGGCGGCGCTGCGGCCGGCGACGCTGGGGGCGCTCGGGCGGATCAAGGGCGTGGGGGCGAGTAAGTTGGAGCGATATGGGGAGGGGGTGTTGGGGGTTTTGGGGCGATAGACGGAGACAGATCGCCCTCAAAACCCTGGATCGAGTTACGTCAGAGCAGGAAAGGGCTATCCCGGCCCAAAATCTACCGATATCGTAACCATTCCATAATCTTGTGACGCTAATGATTCCTTCTCTGTCTCATTCTGGTTTGTTGCCTCCATTCTTGGGTGGCGATCCGGCGGTGTCCGCCGATCGGGCACCTTACCTTACTGACATGGCAAATCTTGCAACTACCTTCGCAACGTCGATAACCAGAGGGAGCATGTTAGAGGGTCTACTTCGCTATCGAGAGAAGCTTGAGGCGCTTGGTTTTACCGGCTTCCAGTGGATTGCGGGTAGCTTCGTTGAGGACTGCGAAAATCTGCGGGGTCGTCCCCCAGGTGATATTGATGTCGTTTCGTTCGTTCACGGCCGATTTCAGTAAGGGCGCCCGCGCAATGGACGCAATTCGTCGAGGCTGAACTTTCCACATTAGCGGGGCTTTTCATGCCGGCCTCAAAACTCGACTTTAACTGTGATGCGTATATAGTGGAACTAGACGTAGAGTCTGCCAGCTTGGTGCCGTTGACGCATTATTGGTACGGTCTCTTCAGTCATAGCCGGAATGGGGAGTGGAAAGGGATCCTGCAGGTTCCTTTCCCTGATCCTGCGGCCGATGCGCTAGCTGGAGCTGCGCTGTCGCAGAGGAGAGCGTTGTGAACCGTAAGCTAACCCGTGACATTCTCTTCGCAGAACAGGCAGCTTTAAATCGTTTGGTCGATCAAGTGCCGTCAGATGCGCTGTTGACATCAATCTCGCTTCGGAGTCGCCGCGATGCGGTCGCCGAGGAGATAAAGGCTTTAGATACTTCCACAGATACGACGGGTACCGCGACGCTGGTTTTCGGTGGCCCGCGAGTGCAAGGATCACGCTCAATCGATACAGACTTTGCTGCTCGCAGTCTCGCAGCATATCAGGATTTGATCACAAAGCAGGCCGTCGGCCGTGTTCACGGTACTTTTCGTCAGAGTGGTCCGATCCCCGATCGCGTACAAGCGCGGCTAAATATCACTGGAACATTGCATGGCTCATTCGGGTTCGTGCTTGAGGAAGAGGGAGCGGAGGAGCCCCAACTGTTCGCTTCGACCGTAAAGATAGCAATTTCTGAAGTCACTGATCTAATACATCACTTTGCCTATGCAGAGGACTTGGAGTTTGAAAAAGCTCTCGACAATATTGATAACCGTCTGATGATCAGTTTGAGAGATTTGATAAAGGCTTTGCAAGATTCCGAAGGGACTTTGCGTATAATAGAAAGTGACCGTGAGCGTTACTTTAACAGACAAGCCGTAAGTCGCGCGTCGTTTCGAGCCAATGATAGCAGCATCTCTGAAAGAGAAGAAAAGGTAAGGGGAAAACTCGTTGGACTCTCTCCTGTTGCCAGGACATTCGACTTTGTTCGCGAAGATAATGATGAGACTATAACTGGTGTGGCTGGCTCTCAGCTCAGTCAAGCATTTTTGAGCCGCATTAAGGATGAAGGCCTCGAGCTTGGACGCCGCTGGTTGGCAACAATTTCAATCAAAACTATCGAGCGGTCTCAATTCTCGAAGCGGTCATATATTCTAACCGACCTAACGGCAGACGAATAACATCCAGAGGAACATTGAGAAGCGCTTTTAGTATCTTCCCTTACGATCGAACCCCCACACCTACCTCTCTAGATACCGATAATACAAAACAAAATCCCCGCCTGCGGGTTACCCCGAGGACCAAGCATCCGAACCAGGCTCTTCGGTAGCCCCGACCGTCTTGCCCAGTGTCTCGAAGCCGACGGTTGCCTTGATGTAGTCGCGCAGGATCGCCTTGCCGGTGTCCACGTCGCCGGTTAACAGCGCGTCGATCCCCTCGCGCAGCAACGCCTCGCCGAAAGAGGGCTCGCGCGCGATGCGCGTCTGCACCAGATCCTTGAAACTCCGCGTCAGCGCCATATCCAGCCTCCACTCACCCCGGCCTCAGCCGTCGTCGTTTATAAGCTGCCCACAACACCCTGCGCCGCCGCCATCTCGTTACCGACGCTCTTTCGACCGGCCGGCCAACTGAACACGACAGGAATTTGCGAGTTCTTAACGTTGAATAGGTTAGGATCTCGGGATGCAGCCGATCGATATCACCTGGGGTAGAGTATTCCGCATTTACTGGCTTTTTCTTTGGCGAGGATTTGTCGGAGGTGTGGGGCTGGGAGCCTTGTCGGGCGTCGGGATAGTAATCTTCCGACATTTCTTTGTGTCGCTGGGGCATGCTGGTGTGGTTTTGGCTACGTCAATAGGGGGAGTGATCGGCATTGTTTGGGCGGTCGTCGTCATTCGCATGGCGCTTCGAAAACGATATCGTGGCTTTCGTCTTATTATGATTGAGGCATGAAGCTGTAATCGCGAAATTCACCGTAGAGCGCGCATCTTGGCTTAGCCTGCCCGGCGAGGCCAATTGTCGGCATACTTCTCAAAGAGTCCGGATCTACTTACCATCGGACCGCCCCGAAGAAGGCACGTAGCAGCGGATATGCCCCGCCGTGGCCCATGAGGTGAAGCAGGAGCAGCGGTTTAAGCGGAACGCCGCAAAATCGCCCACTAGTCCCCGCCCGAGATCAAACCCACCCCACACCCCCAGCTTGACACCCGCACCCCGTCCACCCAACTTCGCCCTCGCCCAGCGGAGGCCCATCGCCATGTCGACCACCACCGTCCTCGACGCCAGCACGCCGCGCGGGACGGCCGCCGAGGCGCTCCGGATCGAGGACCTGCATAAGTGCTTCGGCCCCCTCGAGGTGCTCAAGGGCGTCTCCCTCACTGCCCATGACCATGATGTGATCGCCATCCTCGGCAGCAGCGGCTCCGGCAAATCGACCCTGCTGCGCTGCATCAACCTGCTCGAAATGCCCAATGCCGGGGAGGTCTGGGTCAATGGCGAGCTCATCGCCATGCGCCGCCACAAGGATGGCACCCAGGCCCCCGCCGACCGCCGCCAGGTGGAGCGGATTCGCCGCCGTCTCGGCATGGTGTTCCAGCAATTTAACCTCTGGACCCATATGACGGTGCTGCAGAACCTCATCGAGGCGCCATGCAATGTCCTGGGACTGTCGAAGCGCGAGGCGACCGAGCGGGCCGAGGCGATGCTCGCCAAGGTCGGCCTCGCCGAAAAGCGCAATGCCTATCCGGTGCAGCTTTCGGGCGGCCAGCAGCAGCGCGTCGGCATCGCTCGCGCGCTCTGCATGGAACCCGCCGTGATGCTGTTCGACGAACCGACCTCGGCGCTCGATCCCGAACTGGTGGGCGAGGTGCTGGCCGTGATGCGAGATCTCGCGCGGGAGGGCCGCACCATGCTGGTGGTGACGCATGAGATGGCCTTCGCCCGCAGCGTGGCGAGCCGCGTCATTTTCCTCCATCAGGGGCGGGTGGAGGAGGAGGGCACGCCCGACGAGGTCTTCCTGCGCCCGAATTCCGAGCGCTGCCGTCAGTTCCTCTCGCGGATGCTGACACATTGATGTTCACGACTGCAAAACGAGAAAGAGGCGTCTCATGAGAAACTGGCTTTGGGGTGCGGTGATCGCGGGCGGCGCGATGTTTACGGTGCATGCCTATGCGCAGGATGTCGTGCGCATCGGAACCGAGGCGGACTATCCGCCCTTCGAATACACCGCCGCCAGTGGCCAGTTGAAAGGCATGGAGATCGAACTCGGCAACCAATATTGCGCCGTCGCGAAGATCCAGTGCAAATGGGTGAATATGAGTTTCGACGCGATGATCGCGGCGCTCAATGCGCATAAGATCGACGCGGTGCTGTCGCAGATGGGCATCACCGATGCGCGTGAGAAAAGCGTGTCGTTTACCTCGCCCGTGACCTTTAACGGCGTCGTGGTGGTCGGTCCCAAAGGCTCGGCGATCACCGAGGATCCGGCCACGATGAAGGGCAAGACAATCGGCGTGCAGAGCGGGACGATTGAGGAAGTCTGGGCCAACAAGACTCTGAAGGGTATCGCGACCGTCAAATCCTATGACGGACAGGACCAGGCTTTTCAGGATCTGCAGGCGCAGCGGATCGACGCCACGGTCTGCGACCAGCCCGTCGCCTATGATTTCCTGCGCAAGGGCGGCAAGGCGGAGTTCGATTACCTCGGCAAGCCTTTGGTCGATCCGGCGACGCTGGGCTCAGGCAATACCGCCATGGCGGTACGCAAGGACGACACCAAGCTGCGCGATACGCTGAACGCCGCGATCACTCAGGTGCTTAAGGATGGTTCCTTTGCCAAGGTGAACGCGGAATATTTCCCTTTCAGCATGGCGCCGAAGTCCTAGCGCCGATTCTGTCGCCGTCATGCTCGGGCATTCTTCACCGGGGATGACGGTGATGTCGCGGGTCATCACGTGATCGATCTCCAGGGTTACGGCTGGCAGTTGCTTGTCGGTGTCGCCGTCACCCTGGAACTTGCCTTTACCTGTCTGGTCTGCGGCCTTCTGCTCGGCATGTTGCTGGCGGGTGCCAAGATGTCGCGGAACGTCGTGTTGCGGCGGGTGGTGACGGCGGTCACCAATCTCATCCGGGGCATTCCGGAATTCGTCATCCTGCTGATCTGCTATTTCGGCCTCACCAATCTCATCTACATGGTGACCAAAGCGGACGCGCAGCTCAGCCCCTTCGCGGGTGGCGTCTTCGCGCTTTCCCTCGTGCTCGGTTGCAATTCGTCGGAGACGTTTCGCGGCGCTTTCCTCGCGGTGCCGCATGGCCAGATCGAGGCGGGACGTGCTTTTGGCATGCGGCCGGGCCATGTTTTTCTGCGCATTCATCTGCCACAGGCTTGGCGCGTTGCTTTGCCCAGCCTCAACAACCTTTGGCAGAATCTGTTGAAGGATACTTCGCTGGTTTCGGTTCTTGGGCTGCAGGAACTCATGGAGAAGGCGAATATCGGCGCTCAGGTCACACGCGCGCCTTTCACGTTCTTTCTTGTCGCTGCCTTTCTCTATCTTCTGCTTCTCGCGGGCTCCACGCCGGTGTTTCACGCGTTGGAGCGCTTCTCCAGCCGCGGCGTGCTGCGGAGATGAGGCGATGAACACGCTTTCCGCCTTCTGGACGAATTACGACGGCCCAGGCTTCATCGCTGGCACGCTGCTGACCATTCAGCTCGTCGCGATCTCGGTCGTAGCGGCTTTCGTGCTCAGCCTGCCCTTGGCGCTCGCACGGTTATCGCATAGCGCTGTGCTGCGGAGTGTCGCCTTCTGCTACGCCGCTTTCTTTCGCGGCACGCCGCTGCTGATCCAGATTTTCCTGATCTATTACGGCCTCGGACAATTCGCCTTTCTCCGTCACTCCTTCGCCTGGGTCTTCTTGCGCGATGCCTATCCCTGCGCCCTCATCGCTTTGACCTTGAACATGGCGGCCTATCTCGCGGAGGTCGTGCGCGGCGGCATTCTGGCGGTGCCGCATGGCGAGCGCGAGGCGGCAACCGCCATTGGCATGAGCCGGGCGCTTGCCTATCGCCGCATCATCCTGCCGCGCGCCTATCGCCTGATGCTGCCCGCGCTCAGCAACGAGGTGGTGATCCAGCTCAAATCCACGGCGCTGGCGAGCACCATCACGCTCATGGAATTGACAGGGGTCGCGCGACGGCTTGTGGCGGTCAGCTACTCGACCAATCCGCTGCTTATCGCGGGGGCGATCTATATTGTGCTGACCTTCATCATCACCCGCGGATTCGGCTTCGCCGAAGCGCGTCTCAACCGCCACATGATCCGAAGCTAGCGTGGAATGTCTTTAATTTGCACCGCAGTCATTCCACCTCGTCATGCTCGGCGAAGGCCGAGCATCCACGCCTTGCTAGCTTCACAAAAGTAAGGCGTGGATGGCACGGGGTGCCCCGCACGCCTTCGCGTGCCATGACGGATCTTTTGGGCGCGGTTCAGTATAAGGTCATCATGCGCCGTAGCGCCCCCGCCTAGCCGTGCCCAGCGGTTGGTGAGAGCAACGCCGGATCGACATGCAGCTTGTCGAGGGCCCGGCGCCAGCGGCTGCCATTGTCGGCGTCGAAGATGAGGGCCTCGTCCGAGGGCACCGATAGCCAGGCGTTGTTGCCGAATTCCTCGTCGAGCTGGCCGGGTCCCCAGCCGGCATAGCCCAGGGCCAGCAGGCATTCGCGAGGACCATTGCCCTCGGCCACCGCCTTGAGGATGTCGAGGCTCGTGGTCAGCGCGAAATCCTCATCGACCGCCAGGCTGTTCTCGGCCGTCCAGTCCCGCGTGTGCAGGACGAAGCCGCGCACGCTGTCGATCGGGCCGCCGGCGCAAAGGCGAATCTGCCGCTGCGGCGGCACCGGGCTGATGTCGAGCTGCTTCAGCAGCCCCTCGAAATTCGGCCGGTCGAGCGAACGGTTCAGGATGATGCCCATCGCCCCATCGGCATTGTGGGCACAGACGAGAATGACGCTATGAGCAAAGCGCGGGTCATCGAGCAACGGCATCGCGGCGAGGATCTGGCCGGTCAGCCGGCGATCCGCCTCCTCTGACGCGGGCGTAGGCGCGGGCGGGTCGGAGTCGAAGGATGCGAGCTTTTTGGCCATCCTCGAAATTTGGCGCGGCCAGGGCTCCTCCGCAAGCGGGGCGCTCTGCGGTATCGCACGATGCCGCGTGTCGTTGAGGTCTTCGCGCCTAGGTGACTCGGCGGCGGGCCGGGGTTAGGACTTCGCGTTCAACGTGAGAGCACGGAGCATCCCATGATCAAAGTCGGCGATACCATCCCCAGCATCAAGCTGACCCAGGCCACAGCCGATGGCCCGCGCGCGGTGACGACGGACGAAATCTTCGGCGGCCGCAAGGTCGTGCTCTTCGCCGTTCCCGGCGCCTTTACGCCGACCTGCAGCGAGCGCCACCTACCCGGTTTCCTCGAGAATGCGGAGGCTTTTCGCGCGAAGGGCATCGATGCCGTGGCCTGCATCGCGGTCAACGACGCCTTTGTGATGCGCGCCTGGGCCAAGGACCGGGCAGTGGATGACCGCATCATCATGCTGGCGGATGGTTCGGCGGATTTCGCTTCCGCGCTCGGTCTGCAGCTCGACCTCATGGGCCGTGGCATGGGCATCCGCTCGCAGCGCTACGCGCTGGTCGCGGACGACCGCAAGGTGACGTTCCTCGGCGTTGAGGAGGCCGGCAGCTTCGAGGCCAGCCGGGCGGAGGATGTGCTGGCGGCGCTGTAGCGCCACCCGGCGTCACATACCGAGGGCGCGGCGGTAGACGTCGAGGAGGGTCTCCTGCTCCTCGACATCCGCCGGCTCTTGCTTGCGGATGCGGATCAGCTGGCGAAGCACCGCCACGTCGAAGCCCGCCGATTTCGCCTCGGCATAGATGTCCTTGATGTCGCTGCCGAGCGCTTTGCGCTCTTCCTCCAGCCGCTCAATGCGCTCGATGATGCTGCGCAGGCGGTCGGCCGCGATATTGCTGTGGGAGGCGGCATCGGCGGTTTCGGTGGTGTCGAGCGCCATGTCGGTAACTCCTCGGGCAACGGCGGGGGAGGGCGCATTAACCCGCCCGGACGGCGATGGTCAACCGCGCCCAGGCCCCTTCCTATGTCGCGAATCACAGCCGCCGCGGGAGCGCTGGAACCGTTGAGAGGCGCAAAAGGCCGTAAACGAGATCGAAGTTTACAAATGATAGATGAAAACCAAAAACGGCTCGCAACGTAATATTGTGTAAACGCTTTAGGCGGCTCCCTACGCATCTCCATTGAGGGGTTGCGCGCTATGAACATCGGTGCCTCGAACAACCGCATCGCCGCTTCACGAGCAGATCCTGCATCGCGTGCTTTGCGGCAGCAGGAAGATGCGTTTCGCGAACTGCTGAAGCCCAAGAAAATGAAAGATGGTGTTGGCCTTGGGGAAACCGGTGGCTTCGGCTTCGGTCCGCCGCCGCCGGGATTTTGGAAGTCGGTAGGAGACAGTATCTCCGGCGCCGCGAGCACCGCATATAGGGCGGTCGTTGGGTACCAGCCTAGGTACATGCGACCGGACTTAAACAAAACCTTTCGTCCCAAATCGGGCGGGGGTGAGCCGGTATACGCAGCGGGCGAACAGGGATACGCGGCGGGTGAAGCGATCTATCCTTACGTTCTGCCGGCCGTCGTTGTCGTTACTTTTGCTGGCGCTGGCGGCTATGTCGGCCATCGGCTCTACAGATGGTACAACGACCCCGCTTACCAGCTGGTCCAATCGCCCTATCCGGCTGAAGTCCTGCCGCCGATCCGGCGAGCCTCCGTCTGAAGCCTGATCAGGCTCTCAGGAGCGCAAGAAGGGCAACTTCGTCGGCTCATCCTGATCTGCTTTCATCCCGCCCTATAGTAGGCGCCTACTTCTGGAGGGAGCGCCTGCCATTCCTTGTAAGGCATTCCGTAGTCAATCTCGCGGGCATCGGGATCGGGCAGCGCCACGCCGCGCGTGTCAGCAACCTCGCGATAGCAGCGGGAGAGGCAGCTGCGGGAGAAGCTAGCCAGATCCGTGAGGTCGATGTTTTGCACATCGGACTGCTCGAGTAGATGCGCGACCAGGCCGCGGCATCGGCGAAAAGAGCACATCGGCCCGCCGTAGCGGCTGTGGTCAATCGAACACCGGCCCAATCCATCTCTCGAACCACTCCCGCTGCCCCGAGCGGCCGGAACCATTCAGGGGCGGAAAAGGCCGCAAACGAAATCATCGTTAAGAAAAGATAATCGAGACTCAAAATCGGCACCTAAAGTAATATTGTGTAAACCCTTTGAGATGTTTGCTGCAGGTCCTCATTGAAGGGATCGCGCTATGGGCATCGATACCTCGAACATCCGCATTTCCACGCGACAGGCAAACAATTCATCGCTTGATGCGCGACCGCAGAAAGATGGCTTCGGTACGCTTTTGAAGGCGAAGGATGGTGCAGGTTACGGAGCAACAGGCGGCTTCGGCGGTGGTCCGTCGCCGCCGGGGTTTTGGGAGTGGGTCAAAGGCAATATCGTCAGCGCTGCGGGTGCGGTGTCCAACGCGATCACCAATTTTGGCGATAACAGGCCCAATAAAACCTACTGGGGGACGCCCCCGGGGCTGTCCGGAGGCGTCAAAACCCGCATCAGTCCCAAAATGGGCGAAGATTGGCCAGTCTATTCATACGCGCTGCCGGTTGTGGGTGTCTTGGCAGCGGGGACGGCGCTCACCTACGGCGGCTATCGGCTCTACGACTGGTACTACAACGATCCGGGCTACCGGCAGGTTCCGCCGCGCATCCCCTCCAACTTCTTGCCGGAGATGCAGGAAACGCGCCTCTAGCGCCTGATCGGGATCTCAGAGGGCCAAGAAACGCTCGATCGGCTCACTCTGAGCCGATCTGCCCAATCGCGGCCGCAGGCGCCTACTTCTGGTGGAGCGCCTGCCATTCCTTGTAAGGCATGCCGTAGACGATCTCGCGGGCGTCGGGGTCGGGCAGCGCCACGCCGCGCGCTTCCGCCGCCTCGCGATACCAGCGCGAGAGGCAGTTGCGGCAGAAGCCGGCCAGATTCATGAGGTCGATGTTCTGCACATCGGTCCGCTCGCGCAGATGCGCGACCAGGCTGCGGAAGGCCGCCGCTTCCAGCTCCGTCCGCATCGTGTTGTCGATCTCGGTCATCGTTCGCCTCACATGCCGCCAGGATAATTCGGGCCGCCGCCGCCCTCGGGCGTGACCCAGTCGATGTTCTGCATCGGGTCCTTGATATCGCAGGTTTTGCAGTGGACGCAGTTCTGCGCGTTGATCTGCAACTGCGGATGACCCTCCGCGACTCCGACAGCCTCATAGACTCCGGCGGGACAGTAGCGGCTTTCCGGGCTGCGGAACTTCTCCCAGTTCACCGGCAACCATTCCGCCGGGTCGCGCAGGTGCAGATGCACCGGCTGGCCTTCCTCGTGGTTGGTGTTGCTGATGAAAACCGAGGAGAGGCGGTCGAAGGTCAGCACACCGTCCGGCTTGGGATAGACGATGCGATCGTCGTCGCGGGCCGGTTCCAGCGTCTCGTTATCGGCATGCGGGTGATGGAAGGTCCAGGGCGCCTTGCCGCGCAACAGCACGGTGTCGATCGCCGAGTAGAGAAAGCCGCCGAGGTTGCCGAACTTCGCGAAGGACGGGCGAATGTTTCGCACTGAGGATAGCTCCTCGTGCAGCCAGCTCCCGCGCACCTTAGCGGTGAAGCTGCTGGGCTCCATCGATCCTGTCGCCCGCGCCTCCGCTACCGCTTCGGCCGCCAGCATGCCGGATTTCATCGCCGCGTGGGTGCCCTTGATCTTCGGCACGTTGAGGAACCCCGCCGCATCGCCGAGCAACGCGCCGCCGGGAAAGGTGAGGCGGGGGATCGACTGTAACCCGCCCTCGCTGAGCGCCCGTGCGCCATAGCTGATGCGCCGCCCGCCCTCGAAATGTTTCCGAATGTGCGGGTGGGTCTTCAGACGCTGCATTTCGTCGAAGGGCGAGATCCAGCTGTTGCTGTAGTCCAGCCCGATGACGAAACCGTAGGATACCAGATTGTCGCCGAAATGGTACAGCCAGGACCCGCCATAGGTGCTGCGATCCATCGGCCAGCCGAAGCTATGCTCGATCAGGCCCGGCTTGTGATTGGCCGCCGGTATTTCCCACAGCTCCTTGATGCCAAGCCCATAGGTCTGCGGATCGACACCCCGTCTGAGATCGAAGCGCGCCATAAGCTGCTTGGACAGGCTTCCACGGCAGCCCTCGGCGAAGAGCGTATAGGGTGCGCGCAATTCCATGCCCGGCTGGTGGTTGGGGCCCGGATGCCCGCTCTTGTCGAGGCCCATGTCGCCCGTGGCGATGCCGACGATGCGGCCGCCTTCCTCTAGTAATTCAGCGGCCGCGAAGCCGGGGTAAATCTCCACACCCAGCCCCTCCGCCTGCGTCGCGAGCCAGCGGACGACATCACCGAGGCTTACGATGTAATTGCCGTGATTATGCATCTGGGGCGGCGTCGGCAGTTTGAAGGCGTGTTTCTCGGTGAGGAAATAGAAGCGATCGTCCTTCGCCTCGGTCTTGATCGGGCTGTCCATGTTGCGCCAGTCGGGCAGAAGCTCGTCCAGGGCGCGGGGCTCGATGACGGCGCCTGACAGGATATGGGCGCCGACCTCACTGCCCTTTTCGACGATGCAGATCGAGGTCTCGGGTTCGAGCTGCTTGAGGCGAATAGCGGCGGCGAGTCCGGCGGGGCCGGCGCCCACGATCAGGACATCGAATTCCATCGACTCGCGTTGCATGATTGCTCGTTCCTCTAAGTCTCGTGGCCGTTAGATGCCTGTGCCGTCCGCGCGTCGCAAGCCGCGCTAGGGGCGGGGCCGCGGCTCGAAACGATAGGGGCTATTGCCCTTCATATAGGGATCGAGCGCCAGACGATGCTCCAGCGGCGGAAAGGCCCGGCTGCGGCAATCCGCTCGCTCGCAGAGACGGCAGGCGAGACCGATGCCGGTGACGCCGCGCGCGACGTCCAACCCATCCGCATAGACCAGTTCCGTGGCGTGGCTCACGTCGCAACCCAAGGTCACGGCACGGATGGGCGGCGGATCGCCCCAGCCGGTGGCCGGTCCCGCGACCGTGCGGGCGAAGCAGAGAAAGGTCGCCCCGTCCGGCAATTGCGCCACCTGGACCCGCATGGCGCCGGGGGTGGTGAAGGCAGTATGGGGCACCCAGCGCGCGCAGGAGCCGCCATGCTGGAGGAACGGAAAACCGGCCGCCGAGAACCGCTTGGTGATATTCCCGGCCGGATCTGTGCGCAGGAAGAAAAACGGAATGCCACGCTCGCTAGGCCGTTGCAGCGTCGAAAGCCGGTGGCAGGCCTGCTCGAACGAAACGCAGAAGCGTGCGGCGAGCACGTCCACATCATGCCGCAGCGCCTGGGCAGCCGCCAGATAAGGGCGATACGGCATCAACAGGCAGCCAGCGCTGTAGTTGAGCAGACCGATGCGGATAAGCCCCGCCGCCTCCGGCGAGGAGGGCGCGATCTGAGCGACGGCCGTCTCCACCGTGTCGCGCGCTTCCAGCAGCATGAGCTGGAAGGCGAGGTGAAACCCCCGGCTTTCGCGCGGCAGTTGCTCCGACAGGATCAGCAACCGCGCCTCCGGATCGTAGGAGCGCAACGCGCCCTGCAACGGCGCTACCCGCACCACCAGACCGTGGCGCTGACGCAGCCGCTCGGCGATGGCGTGGTTGCGTTCGGCGGGTGCCAGCGAGGAGCCTTCGCTCGACATCGCATCGCTGAGGGCTTCGGCGGCGGCTTCCAGCGCGGGGAAGTGATTGTTGCGCTCGTGGAAGACATCGCGGGCTTCCTCGTTGGGCAGCATGATGCGGCGGCCGCTCGGCAGAGCGATGCCGCTCGCATCCTCCCGCGCCACGCGCAGCGCGCGATACAGCGCCAGGACAGCCTGGGACGCCTGCGGGATCGCGGCGAGTGCTGCGATGTCGGCCTCGGAAACCGCCTCGGCGCCGAGCAGCGGATCCGTAAGCGCCTCCCGCAGCCGTCCCTCCCGGTCGCGTTCCTGCACGCCGGAGAGCACGCCGAGATCGACCTCCAGAGTCTCGCCCAGCTTGATCAGCAGCGCCGCCGTTACCGAGCGCTGATCATGCTCGATGAGGTTCAGATAGCTCGCGGAGATGCCCAGCCGGGCCGCCAGCGCTTGCTGGGAGATGCCCTTCTCCTGACGAAGTCGGCGCACCGTGCGGCCGATGAGAGGACGCGACATTTACAAGCCTTTACGCCTTCACAAGCCTCTCCGTAAATCCAACAACGCTGTTGCCATCGTGAGACTGTAATCCCGGATGAACCTTGGCCGAGCTTGTGTCAAACATTGACTGAGACGCTGCCAAAGGAAACCGCGCCATGCTGGACGCCATCAGCCAAGACGACCCCGAACGTTTCAGCGGCATTCGCCGCGACTACACGCCGCAGGAAGTCGAGCGGCTCTCGGGCTCCTTCCGGATCCGCCATACCCTCGCCGAAATGGGCGCCCGCCGCCTCTGGCACCTGCTCAAGACCGAGCCCTATGTCCACACCCTGGGCGCGCTGACGGGCAACCAGGCGATGCAGCAGGTCAAGGCGGGGCTCAAGGCCATCTATCTCTCCGGCTGGCAGGTCGCGGCGGACGCCAATGTCGCCGGCGAGATGTATCCCGATCAGTCGCTTTACCCAGTCAACTCGGTTCCGGTTGTCGTCCGGCGCATCAACAATGCGCTGCGCCGGGCCGATCAGATCGCGCGGCTGGAGGGTGATGAGGGCCAGCCCTGGATGGCGCCCATCATCGCCGATGCCGAGGCTGGCTTCGGCGGCCCGCTCAATGCCTTCGAGCTGATGCGCGCGATGATCGAGGCCGGTGCGGCCGGGGTCCATTTCGAGGATCAGCTCGCATCCGAGAAGAAATGCGGCCATCTCGGCGGCAAGGTACTGGTGCCGATCAGCCAGCATATCCGCACGCTGAACGCCGCCCGCCTCGCCGCCGATGTCGAGGGTGTGCCGACGGTCCTGCTCTGCCGCACCGACAGCCACGCGGCGCAGCTTCTGACCTCGGATGTGGATGAGCGTGACAGGCCGTTCCTGACCGGCGAGCGCACACCGGAGGGCTTTTTTCGCATCCGGGAAGGGCAGGGGGTCGAATACGCGATCGCCCGCAGCCTCGCCTACGCGCCCTATGCCGATCTGCTGTGGTGGGAAACCAGCGAACCCAATCTCGAAGAGGCGGCGCGCTTCGCGGAAGCCATCCACGCGCAGTTTCCGGGCAAAATGCTGGCCTATAACTGTTCGCCGAGCTTCAATTGGAAGAAGAAGCTGCCGGACGCCAAGATCGCGGACTTCCAGCGCGAAATCGGCGCCATGGGCTACAAGTTTCAATTCGTCACACTCGCCGGTTTCCATAGCCTCAACCACGGCATGTTCACCCTGGCGCGCGGCTACGCGGAGCGCGGCATGGCGGCCTATTCCGAACTCCAACAGGCGGAATTCGCCTCGGAGGCCGCCGGCTATACGGCGACGCGCCACCAGCGCGAGGTCGGCACCGGCTGGTTCGATGCCGTCGCCGTCACGGCGAGCGGCGGACGCTCCTCCACCACGGCCATGGCCGGCAGCACCGAAACCGAACAGTTCCACGACACCCCCGCCCAGGCGGCGGAATAGGAGAAGACCGATGTCCCATTTGCACGATTTCGACGACGGCCTGGTGCATGCCCATAGCTGGGTCAGCGAACCACAACCTGTCCATCATAGCCGGGGCAGGATCAGCGCGAAGATGACTACCGACGCACCGCAGGCAAGCCTCGCGAACCGCGTCGTCAGCGAGCGCCGCGACGACGAGAGTGCGGCGGCCTGACTGCATAGGGAGGGGGCTCTTCACCCTCTCTTCTCACGCCGGTAGGGGTTGATTCACGTCCCGCAATGATGGCTGATGCCGCGGCTATCGACCTGCCCCGAGACACTGGGGCGGGCCGATATGCGCTCGGCCGCTCGGGCCGCCAATTCAAGCTGGGACGTCCCGCATGTCGCTCTCAAGAACGCCGATCGCCTCACAGCGGCTGCGCCGCCATCGCCGTACCAAAATTATCGCGACGCTCGGCCCGGCCAGCTCGACCACCGAGATCATCACCCGGCTGTTCCAGACCGGCGCCGATGTGTTCCGCCTCAATTTCAGCCATGGCAGCCACGAGGACCACGCGGCCCGCATCGCCTCGATCCGCGAGATCGAGCGCCGCTTCGACCACCCGATCGGCATCCTGGCGGATGTTCAGGGCCCCAAGCTTCGCGTTGGCCGCTTTGCCGGCGGCAAGGTGCATCTCCAGACCGGCCAGACCTTCCGGCTAGACCTGGACGCGACACCCGGCGATTCCCGCCGCTGCAACCTGCCGCATCCCGAGATCATCGCCGCCGCCGCCATCAACACCAACCTGTTGCTGGATGACGGCAAGCTGCGGCTGCGCATAACCCGCAAGCGCGACGATCATCTCGAGACCGAGGTGCTGGTCGGCGGCGCGCTCTCCGACCGCAAGGGCGTCAACGTGCCGGATGTCATCCTGCCGATCCCCGCGCTGACCAAGAAGGACCGCATCGACCTCGACTTCGCGCTCGCGGCCGGGGTCGATTACATCGGCCTGTCCTTCGTGCAGCGCCCCGAGGATGTGATCGAGGCGCGCGAAATCGCCGCCGGCCGGGCCTGGATCATGGTCAAGATGGAAAAGCCCCAGGCGCTGGAAAATCTCGACGAGATCCTGCGCTTGACCGACTGCGTCATGGTCGCCCGCGGCGATCTCGGCGTGGAATTGCCGCCGGAGGAAGTGCCGCTTGCGCAGAAGCGCATCGTTCGCGCCGCCCGCCAGCTCGGCAAGCCGGTGGTGGTGGCGACGCAGATGCTGGAGAGCATGATCACCGCGCCCGCGCCGACCCGCGCCGAGGCCTCCGATGTCGCGACGGCGGTGTTCGATGGGGCGGATGCCGTCATGCTCTCGGCCGAAACAGCGGCCGGACAATTCCCTTACGAGGCCGTCAATATCATGGACCGGATCGTGGCGAGGGTGGAGCAAGACGAGGGCTGGCGCGACATCACCAACGCCTCTCGCCCGGACCCCGACCCCTATTCGGCGGATGCCATCGCCGCGGCGGCTCAACAGGTGGCGCATACCATCGGCGCCTCCGCGATTGTCGCCTTTACCGCGAGTGGCGGCACCGCGCTCCGCGTCGCGCGGGAAAGGCCGGATTGCCCCATTATCGGACTGACCCCGCGCCCCGAGACCGCGCGCCGTCTCGCCGTTGTCTGGGGGGTCCATGGCGTTGTCTCTGCGGAAATCGACTCCTTCACGGATGCCGCCGAGCAGGCCCGCGAGGCCGCGCGGCAGGAAGGCTATGCCCAGCCGGGCCAGGAGATTGTTCTCACCGCCGGCATCCCGTTCCGCCAGTCGGGCGGCACCAACCTTCTACACGTGGCAAAGGTCTGAACACGATGTCCGGGGTTGTGATTGTTACCGGTGGGAGCCGAGGCATCGGTGCCGCCATCTGCCGCATCCTGGCGGCCCGTGGTTACGCCGTCGGCGTGAACTATGCCCAGCGGGCGGAGGCGGCTGAAAGCGTCGTCGCCGAGATCCGCGCTGCCGGCGGCCGCGCCGAGGCGCTCGCCGGCGATGTCGGCGACCCCGTGGCGGTGGGCGCGTTGTTCACCGCCGCCGATCGAGTCCTTGGACCGCTGACGGCGCTCGTCAACAATGCGGGCATTACAGGTGATGTGAGCCGGGTGGATGCGCATGAGCCGGCCGCGCTGGAACGCATTTTCGCGGTCAATGTGCTCGGCACAATTCTCTGCGCGCGGGAGGCTGTGCGCCGGATGTCGCGCGGTCATGGCGGCCAAGGCGGCGGTATCGTCAATATCTCATCGATCGCGGCCCGCACGGGTGGTCTTCCGGGGCTGACGGCCTATGCGGCGACCAAAGGCGCGGTGGAGAGCTTCACCAAGGGCTTCGCCAACGAGGTCGGCGGGGAGGGCATCCGCGTCAATGCCGTCGCGCCCGGCATGACGGCGACCGACATGGCGACTGAGGAAATGCGCGCGCTCGCCGCGCGGAGCGGCGTCGTCCTCGGCCGCATCGGAGAGGCCGAGGACATCGCCGAGGCGGTGGCCTGGTTGTTGTCTCCGGCGGCCTCCTATGTGACGGGCACGGTCGTCACGGTGTCGGGCGGGCGGTGACGCCTCTAGAGTTTGCTCTGAGTGTAGTAGTCGAGAGGCTTCGTGCACTCGGTACGAGGCGTCGGCGGCTGTTTTGGAACGGGTCCTTCGTACTCGAATAGATACCGTTGTCCCCAACAGTAGAAGGACCCAGGCTCGTCGTTTTCCTTAGCCCAAGGCTCATTGAAGACGGCGGGCGGCGGCATACTTCCGCCGAACTCGGGTCGCGGCGGCAAATAACTTGCTCGAGACTGAGTCTGTTGTGCTGGATGAAAGAGTCTCCCGTAAATCGGGTATCGCACAGGGACCGTTGGCGTACCGTACCTTCACATCCAGGTTGGTCATACGTCGCGTTACCGGGCGCTTGGCCATACCTCGCTCTATAGGGCTCGTAGACAGTCAGATGATGATTGGGGGCGTAAGCTCCTAAAGCAGACGACATCCGTATTTATCCTCTTTTTGTTCTGGAGCGCTCAAGTTTGCGCCACCGCTGAGAGGATTGATGAGTTGGTTCTAACAAAGTGTTTCAATGCCCGCCCGCGTGTGTTTCTGATTTAGCCACGCGCTCAATATCCCCGCGCGAAATCCACCGGCGTGAGCAACGGCTCACCCGTCTCCATCGCCGCCAGATTGGCGAAGAAAACGTCCAGCGAACGGGGGATGTAACTCACCACATCATCCACCGCGGCATGCGGCGTCATCACCAGGTTGCGCGTGGTCCAGATGCGATCATCGACCGGCACCGGCTCCGGGTCGAAGACATCGAGCACCGCTCCGCCCAGATGGTCGCCGTCGAGCGCGTCGCACAGCGCCGTCTGCTCGATCAGCGGGCCGCGGCCGATGTTGATGAGGAAGGCGCCCCTAGGCAGCAAAGCGAGACGCCGGCGGTCGACGATGTGGCGGGTCTTGTCGGTCAGCGGGCAGGAAACAAGCAGAAACTCGGTTTCCGGCAGCACCGCGTCCAGCATCTCCACGCCAACGACGCTGCGGCAGGCGGGATGCGGCTTGGGCGTGCCGCGAATGCCGGTAACCTCCATGCCGAAATGCGCCGCCTGCTCCGCCGAGGCGCCGCCCATGGCGCCCAGCCCGAGCACCGTCAGCTTGCGGCCGCGCAGCCCTCGGAAAAACCGCTGCTCCCACCGTTTTTCCTGTTGATCCTTGATGAACCCCGGCATGCCGCTCGTCAGCATGAGCAGCGCCATGGTGACGAACTCCGCTGCTTTCTCAGTATGCGCGCCGCGATTGTTGATGAAGGGCACCGGCGGCATCTGGTCGCGCGGGAGGCTGTCGATACCCGCCGCGACAGTGAAGATGAGACGCAGCTTCGGTGCATGCTCGGGGTGAAGCAGCGGCAGGACCTCAGCGAGTGGTCCCGTTCCGGAGACGAGGACTTCGACCTCGGGCAGCACCGCCTTCAGCGCCTCCGCCGAGTTGCCGAAACTCACCGCGTGCGCGGCGCCCGCGCGTGCCGCGGCCTCGGCGAATTGCGTTTCTTTGACCGTGAAAATGGACGGCGCGGAGCCGTTGTGAACATGGATGCGCATAGGCCGAGACTGCCGCCGCCAGGTCGCGGTGGCAACCGGTAGAGCGACGCGCATCACCCGCGCATCCTGACCATTGGCGTAGTAGGCGCGCCGCCGCCCGACATCCTCGAAGCCGAGGCTCCGATAGAGCGCAAGCCCGTTGCGGTTGCCGACCGCGACCTCCAGGAACATCTGCCGCGCGCCGAGTTCGCTCGCGTTTGCCATCTGCGCCAGCAGCAGCCCGCGTGCGACGCCGCGACGGCGTGCCGATGGGATGACGGCGATCGTCAGCAACTCGGCCTCGTCCGCCGTTATCCGGACCAACGCCATGCCGCCGCGCCGGTCGAGCAGCGCGACCACGCCATGCATGCTGAGCTGGGCCTCGAAGGCACTGGCGCCCCAGACCTCGCCACCGCTGCCGTAAGGTGTGACCGCCGCAAGGCTCGCCGTATGAATCGCCGCGAGAACGGCGGCATGGCCCGCGCCGACTCGCTCGATCGTCATGAGGCGGAGCCTGGCGGCGGGCGCAACCCCCCGCGCGGCGGCAAAGCCCGTGGCGGGTCGATATAGAGCGGCAGCGGCGCCAGGGCGGGTCTTTCGCCGCGCAACCGCCTCACCGCGGCGGCTGCGACCTCTGCGAGTTCCGGGCGGCGTGCCGCGACAGGGCTGACCGCGGCACCGCGCGCGGCAAGGGCGTCGCAAAGCGGCATCGCGGCATCGCCGGCTATCAGCACAGTGCCATCCGGCATCGGCGCCGCATCGACACTCGTCGCCAGCCAATCCGCCGGATCGTCGGACCGCGACAGGAAGACGCGGCCTTTGCGGGCATCCAGCGCGCACCACAAACCCGCGCCCAGCCGTGGCCCAACGCCTTCCGCCAGCGCCTCCGCTACTGTGACAGCGATGATCGGGCAACCAGCGGCGAGGCTGAGACCATGGGCAAAAGCGAGGCTCGCGCGGATGCCGGTGAAACTGCCGGGCCCCACGACCACCGCGACCCCCGCCAGGTTCCGGGGTGCTACGCTCTGGGCGTCGAGGAGATCGGCGACCAGGCGAGGCAGTAGCGCCGCCTCGCCTGTCGGTCCCTCGCGGCTGATCTCGCCACGCATCGCGCCATCCGCCCATAGCCCGGCCACGCATCGTGTCGAGCTTGCGTCGAGCGCGAGGAGGGGAAGGGTCAGCATAGTGTTCCGAGCTTGAAAACTCGCCTTACGCAAGAATCACACTCTGTGCCAGCGCTCGCAGAACTCGCCTTGCCGACAGGGCCGCACCCCTGTAGCCGGCGCGCATGCGCCACTCCCCGCTTTACGCTTTCGCCCTCGGCCTGATTTCCGCCCTGGCCCTGCCGCCGCTCTATTTCGTGCCGGCCCTGTGGCTCGCGGTGCCGGGGATGCTCTGGCTGGTCGGCCGCGCCGCGAGCTGGCGGCAGGCCGCCTGGATCGGCTTCGCCTTTGGCTTCGGTCACCACCTTATCGGGCTCTACTGGATCACCGAGCCGATCCTTCTCGAAGCGGCGCAGTTCTGGTGGCTCGTGCCTTTCGCGGCGCCGGGCCTGGCGGTCATCCTGGCCCTGTTCATCCTGGTGCCGTGCCTTGCGGCCTGGAAGGCAGCGCCGGGCTTGCCGAGACTCCTGGTCTTCGCAGGCACCTGGGGCCTCGCCGACTTTGTGCGCCAATTCGTCGTGACCGGCTTCCCCTGGAACCCCTGGGGCGCCGACTGGGCAATTCCCGGCCCGATCGGGACAATCTTCCTCCAGCCCGCGGCTTGGATTGGCGTTCTGGGCCTTACCATCCTGACGTTGATCGCAAGCGGATTGCCGGTTCTCGGCCGGCGCGGTGCGGCGGCCTCGCTGGCGCTCCTTTTACTTTGGGCTGGCGCAGGAGCACTGCGCCTCTCCATCCTGCAGCCGCTCCCCCAGCCTCAGCAGCCGCTGGTCGCCATCATACAGGGCAATGCCGCGACGGGGCAGGTTCTGGATCAGGCCGGCGCCGTGACGCTCTTCCGCCGCTACCTTAGGCTAACCGAGCAAGCTTTAGCGCAGACGGACGGCAAGCGACCAGTCGTGGTTCTTTGGCCGGAGAGCGCCTCGCCCTTCTTCCTCGGGTCGGATGCGGGGGCGCGTGCGGCGATCGCGGAGACCGTTGGCCCAGGGGTAACCGTTTTGGCGGGTACTATCCGTTTGGGTGATGGCCAACGCTACTACAATAGTCTCGCAGCCGTTGATGGGGCGGGTCCGCTCGCAGCGATCTACGACAAGTGGCATCTCGTGCCGTTCGGGGAGTATCAGCCGGCCTGGATGCCGATCCAGATTTTGCCCGGGCAAGGTTTCAGCCATGGGATAGGACCGCGCACACTTCATCTGCTGGGGTTACCCCCGGTCGGACCGTTGATTTGCTACGAGTCGATCTTCTCCGGGCAGATCATCGTGGCGAGGGATCGCCCAGCCTGGATGGCCCTGGTCACCAATGACGGCTGGTTCGGCAACAGCAGTGGACCGCGCCAGCATCTCGCGGAAGCACGATTACGCACGGTCGAGGAGGGATTGCCACTGGCGCGCGCCGCCAACACAGGCATCTCGGCCGTCTTCGATGCCTACGGCCGGGAACTCGGTCGATTGGGGATAGGGCGGACGGGTGTTTTGGTTCGCGCATTGCCGCCGCCACTCCCTCCGACACTCTTCGGTCGAGGCGGCTTGACCATCCCGCTCATCTTTGCGGTAGTGACTCTTTTCTTGGGCGTAATCTCATCTTTAAGGATTTTGAGTAAAAATGTGACGGTGTAACGGAGCTACGTCGAATGGTTGTGTCGAGGCGCCAAGAGCTACGTTGACAGTTTTGAGCGCTAAGTTAACAATTCCTTGACGAACACCTTTTCCCCCATGGGTTGTCGAGTTACGATGAAAAATCCGGATCGAGACCGGGCGACCCCACACGCTCCACTTCCGCGAGCATCCAAATTTTGGGTACAGCGGTTTTGGCGCCACGGGCGTCCTGAATGAGCGACCTTGTAGGTCAGGAGCGGCCAGAGCGAGATGGCCGGCCGAGCCCGATCGACGTCCATGTCGGGTCGCGGATCCGCTTGCGACGAACGCTTCTCGGGATGTCCCAGGAGAAGCTCGGCGATGCCCTGAGCCTGACCTTCCAGCAAATCCAGAAATACGAGCGCGGCATGAACCGCGTTGGCGCGTCGCGGCTCTTCGACCTCTCGCGCGCCCTGGACGTGCCGATCAGCTTCTTCTTCGACGATATGCCCAGAGCCTTGGGCGGTGCCGGCGGCCAGGAAAGCGGCGGAGGACGATCCTCTGTGCTCGCCTTTGCTGAGCAGCAGGAAGGCTTCTCGGACGAGCCGCTGAACAAACGGGAAACGCTTGAGGTCGTCCGGGCTTACTACCGGATCACTGATCCAGGGGTGCGCAAGCGCGTCTTCGATCTCATGAAATCACTCAGCACGCCGGAGCCCAATTGAGTTTGGGCTGGCCAGCCTTGCCTCAGGCGGCGAGGCCGGGACTCGCGCGTAGCGGCTTCTCGGAATCCTGCAGAAAGGTCTCTTCGATATAATCCGCCAGCAGGTCGGTGACCGGCTGCCGCGCCTCACGTCCCTTCGTCATCATAATTTGGTAGTCGGGGAGGGAAGGGACATTATCCTCATGGCCCATCACCCTTAGCTCGTCAGGCAGGATGGTCGCGGGCGCCACCGTCACGGCAAGACCCGCCATGACCGGCACCAGCGAGCCGATCTGGCTGGCCGAGGTATAGGCGATGCGAAACCTCCGACCCGCCGCAGTCAGGCGGTCGATCGCCGCCGACCTCCAGCAGCAATCGCCGGCCGCCAGAGCGAGGGGCAGCGGATCCAGCCGATGGGCGGAATGCCGCTTCGAGGTCACCCAGACCAAGGGGCCGTGCCAGAGCGGCGTGCTGGTGCCACCCTCCACCTTCTGGCCTTCCGAGATGAGCGCGAGATCGAGCATGCCGGCCTTCAGCCGCGCGGCGAGTTCGACCGATGGCGCGCAGACGACCTCGACCTCGACGCTCGGATGGCTCTCGGCGAAACGCTTCAGGCTCGCGGGCAGAAAGCGCAGCGCATAGTCGTCGGGCGTGCCGAGGCAGACCGCGCCGCTGATGCTGGGTTCGTGGAAGGTCGACCAGATGCCGTCATTGAGCGCCAGCATCTGATGCGCGCGTTCAAGCAGGAACTGGCCGTGTCGGGTAAGTTCGACACTGCCGCCGCGCCCGCGATGGAGAAGCGGCGCGCCGAGCAGCGCTTCGAGCCGCTGCATCTGCATGGAAACCGCCGATTGCGTGCGCCCGACGAGCTGCGCGGCGCGGGTAAAACTGCGCTCCTCCGCGATAAAGGCGAAGACGCGAAGCAGGTCGGGATCGATGGCGGGAGGACGGCTCATGAGCATCAAAATGCCTGATCCTCAGGATAAATACAATTCGTTTTTCTAATGCGGATGGCTGCATCATTCTCTCCTCAACGACAAAGCGGAAAAGGAGATCGTCATGTCGCTCTCTATCCAGACCATCCGGCTTGGCCGGCATATCGAAGTTTCGCCGGTGTCGATCTGGCACGCGACGGCCAGCTACATCAACCGTATCCGGCGGCAGGCATCGCTGCGCCGCGAGGTTGAGCGGATGGACGACCATATGCTGGCCGATATCGGGCTCTCGCGCGCCCAGGCCTTGTTCGAGGTCGATGAGAGACTCTGAACGATGACGCACCTCCTCGTTTCCCAGCCATCCGCCAGCGTGCTTGATTGCGCCGGGTTTGGGAAGCGGGGAGGGCGGCGCGTTGCTGGTCGTGGAGCGGGACTGGATGGAGCCCGCTGCCGCCGCGGCCTGCTGGGCCGGCGCGCCGCACCTGACCTGGCTCGACAGCGCGGACGCCGGTTCATTGCGTGCGGAGAGCAGGCGGAGCCGATACAGCTATCTGGCGCCTGATCCGTTCCGACACATCGTAGCGCGAGGCACCCGGGTCTTTATCGATGGTGTCCTGAAGCCTGGTGATCCGTTCACGGTTCTCGAAGCTGAACTTGCGAGCTTTCGGACATCTCCGACTAAGGGGCCCGTGCCGTTTCTGGGCGGCGCTGTCGGGTTTCTCGGCTACGGCCTCGCCCATCATCTCGAACGGCTACCGCGCCGCCACGCTCCTGCCGCGCTGCCCGATATGGCTGTGGCCTTCCATGACATCGTGATCGCCTTCGATCATCGCGAGCGGCGTGTCTGGCTATGCGCTTCCGGGCTGCCCGCGCCGCCCGGCGTCCTGCGACGGGGTCGCGCCAAGGCCCGCGTCGCGGAGGCCGAGGCGAGGCTCGCTCGGCCTGCGCGGGACCGCGCCACCTGGATGGGCTGCGACTCGGCGTGGCAGCCCGACCTCGACCGGAGTCGCTATGAGGACGCGGTGGCGACGGTGCTCGGCTACATTCGCGCCGGCGATATCTTCCAGGCCAATGTCACGACCAGCTTCCGTGCCGCCAAGCCAGAGGGCATGGCGGCCTTCGACCTCTATCTGGCACTCCGTCGCCGTTCGCCCGCGCCTTTCGGGGCCTATCTCTCCTGGGGCACAGGGGAGGCTCTGCTGAGCGCTTCTCCTGAACGGTTCCTCAGCCTCGACAGCGCTGGACGCGTCGAGACGCGGCCCATCAAGGGCACCCGGCCGCGCGGTGCTTCGCCGCAGGCGGATCTGGCCGAAGCCGAGGCCTTGCGCATGAGCATGAAAGACCGCGCCGAGAACCTCATGATCGTCGATCTCATGCGCAACGACCTCGGCCGGGTGGCGGCCACCGGAAGCGTTGCCGTCCCAAGCCTCTGCGCCGTCGAGAGTTTCGCGTCCGTGCATCATCTGGTGTCGGAAGTGACGGCGCGGCTCCGGCCGGGTTTGGGGCCGGTCGATCTGCTGAGAGCGAGCTTCCCCGGCGGTTCGGTCACCGGCGCGCCCAAGATCAGGGCCATGGAGATCATCGAGGACGTCGAGATGGCGGCCAGGGGCGCCTATTGCGGCGCGGTCGCCTGGATCGGATTCGATGGCGCGATGGACAGCAACATCATCATTCGGACGCTGAGCGTCTCGGCGGACGAGGTGATCGCGCAGGCCGGCGGAGGGATTGTCGCCGACTCGGAGCCGGCGGCGGAATACGACGAGATGCGCGTCAAGATCGCGCCCTTGCTCGCCGCCTTCTCGGAGCCAGCGCCATGATGCTCTGGCTCGATGGTAGGCTGCGCGCTGCGGACGAGGCGGCGATCCTGCCGTCCGATCGCGGCTTCCTTCTTGCCGACGGCCTTTTCGAGACGATTCGCGTAACTGCTGGCGTGATCGCCCATTTCCCCCGTCACCTGGCGCGGCTGCGGGGCGGGGCTGGGGTGCTGGCTCTGCCCTTGCCCTGGTCCGATGACGCGCTCGCTGGCGCGGCGGCGGCCGTGGTCGCCGCGAACCAGAACGTCGGGTCATTGCGGCTGACGGTGACGCGTGGCGCCGGACCGCGCGGTGTTCTGCCGCCCGCTGCGGCTACTCCCACTTTGCTTATCACCGCGGCGCCGATTGTGTCGCCGCCCGCACCAGCGCTACTCGTGATCGCGCGGGGCACCTGCCGCAATGAGATGTCCCCGCTCGCCCGCGTTAAGGCGCTTGGCTATGGCGATGGCATCCTTGCCCGACAGGAGGCGGCGCGGGCCGGTATGGATGACGCCCTGCTCCTCAACACGCGCGGCACCATCGCCGAGGCGACCGCCGCGACGCTGTTCCTCCGCCGCGATGGCCGCTGGCTGACCCCGCCAGTGGCCGATGGTGCCCTTCCGGGCATCGCGCGAGGGCTGCTGTTGGAGGCGGGGTTCGCGGAGGAAGGTAGCGTGACGGAGTCCGATCTAGGGGGCGCCGAGTCGGCCTTTCTCACAAACAGCCTTGGCCTAAGGGTTGTCGCGAAAATCGAGGATCGGGCGCTTGCCTTGAGGGAGGCCGACCTGGCTCAGGCTCGATCGATCATTTCGTGAGGGTCGCGGCTGCCGCCCTGAGCTAGGTCCGGCCGGGTATCAACAGGTCTCCCATGCGGCTCTCGCCCCGGACCCATTGGGCGACTATCTTTACGGCATGTCGCAAGCCCTCGCCCCATCCGCCCCGTTGCTGACGTTCATGCCGCAGAAGCAATCGGTGCGGCCCACCATCAAACCGTTTCGTGTCGTGTCGGAGTTCGAGCCGGCAGGTGATCAGCCCACCGCGATCCGCGAGCTGATCCAGGGCATGGACGCCGGCGAGCGTGACCAGGTGCTGCTCGGCGTCACCGGCTCGGGCAAGACCTTCACCATGGCGAAGGTCATCGAGGCCGTGCAGCGGCCGACGCTGATCCTGGCGCCGAACAAGACCCTGGCGGCTCAGCTCTATTCCGAGATGAAGAGCTTCTTCCCCGACAATGCGGTGGAGTATTTCGTCAGCTACTACGACTACTACCAGCCCGAAGCCTATGTCGCGCGCACCGACACGTACATCGAGAAAGACGCGCAGATCAACGAGCAGATCGACCGCATGCGCCACTCCGCGACGCGGGCGATTCTGGAGCGCAACGACGTCATCGTCGTCGCCTCGGTCTCCTGCATCTATGGCATCGGCTCGGTCGAGACCTACGCCAAGATGATCGTGAAGCTGGAGGTTGGCGGCAAGATCGACCGCGACATTCTGGCGAAAGCGCTGGTCGAGCTGCAATATCGCCGCAACGACGCCGCCTTTCAGCGCGGCACCTTTCGCCTGCGCGGTGAGACCGTCGATATCTATCCGAGCCATTACGAGGATCGCGCCTGGCGCGTCAGCCTGTTCGGCGACGAGATCGAGACCATCACCGAATTCGACCCGCTGACCGGCAATGTGAGCGGCCAGCTGGAGACGATCACCGTCTACGCCAATAGCCACTACGTAACGCCGCGTCCGACGCTCCACCAGGCGATCGGGCGCATCAAAAAGGAACTGAAGGACCGGCTGGACGAGCTACAAGGCGAGGGCAAGCTCCTGGAAGTCGAGCGTCTCAACCAGCGCACGACCTTCGACATCGAGATGATGGAGACGACCGGCGCCTGCAAAGGCATCGAGAACTACTCCCGCTACCTGACCGGCCGGGCGCCAGGCGAACCGCCGCCGACCTTCTTCGAATACCTGCCGGAGAATGCCCTCCTCATCGTCGATGAGAGCCACGTGACAGTGCCGCAGATCGGCGGCATGTCGCGCGGCGATGCGGCCCGCAAGTCGATCCTCTCGGAATTCGGCTTCCGCCTGCCGAGCTGCGCCGATAACCGTCCGCTGCGCTTCGAGGAATGGGAGCAGTTCCGCCCGCAGACCATGTTCGTCTCGGCGACGCCTGGCCCATGGGAAATGGAACGTACCGGCGGCGCTTTTGCCGAGCAGGTGATCCGCCCGACCGGACTCATCGATCCGGTCGTCGAAGTCCGGCCTGTGGAGAAGCAGGTAGACGATCTACTGGCGGAAGTTCGCCTTGTGCGAGATCGCGGCGGCCGGGCCTTGGTCACGACGCTGACCAAGCGCATGGCCGAGGATCTGACCGAGTATCTGACGGAGCAGGGCGTCAAGGTTCGCTACCTGCATTCGGATGTGGATACGCTCGAGCGGATCGAAATCATCCGCAACCTGCGGCTGGGTGTCTTCGACGTGCTCGTGGGCATCAACCTGCTGCGCGAGGGGCTCGACATCCCCGAATGCATGCTTGTCGCAATCCTGGACGCCGACAAGGAAGGCTTCCTGCGCTCCCAGACCAGCCTCATCCAGACCATCGGCCGGGCCGCCCGCAACGTGGATGGCCGGGTGATCTGCTACGCCGATGTCATGACCCGCAGCCTCAAGGCGGCGCTGGAGGAGACCGACCGGCGGCGCCTGAAGCAGGAGCAGTGGAACACCGATCACGGCATCACGCCGATCTCCGTGCGCAAGCATATCAGCGAGGTGCTGGATAGCGTGTTCGAGCAGGATTACGTGACGGTGGCGCCGGTCAAGGATTCCAGCCTGGCCGATTTCGTGGGCAAGGATCTGCGCTCCGCGATCGCCGAGATCGAGAAGCGGATGCGCGCCGCGGCAGCGGATTTGGAGTTCGAGGAGGCCGCCCGCCTGCGTGACGAACTTAAGCGGCTGGAGGCGCTGGATCTTGGCTTGGCGCCGCCGCCGAGTTCGGGCGTGCGCGGGAAAAGGGATTGGGCGCCGGAGCCGCTAGGGCCGGGCGGTGGCGGCTACGATCCGGAAAAACGTCGCGGCCGTGGCGGTCCGGGGCGCCGGGCGCGCCGATGATCGTGGAGACGGCGATACCGCGTGCCGCCCTAGTCACGGGTGGTGCGCGGAGATTGGGCCGCGCGATGGTCGAGCGGCTGAGCGAGGCCGGGTTCGCGGTCGCGGTGCAATACAATGCCAGCACGGCCGAGGCCGCGAGCCTCGTTGAGGCCATCACGGAACGCGGCGGCCGGGCGCTCGCGCTGCGGGCAAATCTCGCTGTTGAAGCTGAGGTAACGGGTCTTGTCGCAGCGGCAGAAGCCGCGCTCGGGCCGCTGGGCGTGCTGGTCAACAATGCCAGCACCTTCGAGCGGGACGAGTGGAACAACGCGACCCGGGCGAGCTGGGACGAGCATATGGAGCCCAATCTCCGCGCGCCTTTCGTGCTGACCCAGGATTTCGCGCGCCGCCTGCCGGAGGCGGCGAAGGGCGTCGTCGTCAATATGATCGACCAGCGCGTATGGTCGCTGACGCCGCATTTCGTTTCGTATACGGTGAGCAAGTCGGCGCTCTGGACCCTGACGCGCAGCCTCGCTCTGGCCCTCGCACCTCGCATCCGCGTCGCGGCGATTGGTCCCGGTCCCGCGTTGCCGAGCCCGCGCCAGACGCAGGAGCAGTTCGACAAGCAGTGCAGCAGCCTCCCGCTACGCCATGGCACCAACGAGGTCGAGATCGCGGATGCCATGATGGCGATCTTGGGCATGCCGTCCTTCACCGGCCAGATGCTGGCGCTGGATGGCGGGCAGCATCTGCAGTGGGGTACGGGCGTGGAGTTGCCCGAATGACATCCCCGCCACCTCCCTTACGCCGCGTGTTCGTGCGCGACCTGGTGCTGCAGGCGCTCCTCGGGATCTATCCGCACGAACTCCTCAGGCGGCAGCCGATCCGGATCAACATTGACCTGGGCGTGACCGATAACGGGTTGGATCACACCGACGGGGTAGGGCCGGACGAGATCGATCGGGTGGTTGATTACGATGCCCTGACTCGTCGCATCAGGCGACTGATACAGGCGGAACACGTAGCGCTTGTGGAAACTTTGGCGGAGCGCCTGGCGGTCCTCTGTCTTGTTGACAAGCGTGTGCAAGAGGTGCGTTTGCGCGTCGAGAAGCTCACAGTTTTCGCCGACGCAGCCTCAGCGGGCGTCGAGATCCAGCGCTACCAGCAGAGCTTGTCCACTCCCGCCCCGAAGGCTCAATAGTTACAGCACTGTGTCAGTCACTCTTGATTTCGTTAAGCGTCCGTAAGATCGGAAAGCCACAAAATCAATAGTTTGAAACATAATGCGATTTGTGATGTTCACCCTCCGCGAGGGTCGGCGATGCCTAGGTCGGGCCTAGCCCACGGGGGATTGCCCACAGAGTTACCCACAGGCCTAAACATGACTTTGATCGCATCGGGGCTCAAGCCGACGGCATGACTAACGACACCACTAACATCTTGATGACAGGCGAATTCGAAACGCGGGAGGCGCCGAGTGGTGTCTCAGTAATTGAGACCGCGCTCGAAACCATGCCTTTGACGCCGGGCGTGTACCGGATGTTAGACGCGAAAGGCGACGCGCTCTACGTTGGCAAGGCGCGCAGTCTGAAGAAGCGCGTCACCTCGTACACGCAGCTCGGTAGATTGCCGGAACGGCTGCGGCGGATGGTCATGGATACCGTGACGATGGAGATCGTCACGACCCATACCGAGGCCGAGGCGCTGCTCCTCGAAGCCAACCTCATCAAGCGCCTGCGCCCGCGATTTAACATCGTGCTGCGGGACGACAAGAGCTACCCCTGGCTCATGTTGGCGGAAGACCACCCGTATCCGCAGATCGTGAAGCACCGCGGCGCGCAGACCCGGAAACAGGCAAGCTATTGGGGACCTTTCGCCTCAGCCTGGGCGGTCAACCAGAGCCTCACGGCAATCGAGCGGCTGTTTCTGCTGCGGTCCTGTGCCGATACGGTCTTTGCCAACCGCACCCGTCCCTGCCTTTTGTTTCAGATCAAACGCTGCTCGGCCCCTTGCGTCGGGCGCATCGCTTCGGAGGATTACGCGCTGCTCGTGGCGCAGGCGAAAGCATTCCTCTCGGGCAAGGCGGCCACGGTTCAGCAGGAACTGGCGGCCGAGATGGACCAGGCCTCCCAGGCTATGGAGTTCGAGCGGGCGGCCACCTTGCGTGACCGCATCCGGGGGCTGACCCATGTCCAGGGCACCGGCGTCATCAACCCGGCGAGCTTGCAGGACGCCGATGTCGTCGCCGCCTGGCAGATCGCCGGCCAAACCTGCGTGCAGGTCTTCTTCGTCCGTGGCGGCCGGAACAACGGCAACCGCGCCTTCTTCCCCACCCATGCCAAGGCCGATGAGGTGAGCGAGGTGCTCGCCGCCTTCATCGCCCAGTTCTACGAGGACAAGCCGCCGCCGCCTTTGCTGCTGCTCAACCAGCCAGTGTTGGAGGAGGCGCTAATCGCCGAGGCGCTGTCTATCAAGGCCGGGCGCTCCGTGACCCTGGCGGTGCCGCAGCGTGGCGAGAAGCGGGCGGTCGTCGCGCATGCCGAACTCAATGCGCGGGAAAGCCTGGAGCGGCGCCTCGCCGAGACCGCCGGACAGGCCAAGCTGCTGGGCGCCACGGCGGAGCTGTTTGGCCTGGCTTCGCCGCCCGAGCGGATCGAAATTTACGACAACAGCCACATCATGGGCACCAATCCCTATGGCGTGATGGTGGTGGCCGGGCCCGAGGGGCTGATGAAACAGGCGTACCGCAAATTCTCCATCCGCGGCCCGATCGCGCCGGGCGACGACTTCGCGATGATGAAGGAAGTACTGCAACGCCGCTTTGGCCGGGCGCTCAAGGAACATGCCGATCGCGACGATCCGCATTGGCCCGATCTCGTGCTGATCGATGGCGGCGCCGGCCAACTCAGTGCCGCGCGGATGGTGATGGAGGAGTTGGGTGTCGCCGATATCCCGCTCGTCGCGATCGCGAAGGGTCCGGATCGCGACGCCGGGCGCGAATGGTTCCACAGTGCCGGCCGGACCGCCTTCCAGCTGCCGCCGCGCGACCCGGTGCTGTATTTCCTCCAAAGATTGCGGGACGAGGCGCATCGCTTCGCCATCACCAGCCACCGCGTCGGCCGCTCGCGTGGCTTGTCGCAGAGCGAACTCGATGAGATCGCGGGCGTAGGGGCCGCGCGCAAACGGGCGCTGCTGCATCATTTCGGCTCGGCGCGGGGTGTGAAACAGGCGGGGTTGACCGACCTCGCGGCCGTTCCCGGCATCAACCGCGCCACCGCCCAGCGCGTCTATGCCCATTTTCATCCGGGGGCACGGATGGAATCCGTTTCCTGAGCGGCCCGCCGCGCCTATTCTCCCGATCGCATGATCACCGACCTGCCCAATGTCCTCACGCTCTCGCGTATCGCGGCGATCCCATTGCTGATCGCCCTGGCGGCGCTGCGATTGCCGAGCTGCGACTTCGCGGCCTGTCTCGTCTTCGCGGCGGCGGGGATAACCGACTGGCTCGATGGCCGTGTCGCGCGCAGCCGCCGCCAGTTCTCGGACTTCGGCCGGATGCTGGATCCGATCGCCGACAAGCTGCTGGTGGGCGCGACACTCCTCATGCTGGCGGGCTCCGGCAGGCTGGGAGCCTGGGGTCTCTATCCCGCCATCGTCATCATGCTGCGCGAGATTCTGGTGAGCGGATTGCGCGAATTTCTCGCGGGCATCCGCGTCGGCCTGCCGGTGACGCGACTCGCCAAGTGGAAGACGGGCGTGCAGATGCTGGCGCTCGGAATGCTGCTGGCGGGGGATCAGACGGCGCGGTTGATCGGCCTGCCTGGCCTGCCAGTGTGGCTGATCGGCATTATCCTGCTCTGGATCTCGGCGGCGCTCACCTTGGCGACCGGCTGGGACTACCTGGTAGCGGGTCTTCGGCACGCGGCGACGCCGGGTGCACGAGGGGCCGCTTCGGAAAGTGCAACAAATCAGTCTAAGATTCACCTTTCTTGATGGTTTAACCCGTCACATGGCATGCAGTGATGGCAGAGCGGGATCCGGCAGCCGGTTCCATGTTGCTCTGTGGCCAGAATAAGGATTTGACCCTATGCGTCGGACAGTTTTGTGCAGCCTAGTCTTCCTGTCAGGCTGCACCGGCATGGGCCACTTCCTGGGTGATACCCACGGCCTGAACGGCAACCCGAATCGACCGGTCGGCGACAGCGCCAATATCCAGCGCGCCGATGGCGGCCCGGGGCAGCAGCCTGTCATCAACCCCGATACCGGCGACGTCTGGCCGACCTCGATTCCCGCGATGCCAACCCTCGCCGAGATTCAGAAGCAGATGGACCTGAGCGGGCCGAGTTCTCCTCTTGGGGGTGTGCCCACGCCGGGCACCGGAACCGGCACGATCCGGGGCCCCGCCGGGACTGGGCCAGGCGCGCTGCCAAATGCCGGCACCGGAGCAGGCGCCGGCCTAGGCATGCCGGTAGTCCCGCCCGGAGCCGGGAGAGCCGATTACGCGACGCCGCCCCCCGACAGCATGCCCAAGCTCGGCACCACCATTCAGACCCCAGCGGGTCCGACGACGGTCACCGGCGGCACGCCGAACTACCAAACTGTCGCGCCGATCAACGGCCAGGGCGGCGGCATCCTGATCCCCAATGGCAACGGCACCAGCACGCTGGTCATGCCGAACGGCACCATCAGCACGATCAATACGCCGAAGTAAATCTGGACGAGCGGCGGAGCGGTCTCCGCCCCGCTTAGTCTCGCGCGGCTCCCGCTCCAGGCTAGGATCGCCGATGAAGCTTCTCTATTTCGCCTGGTTGAGGGAACGCATCGGCCTCGGCGAGGAGGAGGTGACGCCGCCATCCTCCGTGGTAACTGTTGCCGACCTGATTGCCTGGCTGCGCTTGCGAGGTCCCGGCTATGTCGAGGCGCTGGCTGAAACCGCGCGTGTCCGCTGCGCTGTGAATCAGGATTTCGCCAAGCTCGATACAATTGTGCGGCCGGGTGACGAGATCGCTTTCTTCCCGCCCATCACTGGCGGCTAAGCAAGTGGCCTTCATTCGCGTCGGGCCGGACGACATCGACATGGCGACCGAGATCGCCTGCTTGCAGTCGGAGCCGGGCGAGATCGGCGGCATCGCCTCCTTCCTCGGCGTGGTCCGTGGCGGCGAGGGTCATTCGGCAATCACGGCGATGACGCTCGAGCATTATCCCGCGATGACCGAGGCCGCGATCCGCCGAGTGGCGGAGGAGGCGGAGGCGCGATGGAACCTCATCGGCTGCCGCGTCATTCACCGCGTCGGCCGGATCCCCGTGGGCGGCCGTATCGTTCTTGTACTGACGGCGGCGCGACATCGCCAAGCGGCGCTCGAGTCGACGAGCTTTTTGATCGACTGGCTAAAGGTCGGCGCGCCTTTCTGGAAGCAGGAGCATCTTATCTCGGGGAAAGACCACTGGGTTGAGGCAAAATCGGCTGACGACCTAGCGGCACAGCGCTGGCTGGTTGTGGCGCCTCCAGACTGAGATGACGGCACGAGGCAAGCCGTCCGCCTCACGAATGGTTCGACGTCTCGATCAAGTCCAAATCTTCTTTCTCGTCTCCGTCCGGCACATTCCAAACCGATTGCAGCTTGGGGCCGAGCGCCACGCGCAACTCATCGGCCAGCGCCTGCGGGTCGCTCATCTTCGTTTCGGTCACCACCTGCTCCCAGTCGAAAACGTCAGAGATGCGGCTCGGATTTTTCCGCAGCAATTCGCGTTTGACGAAGGGATAGCCGGCCCAAAGCAGTTGTCGCCATAGGTCTATCGAGGGATTCAGGTCTTGGCGGCCTCGCCGGATCGACCGAAGCAGGCGTCTCGCATGGAGCGCGCGGGCGCCGGCCTTGCTGTTGCGGGGTGGATTGGTCGCGACCAGCGCCTCAAGCCGCGCGATCTCTGGCGCGTCGAGCAAGGCTGATTGGGGGAAGAGCGCGGCACAGATCACGCCGCCCTTTTGCAGGCTGCGGGTGAATCCGATTTCGCAATGGCGGATGATCCACTCTTTCGACGGCACCGGCCGGACCGAGCGCCAGAACCTTTGCCAGGCGTCGCTGCGGATGGCGTCCTCGCCGCAGGCCAGGAAGAAGGATTGCAAATGGTAGCGATGCTGCCAGCTTTCGGTGAGGCCCCAGATCTCCGCCCGCTCGAAGTCGAGGCCGCTAAGCACGCTGGCGAAATCGCCGAACGGGCCATAGACGCTGTCATTGACGAGAAAGATCGCCTCCGTCTCGGCGCGCGGCAAAGCCAGCGTATCCAGCGCGTCGCGCCAGGCGCCGAAATCATAGCCGATGTTGCGGCGGATCAGGATTTCCCCGCACACGCCCTTGAGAAACTCCTTCGCCTCCGGCTCGATCCGCTCGGAATTGGTGACGAAGGCGACCGAGAGGCCGGTCTCCGCGAGACGCGTGATGAAGCTGCGCGTGGTGGGGATCACTCGTCCCGCCGCGTCGAAATGCACGAACAGCACCACGCGAGGGCCAAGCGGGTGGTCCGGCGAAGTCCAATGCTCGATCACCTGATGCGGATCACGCAGCCGGCCGATCACCACCGCGCCGGCCATGGTGATCTGCAGCCGCACTTCCCGCAATTGTCGCAGCAGGATGCCGACTACCCAGCGGGCGCGGTTATATAAAACCCGAAGCACATGGAAGAAGACGTTCCGCAGAACGAGGCCGCGGTTTTCGGAGTGCTGAAACCGGCGCCAGGCCTCGGCGGGCGTAATGCTCCGCCAGGACGTCTCGATCGGTCGATCGTCGCGCTCCGCCACCGCTTTTCGTCCCTCGTCCATCCGATCCAAGCTCGCAGCGACCGGCTGGCCGCGCGACCGGGGCGCGAACTTACCGGCTCCGCGAGCCGGGTGACAGAGGGCGCGATGGCACGCCTAAGGCGCGGCGTGCCATGCTGGACGAGTGGTCAGGCAGCGTCTTCGCGACGGTCGCGGACTTTCACATAGGCGAGCTGGGCGTGCTGCTGGCAGTAAGGCTTGCCGTGGATCGCGCTGTCGCTGCAAAAATGAAAGCTGCTGGTGCCGGGTTCGCCGATCGGCCAGCAGCATGCCACGGTGCGCGTGAACGTCGGGTTGGACGCCACCGCAAGGCGCGGTGAGGGCGCAGGCACGGGACGTGGCGCCGGCGAGACAGCGACCGGGCGCGCGGGCCGGAGTTGCCGTGTCGGCAAAACCGGCAGCGTCGATCCTACCGCGCGGGGCGGCGGGGCAACGGTCGGCGTCGCGCTGCGGCGAATTGGTGAGGGTCGCGGGTCCAGCGCTAAGCGATGCGCCTTGCCCACGACCGCATTTTTTGAGATTCCCAGGCGGCGGCCGATCTCCGCGGTTGAGAGTCCCTCCAACCACAGATTTCGCAGCTCTGCGATGATAGCCTCGCTCCACTCCATCTCGTGGTCTCCTGCCGGTTTCGACACAAGATACGGTATAGGTCCTTTGGGTGATCGCCAATGGCGGAGTCGAGGTGTAGAGAAAAAAGCTGTGGACAACCTTGCCGTGTGTTGGCCGGTGTGGCTTCTCGGCCTCACTACTGGTTAAGAGATCGCGCGGCGTCTATGATCGGTCGTCCTGGTGGTCGGATGGGCCGCCGCGCATTTAGCCCGGGGAGGGCATCATGGGATCGCTAAGCATCTGGCACTGGCTGATCGTCATCCTGGTCCTGTTGCTGCTCTTCGGCAGCGGCAAGGTAAGCCATCTGATGGGCGACTTCGCCAAGGGTATTAAGTCCTTCAAGAAGAACATGGCCGACGAGAACGAGACGGACGCGTCGATGGCCAATGACAAGCCCGCGACGCTGAGCCCGCCGGGCCAGGAGACGCCGGCGCAGACGGTCCGCCCCACCGCGCCGATCCGCAACCAAGGCTAACCGCGACCGGCGCAAGCTGTGGACATCGCCGTGAAGGATGCAGTGCCGGAAACGGTGGCGGCATCCCTGGTCGCCGCTGGGCGCCGCATGGACCAGCGTGGCTGGGTTCCTGCCACCAGCGGCAATCTGAGCGCGAGGCTAGATGGCGGCCGCATGGCGATCACCCGCAGCGGGGTCCACAAGGGTTTCCTCGCCGCGCGAGACATCATGCTGGCCGATTTCGCCGGCAGCGCGATTTCGGAAGGCATGAAGCCAAGTGCGGAGACCCTGCTACACGGGCAGATTTACGCGCTCTGGCCTGAGGTCGGCGCCATCCTGCATGGGCATTCCATTCCCGCGACCGCGCTGACTTTAGCGTTGCGCGGCCAGCAGGAAATTCGGTTGCAGGGCTACGAGATCATCAAGGCATGGAGCGACTTTCCCACTCACGACGTGGACGTCGCTCTGCCGATTGTCGAGAATGACCAGGATATGCAGCGTCTCGCTGGCAGGTTGGCGCCAATCCTGGAGACGGGCGGTGCGCCAATCGGCTATGTCCTGCGCGGCCATGGCATCTATGTCTGGGGCCGAAACGTCGAGAGCGCGCTCAACCGGCTAGAGGCGCTCGAATTTCTGCTCGCCACCGAGATCGAACGGAGGAAGCTCGTATGAGCCGCCTGACCATCTATAGCGATGATGCCCCGGACACCCCGATCCTCCGCACTGAGGACGGCGACGTGATGGCGCGTGAACTCGGCGCCATCGATGTGCGGTTCGAGCGCTGGGAAAGCCCTGTCGCGCTGTCGCCGCAGGACGAGCCGGAGGTGATCCTGGCCGCTTATCGCCCCTATCTCGACAAGCTGATGGGCGCCTCGGGCGCTGGCTCCGCCGATGTCCTGAAGCTCACGCCTGACAATCCTCAGAAGGATGCGCTAAGGGCGAAGTTCATTAACGAGCACAGCCATACCGAGGACGAAGTGCGTTTCTTCGTTCATGGCTCCGGCCATTTCATCCTCCACGTCAATGGCCGCATCTACGATGCGCATTGCACCGCAGGTGACCTGATCAGCGTGCCCGCCAATGTCCATCACTGGTTCGATGCCGGCGAGCAGCCTTCCTTCACAGCCCTTCGCATCTTCACTGATACGTCCGGCTGGGTGCCGCATTTCACGGGCACGGATATCAGCACCCGCTTCCCGGCGAGCTGAGGCGCGTGCATCCGATCGAAGCTGTACTGATCGACATTGAGGGCACCGTTACGCCGATCAGCGCGGTGCGGGACGTTCTGTTTCCTTATGCGCGCTCACGGTTGGAGGCTTTCGTGGCCGCCAATCATACGGATCCCGCCGTCGTGCAAGCTCTGGCCGAGACCCGCGCGCTGGCACCGGAGGCCGATCCGGTCGCGAGCCTGCTGCGGTGGAGCGATCTCGACGAGAAGGTGACGCCGCTCAAAGCGATCCAGGGTCTGATCTGGCGGACTGGCTACGCTTCCGGCGAGCTGGTCGCGACCTTCTATCCCGACGCGCCGGAGGTCTTGAGTTTCTGGAAGCGAGAGGGACTGCCGCTCTACGTCTATTCCTCCGGCTCGGAGGACGCGCAGCGGGCGATTTTCGGCCATACGAAGCAGGGCGATCTGACGCCGCTGTTCTCCGGCTTCTTCGACACGCGTCTCGGGGCGAAGCGCGAGGTGGCGAGTTACGAAGCCATTCGCCAGCGCATCGGCATGCCGGCTGGCCTCATCCTGTTCCTCTCCGATATCGAGGCGGAACTCGATGCCGCGCTCGCGGCCGGAATGCAGACCTGCCAGCTCGTGCGCGAGGAGGATGGCACGGTCCCATCAACACGCCACCCGACGGCTGTGGATCTCTACGAGGTCTCCCGCCTCTTCACTCTGCCGCAGCCGGCTTGAGCGGCGGCGCGTCCGACCTCTTCGGCGCGCTGCCAGAGCCGCCGCTTCCTGACGGCATGCGATTGTTGCGTGGATATGCGGATTCCGCCGATTTGGCACCGCTGTTGGCGGCCATCGCCGAGGCCGCGCCCTTCCGCTTCATGACGACGCGCGGCGGCGCCCGTCTTGCCGCTGCGATGACGAGCTGCGGCGATCGCGGCTGGGTCACGGACCGGCGCGGGTATCGCTACGAGAGCCGCGATCCTGAGACGGCTCAGCCATGGCCGCCGATGCCGGTTCCGATGCGAAGCCTCGCGGTAGCCGCCGCTGGGGAGGCGGGGTACCCCGGCTACGACCCCGACACCTGCCTGATCAATCGCTACGCAATCGGCGCCGGGATGGGGCTGCATCAGGATTCGGATGAGGCGGAGTTCACCTCGCCCGTGGTTTCGGTGTCGCTAGGCTTGCCTGCTACGTTCCTGGTGGGTGGCGAGACGCGCTCAACGAAGCCCAAGCCGCTTGCTGTCGTCAACGGCGATGTGGTGGTATTCGGCGGCCTGGCGCGGCTGCTATTTCATGGCATTCGTCCCGTCAAAGTGGGACACGACGCGCGCTTCGGCCCGTTCCGCTACAACCTTACCTTCCGCCGCGCCCGCGCATGAGGCGCTTGCGGCAGGCGGCTCGCAGGAAACCCGTTCGTGACTGACGCCATCACGCAGCTCGCGACCCGGCTAGTCTACGAAAACCGCTGGCTGAGGCTGCGGGAAGACCGCGTGCGGCGAATGGACGGCTCCGAGGGCATCTATTCCGTTCTCGAACGAGCGGAATTCGCGGTAGTCGGACCGATCGACAACGGCGTCGTTCATCTGGTGGAACAGTTCCGCTATCCGGTCGGGCGGCGCTGCTGGGAATTCCCCATGGGAACTTGGGAAACCCGGTCCAATGTCGATCCAGCGGCACTCGCCGCCGGGGAATTGCGTGAGGAAACCGGGCTCCAGGCCGGCAAGCTTACCGAAATCGGCCAGCTATTCCAGGCTGCCGGCTATTCCAGCCAGTCCGGCCGCGTCTTCCTCGCGACCGATCTAAGCGTCGTGGGTGCGGAGTTGGAGCATGAGGAGCAGGACATGATCACCGGTCATTTTGCGCTCGCCGAGTTCGAGCGGATGATCCGCGACGGCGTGATCCGGGACGCCATCACGATTGCGGCGTTTGGGATGATCCGGCTGCACGGGCTGGCGTGATGCTGCACGAATGGCGTGATGAATCGCCAACTAACTCGCGACCCAATGCTACGTCATGGCATGCCTTCGCATGCCATGACGTAGTGGAATGAGCGCGGTTCAAACCAAAGACGTCCCGGTCCTCGCCGCATCGACGAGCCGCACAAGCTCCTGCCTCACCTCGCTCGCCGAGGCGACGGTTCGGCTGAATGCCGTGCGAAGAACGCGGTCATCCGCCGCGAGGTCGAAGCCATCGACATCCACCGCCGTCATCCGCCAATCGCCATGACCGCTGCCGGACGCCACCGCGATGGCAAGAAGCGCTTCGGCGTGGTCCGCATTGCAATGAGCAAGGATACGCGCCTCCGCCGAGGCCACCGCCGCGACCCCATCCGCTGAGGGCAACAGCTCATCCAGCGTTAGGTGATAGGCGCGGGCGAAGCCGCCGATGTATTGCGCCTCCTCAGCCACGAACCGGAACAATGCGAAATCTGCGAAATCGGCGTACAGTGCGGCATAGGGATGGGCCGCGATCCAGCGTGCCTTGAGTCCCGCCGTTTCGTCGCCAGTCACCTCGTCAGCCCGCCCACTCAGTGAAAGCCGTGCCGCCGTCTGCGGGTTGCGCGTCTCGGCGGCGCCCGTGACCATCAGGGCGCAGCGGCCATCGGCCTCCAGGTTGCGGCGATGCTCCGACAGCGATGAGAGCAGCATCAGCACGGAGAGATCAGGCGCCGTCGCCGGCGTCACCAGCGACAGAAACGGTGCCCCGTCCCGCAAGGTCGCAAGCGACGCTACTCGGGCCTCCCGCAACAACAGCCGTGCGGCCCGGGCCGGGCCGTCAGATGCCACCGACGAGGGCGTGACTGGCGCCGCGTCCTCGCCGCGACTAATCATGCAGAATAGTCCGCTGAGGGCGCGCCCTCACGGCCATGAACAGGCGAAAGTTCCTCATGAAGCACACCATCGCGCTGGTCGACGATGACCGCAACATCCTCACCAGCGTCTCGATGACGCTGGAACAGGAAGGTTTCCAGGTCCGCACCTATACGGATGGGGAGAGCGCCCTGCAGGGCATCATCGCCCGGCCGGTCGATCTCGCTGTGCTCGACATCAAGATGCCGCGCATGGATGGGATGGAGCTTTTGCAGCGCCTGCGACAGCGCAGCGCCCTGCCGGTCATCTTCCTCACCAGCAAGGATGAGGAGGTCGACGAGCTCATGGGCCTTCGCCTTGGGGCCGACGACTACATCACGAAACCCTTCAGCCAGCGCCTGTTGCTCGAACGCATTCGCACCCTGCTGCGCCGCAACGAGGTCAGCCGGGCGGAGGGCTCCGGCGCCGCCCCCACCGGCGTCATGGTCCGCAGCGAGCTCACGCTCGACGAGACGAAGCATCAGTGCCTGTGGAAGGGAAAGGACATCCAGCTCACGGTGACCGAGTTCCTGCTGGTCAAGGCGCTCGCCGCGCGGCCGGGCATGGTGAAGTCCCGCGATCAGCTCATCGACGCCGCTTACGGCGAGAACATCTATGTCGATGACCGCACTATCGACAGCCACATCAAGCGGGTGCGCAAGAAATTCCGCATGGTCGATGATGTCTTCGACCAGATCGAGACGCTTTACGGCATCGGCTACCGCTACAAGGAAGGCTGATCCGCCATGCCGGACGGCGCCGTCGTAGCTCAGGCGCAGACCGCCGGCGCTCCGCCGGAGGCCAAGCCGGCCTTCACGCCGCCGCGCCGGCTCGTCTCGCCCTTCCTGCGCCGCATCCTGCTGGTCAATGCGCTGCCGCTGGCACTGCTCGTCATCGCCTTGCTCTATCTCGACCAATACCAGAAGGGATTGCGGGACGCCGATGTCGCCGCGCTCCGCGAGCAGGCCCGGATCTACGCCGGCGCGCTCGGTGAAAGCGCCGTGCAGGACACGACGACCGATCACCCGACGCTGGTGCCCGATCTGGCGCGGCCACTGCTGTATCGCCTGACCGATCCCACCCCCTTCGCCCAGGCGCGGCTCTTTGGCCCGGACGGCAATCTGGTCGCCGATAGCCAGGTACGCACCGGCTCCGGCGGCGCGATCGTCACCGAGCCACTGCCGCCCGCCGTCAATCGCGGCACTCTCAGCCATATCGTGAGCTGGGTCTATGACAGGCTGCTCACCTTCGCTCCGGCTCCCGGCGGCTTTCCTGTCCAGCGGCTCGACAAGGCGGATGGTTCGGAGTGGCAACCAGACCTCAAGGCGGTGCTCAGCCTGAGGGGCAATGACGCGGGGCAGGAAGTGCCGCCCTATTTCCGGCGCACGCCGGACGGGCGGCTGCTGGTAACGGTGGCCGAGCCGGTGATGCGGGACAATCAGGCGGTGGGCATGGTGCTGCTGACCCATGACGCGCGGCGGGTGGACGAGGCGGTGTTCTCGGTTCGCTTTTCCATCCTCGGCCTGTTCCTCGTCGCACTCGTGCTGACGGTACTGCTCTCCTGGTATCTCGCGCGGACCATCGCCCAGCCGATCCTCGGCCTCGCCATCGCGGCGCAGGATATGCGGGAGGGGCATGGCCGTACCGGCGCCGTGCCGGCCGCGCTGCTCAACCGTGGCGACGAGATCAGCATCCTCGCGCGAGCGCTCTCAGATTCCGCGACCGCGCTGTGGGGCCGGATGGATGCGATCGAGCGGTTCGCCGCCGATGTCTCGCATGAGATCAAGAATCCGCTGACCTCGATTCGCAGCGCCATCGAGACTTTGCGCCGGGTGGAGGATGCGACCCAGCGAAAACGCCTGCTCGCCATCATGGGCGAGGATGTCATCCGGCTTGATCGCCTCATCACGGATATTTCCGATGCGTCGCGGGTGGATGCTGAGATTTCCCGCTCGGCGCCGGTGCCGCTGGAGATCGGTGCGATGCTTGGCGCGCTGGCCGATATCGACGATGCAACGCGAACCGAGGCCGCGCCGATCCTGAAGGTGGGCGAACTCCAGCCGGGACTGGTGGTCGCCGGGGTCGAAGGGCGGATCGTGCAGGTGCTGGGCAATCTGATCGGCAACGCCCGGTCCTTCAGCCCGCCGCGCGGCCAGATCTGGCTCGGTGCGCAGGAGGCGCTCGGCGGCATGGTCGAGATCAGCGTCGCGGATGAGGGGCCCGGCATCCCCGAGGGCAAGCTCGAAAGCGTCTTCGACCGGTTCTATTCGGAGCGGCCGGAGGGCGAGGGTTTCGGCAAGCATTCCGGCTTGGGGTTGTCGATCAGCAAGCAAATCGTCGAGGCCTTGGGCGGCACCATCCGCGCGGAAAACCGCCACGATGCGGAAGGCCGCGTCACCGGTGCGCGCTTCGTGGTTACACTGCCGAAGGCTTGAGGCGGGCCGGTGGCTACTCGGCCATGATAAGCGGCAGTGCCTCCACGGAGCGGCTGCGCATGTCCAGCACTTCGATGCCGATCACTTTTGCGCAGTCGTCATAGTCGAGCATGATGCCCGGAGCGACCTCGGCCGTATCGGCGATTTTGGCGCCTTCCGACGCTAGCCAGACGAACATAGCGTCGGCCACGGGGTCGTAACTGGTCTTGATCATAGGCGCCTCACTCTCAGCGCGTTCCGGTCGAAGAAGGTGGTTAGCATTACCCGATCAGACCTTTCAGCCCGCTAAACTACGCGGCAGATAGCGGATCATTGAGTGCCTCATGCCCGCGTCTTCAGTTGCAACGAAACCGAGCCATCCGGGATGACGGCAGCCGGTGCGTTCTTTAGCCTCGGCCAGCGCCTTCAAATCGTGCCGGGGATCGGTATAAAGACGAACGAAGTCATGGCGGCGCGGCCGGGTCGGCGGCGCCGTGGTTGGAAAGGCGGGTCTCGATGCGCGGATGGTGGGGCAGGCGAGTAGTCTCGGGGGCCGTCCTGGCATTGCTGTGCGGGTTCGGGATGAGCATTGGGGCGACGCGCGCGCTAAGCGCGACCGATACCGTGGTGCCGCATGATCCAGGCCCCTCGGACCCAGTCGGCCATGGCGCCTATATCATGCGCGCCTCGGACTGCATGCCTTGCCATACCGGGCCGGGCGACGTGCCCTTCTCCGGTGGCCTCTATCTGCGGACGCCCTTCGGGCCGATGGTCTCGCCCAATATCACGCCGGACAAAGCGACCGGCATCGGCACCTGGACCGACGATCAGTTCTACCGGATCATCCATGACGGCATCGGCCAGCATGGCGAATACATTTATCCGGTCATGTCCTTCACCTCGTACACCAAGATGACGCGGGCGGATGTGATGGCCGTGAAGGCCTATCTCTTCTCGCTCAAGCCGGTCAGCGTGAAGCGGGACGTCAACCAGCTCTCCTTCCCCTTCAACATCCGCCTGTCGTTGCTCGGCTGGCGGATCATGTTCTTCCGTGCGGGTGAGTATAAGAACGACCCAGGTCAGTCGGCCGCGTGGAACCGGGGTGCCTATCTGGTGCAGGGGCCCGGCCATTGCGGCGAGTGCCACACGCCTCGCAACCTCCTTGGCGCGATGCAGCTTGGCCGCTCGCTCTCGGGCGGCATCGTCGATAATTACTACGCGCCGAATATCTCGGCCGACCCCGAGGCGGGGATTGGTGCGCGAACGGTTCCGGAAATCGTGCAGTTCCTTCGGACGGGTGAGGAACCGAACCTCGGTGTCGCCTATGGGCCGATGGCCGAGGTGGTGCATGAGAGCATGCGCTACCTGACGGAAGATGACCTGACCGCGATCGCGACATACCTCAAGGGTGCCGAGAAGCGCCCCGTGATGACCGCGATCGTCGCGATCAAGCCGAAGCAGGCGGCCGCAGGTGAGGCGCTCTACAACGGCAATTGCGCGCAGTGCCACAAGCCGGATGGCAGCGGCGTCAAGGGCGCGATCCCCAATCTCGCGGGCAACGCGGCTGTCTTGGCCGAACTACCCGATAGCGTGGTCGCACCGGTCCTGAACGGTTTGCCCGGCGGTGGCGGTTACGGCGCGATGCCGAGCTTCGCCGGCGCGCTGAACAATCAGGAAATCGCCGATATCGTGAACTACGCGCGGACCGCCTGGGGCAACAAAGGCTCGGCCAACGCGACCCCCGGCATTGTCGCGGGCCTGCGTAGCATCGCTATGGCCGACGAGGTGGCGGGCGCCGCCGGCAGCAACGCGGCGCGCCGGATGAACTGCCCCAAGGTCGGTGCCTCAATGATCGCCGGCACCATGGCGACGGACGGGCAGGCCAACCTGCTGGCGAGCGGCACCGATGCCGATATGCTGAGCCGCATGACCTCGGTGATCCAGCAGATCCGCACGGACAACCCTGGCACGTCGGTTTCCGACGTCATGAATACGATGAACGCGGCTTATTGCCCGACGGTCGCCAATGACCCGAGCCTGAGCCGCTCCGACATGACCGAGCGTATGCTGCAATTCAACAGCCAGGTCGCGAGTATCCTGGCGACCACCACGGCGCCGCCGGGCCCCTCCAAGGCGATGGTGACAGCCGTGGTTACCAGCGCTCAGGCGCAGGCGATTGCTCAGGCCGCGCAGACTGCAGGTGTCAGCCCATCACAGTGGATGTCGCAGCAGGCGGCGAAGGCGAGCGCGGGGGCCGGGCAGTAGTCCGGCTCCGGCGCGCCACGATAGGCGCGCCGCTCAGGCCTGTTTGAGGTCGATGAGGCTGCGCCGGATCTTACGGCCGCGCAGCACCCTGTCCTCGATGTAAGCCGAGTCGCCCCAGCGGATCGCGCGTGCCATCGCCTGCGCGTCTTCGGTGAAGCGCGCCAGCATCTCGAGCAGCGCCTCGCGGTTGTTGAGGAAGACATCCCGCCACATCGTCGGATCGGAGGCCGCGATGCGGGTGAAGTCGCGGAAACCCGAGGCCGCGAAACGCAAGACTTCCTGACGGCTTTCATCCGCCAGATCATCCGCCGTGCCGCAGATGGTGAAGGCGAGCAGATGCGGCAGGTGGCTCACGATCGCCAGAACCCGGTCGTGATGCGCCGGTTCCATGATCTCCGTCATCGAGCCGAAACGACGCCATAGCGCCGTCATGCGATCGACCGCCGCCGCCTCGGTGCCGGGCGGTGGAACCAGTAGCGTCCACCGCCCCTCGAACAGCGTCGCGAAACCCGCATCGGGGCCGGAGAATTCCGTGCCGGCGAGCGGATGACCCGGCACGAAATGCACGCCCGCCGGCACCAGCGGTCCCACATCCCGTATCACCGAGACCTTGGTCGAGCCGACATCGGTGAGAACCGCGTCCTGCGCCAGATGCGGCGCGATCGCGGCGGCGACCTCGGCGAGCGCGCCCACCGGCACGCAAAGCATCACGCAATCCGCCCCGGTCACCGCTGTCGCCGGGTCACTCTCTACCCGATCGGCGATGCCCAGCTCGGCGACGCGCGCGAGCACGGCGGCATCGGCGTCGCAGGCGACAACCTCACCGACAGCGCCGGTCGCTTTCGCCGCACGTGCGACAGAACTACCGATGAGGCCGAGGCCGATCAGGGTCAGCCGCTGGAAAACGACCTCAGCCACGGGGTGCGCTCTCCGACATGAAGTTCGTCAGGGCCTCAGCGACGGCCGCACACTCGGCGTCCGTGCCGATGGTGATGCGCAGGCAATGCGGCAGCTCGTAGGAGGCAACGCGGCGGGCGATGATGCCGGTGGCGCGCAGATGCGCGTCGGCCGCCAGCGCCTCGGCCTCCGTGCCGAAATCGGCGAGCACGAAATTCGCCTCACTCGGCCAGACATGGATCCCGGCTTCCGTCAGAGCGGCGGTCAGGCGGCCACGCGCTTCGGAATTATGGGCGCGCGAGCGCTCCAGCCAGCCAGGCTCCGACAGCGCCGCGATACCGGCCGCCATCGCGGCGCTATTGACGTTGAAGGGCGCGCGGAGCCGGTTGAGAACATCGGCGATGGCGGTCGGCGCATAGGCCCAGCCCAGCCGCACGCCGCCGAGACCCCAGAGCTTGCTGAAGGTCCGGGTCATAACAGTACCCTCGCCAGCGTCGACAAGCGCGGCGCCGCCATCATAGCCAGGCACCTCGACATATTCCGCATAGGCGGCGTCGAGCACCAGCAGTGTCTCGGGCGGCAGGCCCGCGCGGAGCCGGGCGATTTCGGAGGACGGTACCAGGCTGCCCGTCGGGTTGTTCGGATTGGCGATAAAGACCAATCGCGTGCGCTCGGTAACTCGCGCCAGGAAGGCGTCGACATCGGCGACCAGGTCGCGCTCCGGCACCTTGGTCACCGTGCCGCCGGCGAGAACCCCGGCGATCTGGTAGATCGCGAAACCATGCGCGCTCATCAGCAATTCGGTGCCGGGGCCGCCATAGCCCTGGATGAGGAGCGCGATGAGCTCATCCGACCCATTGCCGCAAACGATCCGCGCGGGGTCCAGGCCGAAGCGGGCACCGATCGCTTCCCGCAACGCGGCCGAACCGCCATCCGGGTAGCGATGCAACGCGGCTCCGCCATCGGCGAGCGCCCGCAATGCCCCCGGTGGCGGCCCGAAGGCGCCCTCGTTGGAGGAAAGTTTGATAATACGGCTGGCTCCAGCCAGCTTCGACTCGCCGCCGACATAGGGCGCGATCGACAGGATTTCGGGTCGTGGGCGAGGTGCTGCATTCATGGGGTTTTGCTGCCTACCGGCACCGCATAGGCGCCGACCAGCAGCGCCGGCCGCTCAAGGCCGCGAATGGCGCCGAGCCGGACATCATCCACGGTCACATAACCCGCGACCTCGACAAGAATCTGCGTGGAACTCGAATGGCCCGGCCGGTTCAGCACGACCACGTTCGGCCGGAAACCGGCGGCGGTAAGCGCATTCGCTAGACCGCCGCGGCTGATCTCGGCGGCCGTTTCGAGCGCGACGAGAGACACGTCGTCTCCGGAAGCGTCGGCGGGGGTGGTCGCAACGACAAGTGCCTGCGCCTGAGGCGTGCCTTCGGGGCGGCTGTGCCAGAAGGGCAGGCGAGCGATCACATGGACGGCGCCCGCCTTCCGCTGCTGCAAGAGGCTCGGCCACCATGGGACACCGGCGTCATCATCCCCGGGCAGCGGCAGCACCGCGACGCTCGCGCGCCCCTCTGACACTTCGCCGATCGCCTGGGATGCACTGCGGCAAAGGCGGATTGGCGTCAGGGCGCCAAATTGTGCGCGGGCCACAGCGGCAAAGCGCCCGTCTGTTGCGGGCTCGTAGACGGCGGCGGAAAAGCGTTGCTGCTGGCCGGTGCTAGCCGCGAGGATTTCGCGCCAAATCCGCACGATCGCGCTGGCAGGCATGCGGCCGCCATGGCGCGCGAGCAAGCGCCGGATGATGGCGGCCTCGCGGCCCGGCCTGAGCGCGGCGCCTGTTTTCACCGAGGCGATATGGCTGACCACTTCCGCCCGGCGCATCAGCAGATCGTGGATGGCATCATCGATGGAATCGAGGTTGGCCCGCAGCTCGGACAAGTCGCCGGCCGCCAACACGGGCTCTGCCTTGTCATTCGACAGGGCCTGAAGATCGCTCTGCATCGCCGAAGCCAACACTGTATTGTTCCGGGGAGACTGATAGCGGAACCGCCCTGCACTGCAAACAGACGCGCCGCGATTGCCGCCCGCTCGCCGTCGCCCTAATCAGACCGGCATGGATCGGATGGAGCCCTTTGCCGAGATCGCGCATGAACACGCCGCATTCCCCGGCGGCATCGAGCTCGACTGCGGCCGCTCCCTCCGTCATCTCGACGTCGCCTATCGGACCTATGGCCGGCTAAGTCCGCGAGGCGACAACGCCATCCTCGTTTGCCATGCGCTGACCGGCGATCAGTACGTCGCCGAAACGCATCCTTTGACGGGCCGGCCTGGCTGGTGGTCGGAGCTGGTGGGGCCGGGGAGGGCGGTCGATACCGACCGCTTCTTCGTCATCTGCGCCAATGTGCTGGGTGGCTGCATGGGGTCCACGGGGCCGCGCAGCCCGCACGACGACAAGCCCGGCGAGCCCTGGGGCAGCGACTTTCCGCCCATCACCATCCGCGACATGGTGCGCGCGCAGAAACGCCTGATCGATCATCTCGGTATTCGCCGGCTGTTCGCCGTCATCGGCGGCTCGATGGGCGGGATGCAGGTGCTGGAATGGGTGGCGACCTATCCGGAAGCCGTCTTCGCGGCCCTTCCGGTGGCGACCGCCGCGCATCACTCGGCGCAGAACATCGCCTTCAACGAGGTCGGACGGCAGGCGATCTTCGCCGATCCCGACTGGCACGAAGGGCGCTACTGGGAGAAGGGCGCGACACCGGCGCGCGGCCTCGCGGTCGCCCGGATGGTCGCGCATATCACCTACCTCAGCGAACAGGCGCTCACCCGTAAGTTCGGTCGCAGGCTGCGGGATGCGAGCAGCCTGACCCTGCTCGACGACCGCTTCGAGGTCGAAAGCTACCTGCAATACCAAGGCAGCGCCTTCGTCCGCCGCTTCGACGCGAATTCCTATCTGCTCATCACGCGCGCGATGGATTTCTTTGATCTCGCGGCGGAGAATGGCGGCGATCTCGGCCGCGCCTTCGCCGGGGCGCGCACGCGGTTCTGCGTCGTTTCGTTCAGTTCGGACTGGCTGTTTCCGACCGCCGAAAGCCGTACCGTGGTCAATGCACTTCTCCGAAGCGCCGCGAATGTCAGCTTCGTCGAGATCGCGAGCGACAAGGGCCATGACGCCTTCCTGCTCGACGAACCCGACTTCCATCGCACGCTGGCCGGTTTCCTCGCCGGCTGTGCCGAGCATCTGGGTGTCGCGTGATGCCCGACGGCTCGTCCCGGCAGGAGCGTATCGCCGATGCGGCGCGCTCGATGCGGGTCGATCTGCGGCTCATCGCCGATCTGGTAGAGCCGGGCGCGCGCGTGCTCGACATCGGCTGCGGCGACGGCGCGCTGATCGGCGATCTGTTCCGCAGCCGCGGCTGCGATGCGCGCGGCATCGAGCTCGACATGGCGCTGGTGACGCGCGCGGTGGCGCATGGCCTTCCGGTGATGCAGGGCGATGCGGATACCGACCTCGTGCATTATCCCGACCAGGCCTTCGATTATGTCGTGCTGTCCCGCACGCTGCAGGCGGTCGAGCGGCCGTTGGAGGTGCTGCGCCAGATGCTGCGCATCAGCGCGCGCGCCATCGTGAGTTTCCCGAATTTCGGTCATTGGTCGCTCCGCGCACAGCTTCTGCTGCGAGGCCGGATGCCGATGACGAAGAACTGGGGCCGGATGTGGTACGAGACACCCAACATCCACCCCTGCACGATCCGCGACTTCTTCGCGCTCTGTGAAGCCGAGGGCTATGTCGTCGAGCAATGGCTCGCGCTGGACGACGAGGGCCACCGCGCGCCCTGGCGGCGATATCCTCATTTGGCCAATTTATTCGGTGAGCAGGGTTTGTTTGTGCTGCGGCGGAGCACGAACAGGGTTTCGGGGTGAGCCAGAGGCCGTCCTTGTCAGAAAATCTTTAGCGAGGCGGTAACCTTCTTCGGAGTATGTTAGCTCAATCCACCGGATCAACCCGAATGCTTAGGCCTGTCAGCGATGCGATTAGGCAACCGTCCGCGAGTGGCGTTGACCCTGCGGATGATTTCAACAAACGTCTTGACCGCAGCAAGCTCAACCGGTCGGCTCCCTCGCCAACCGGCCATTCCTTGCTCACTCGGAAGAAGGTCGCCTAGGGTGTCGCCGCAACTTTCGTTGCTTTGTTGGCGAAAAATGCATTACCCGACGTTGACGCACCCAATCGTTCGACTTGGGCCACGAGGCATCGGCAGCATCAAGAGCAAAGGATAGCCAACGCCAAAGCCAAAACGAAAATGGCTATCGATAATATGAAAGTAGGCTAGCCGCTATCGTGACGCGAGGAGCGGTGAATTCAGTTTCGATCCTAGCTCTCGTCACGCAATCCAACCCGCGCTCATACTGCTGCTCCGCTAACCAGGCCGTCGCCCAAACTGAGAAGTTGAACGACGCCAACCTCGTCCGGCGATGGCTTTCGATCCGCAATGTCGCGCCGCCGCGCGAAAGTTTTACCAAAACCTCAGATTGACATCCCACCCCAGCCTCGGGCAGGTTCCCGCCACCAAGGGGTGCCCCGACAAGGGGCTGAGACACCGATAGCGTGGCGCCGAAAGGCTCCCGCAGCGCGGAGACCCTGCCGGCAACAGACCTCTTCGCAGGTGCTGTCCGGGGAACCTGATCCGGGTCATGCCGGCGGAGGGACTGGTGGGATAGACAGCCGCCAATCCGTCTCTCCCATCCATCTCCTCCCGCGTTGAGGAGATGTCTATTGGACCATCCGCTATCTTCCCCCCAGACTGTCACAACCGGCCCGATCTTCGGCTCGCGCAAAACCTATTCTGCGCCTGAGGATTTCCCGACCCTCCGCGTCCCGTTCCGGGAAATCCCGCTCGATCCTTCCGCACGAGAAGAGCCTGTCCGCGTCTACGACACCTCGGGACCCTACACCGATCCATCCGCCCCCATCGACCTCGCGCGGGGATTGCCGCCCCTGCGCGCGGGCTGGATCGCCGCGCGGAGCTTCGCGCAAGCCACCCCGCGCGCGGTTCGTCCGGACGACAACGGCTTCGTCTCCGCGGATCGCCTCGTGCCACCCTGTCCCGCGACCCAGACTCTCCGCGAAGGCCGCGACGGCCAGCGCGTCACGCAGTACGAATTCGCCAGGGACGGCATCATCACGGAAGAAATGCGCTACGTCGCGCATCGCGAAAATCTCGGCCGCGCGCGCATCGCGGACGGCGCCGAGGACCGTCGCGCGGATGGCGAGGATTTCGGCGCCAGCATCCCCGCCTTCATCACGCCAGATTTCGTGCGCGCGGAAATCGCTGCCGGCCGCGCGATCATCCCCGCCAATATCAACCATCCGGAACTCGAGCCGATGGTGATCGGCCGCAACTTCCTCGTGAAGGTCAATGCCAATATCGGCAATTCCGCCGTCACCTCCGCGGTGGCGGAGGAGGTGGAGAAGCTGGTCTGGGCGATCCGCTGGGGCGCCGACACGGTCATGGATCTCTCGACCGGGCGCAACATCCACAACATCCGCAGTTGGATCCTGCGCAACGCTCCTGTGCCGATCGGCACCGTGCCGATCTACCAGGCTTTGGAAAAGGTCGGCGGCGAGCCCGAGAAGCTGAATTGGGACATCTTCCGCGACACGCTCATCGAACAGGCGGAACAGGGTGTTGACTATTTCACCATCCATGCCGGCGTGCGCCTGCATCACGTACCGCTGACGGCGAAGCGCGTGACCGGAATCGTCTCGCGCGGCGGGTCGATCATGGCGCGCTGGTGCCTCTCCCATCATCGCGAGAGTTTCCTCTACGAGCATTTCGCCGAGATCTGCGACATCATGCGGCGCTACGACGTTTCCTTTTCCTTGGGAGACGGTTTGCGGCCGGGCTCGATCGCGGATGCCAATGACGCGGCGCAATTCGCAGAGTTGGAGACTTTGGGAGAACTCACCAAGATCGCCTGGGCGCGCGGCTGTCAGGTGATGATCGAAGGCCCCGGCCATGTGCCGCTGCACAAGATCAAGGTGAATGTCGAGAAACAGCTCCGCGAATGTGGCGAAGCACCGTTCTACACGCTCGGCCCACTGACCACCGATATCGCTCCGGGCTACGATCACATCACGTCGGCGATCGGTGCCGCGATGATCGGTTGGTTCGGCACCGCGATGCTCTGCTATGTGACGCCGAAGGAGCATCTCGGTCTGCCGGATCGCGATGACGTCAAGACCGGCGTCATCACCTATCGTATCGCCGCGCATGCGGCGGATCTCGCGAAAGGCCATCCGGCGGCGCGGCTGCGTGATGACGCGGTCAGTCGCGCCCGCTTCTCCTTCCGCTGGGCCGATCAGTTCAACCTCTCGCTCGATCCCGATACGGCGCGCGCTTTCCACGACGAGACGCTACCGAAGGAGGCGCACAAGACCGCGCATTTCTGTTCGATGTGCGGGCCGAAATTCTGCTCCATGCGCATCTCGCAGGATCTGCGCGCGGATGCCGAGCGGCTCGCGGGGCTGGAAGAGAAGAGCGAGCAGTTCCGCCAGGGCGGTCATTCGCTTCATGTCGCGGAACCGGCGGAGTAACGACGAGCGAGGTCACCCGCGAGTCGCGGATTCCGCATGATGTGCTGGGGAGGTCTGGCTTCTCCAGCGCATCCAGCCGGAGGCGCGAAGATCGCAGGCCGGGCAGTTGCCGCAACCATAGCCCCAGTCGTGGCGATGACGCCGGTCTCCCAGGTAGCAGCTATGGGTAAGTTCCGAGACGACCTCGATCAGGGCTTGCCCGCCCAGGCTTTGCGCCATCGCCCAAGTCGCCGCCTTGTCGATCCACATGAGAGGCATCTCGACGACGAAGCGCGTCTGCATGCCGAGATTCAGCGCGACCTGCATGGCCTTGATCGTATCGTCCCGGCAGTCGGGATAGCCCGAGTAATCCGTCTCGCACATCCCGCCGATGATGCGCTTGATACCTCGCCTCCAGGCGATGCCCGCCGCGGCCGTCAAGAACATCAAGTTCCTGCCAGGGACGAAGGTATTCGGCAGGTTCTGCGCCGTCGCCTCGATCGCGACGGCGGCCGTCATGGCGGTTGCGCCCACACCCGCCAGCGCGCCCCTCAGATCGACGAGATGGTCCGAGCCGAGGCGACTGCCCCAGTCACCGATTGTTCCGATCGCCTCGCGAACCGGCGCTCGGCATTCGAGCTCGACCGCATGCCGCTGGCCGTAGTTGAAACCCACGGTCTCGACCTGCCGATAGCGATCGAGCGCCCAGGCGAGGCAGGTCGTCGAATCCTGCCCCCCGGAGAACATGACGAGGGCCGCGTCCTCGCTGGGCGTCTCGGCGATCGTCATCCCGCCGCCCGCCGTTCCGGATGTCCAGACTGTGGCCGTGCGTCAGCCAAGCTTGCCTTCCACACCCTCCGCGAGCCAGTTCATGCTGAGGATCTGGTCGTCGGTCAGCTTGGCGCCGCTCGCCACCTTCTGGGCGCCGAACTGGTCGTTGATCGGACCCTGGAAGGGCGAGAAACTGCCCTGCGCGATCGCCGCGATCTTCGCCTCTGCATCGTTCACCGCATGCTCCGGCACCGCCTTGTTATAGGGCGTCATCTTGATCATGCCGCTCTTGAAGCCGCCCCAGACATTGTCCGGTGTCCAGCTGCCATCCATCGCGGCCTGCACCCGCTTGACGTAGTAGTCGCTCCAATCCTCAGTAACCGAGGTCAGGCACATCTTCGGCGCGAATTGCGACATGTCCGAATCATAGCCGGTGCACCACACGCCCTTTTCCTCCGCCGCCTGCACGACCGCCGTGGAATCGGTGTGGTTGGAGAGCACATCGCAGCCCTGGCCGATCAGCGCATCCGCCGCCTCTTTCTCTTTGCCCGGATCGAACCAGGAAGAGGTCCAGACCAGCTTGATCTTGATCTTCGGGTTGACCGACCGAGCGCCAAGTATCAGCGCGTTGATGCCCTGTGCCACTTCGGGAATGGGGAAGGGCGCGACATGTCCTAGCACGCCGGTCTTGCTCATGGCGCCCGAGACGACGCCGGCGATGTAGCGGCCCTCATAGAAGCGCGCATTATAGATGCCGACATTCTTCGCCATCTTATAGCCGGTGCAGTGCTCGTAGCGGATGTTCGGAAACTGCCGCGCGACCTTCAGCGTCGGCTCCATATAGCCGAAGGACGTCGTGAAGATCAGGCCATTGGTCGCGCTGAGCTGGCGGATGACACGCTCGGCGTCAGCACCTTCCGGCACGCTCTCGACATAGTTGGTTTTCACACGGCTGCCGAAAGCCTTCTCCACCGCGAGGCGACCCAGGTTGTGCTGGTAGGTCCAGCCGGCATTGCTGATCGGGCCGACATAGACGAAGCCGACGCCGAAGGGATCGGCCGCGCGGGCGGAGCGCAGGCCGAGCGCGCCAGTGGCGGCGCCGGCAATACCGCCGAGGCCGGTCAGCAGTACTTCGCGGCGGGATGGGGTCATGGGCATTTCCTCACTGGCGGTTTCGTTCCCGACGCCCTTGCAAACCTCATGCCGTCGCGTGGAAGCTCCGGCCAAGCGCGCCGGGCGCGTTGAGCTTGAGCCGCGTAGCATCGCGGGAGATCAGCACCAAGACCAGGATTGTCGAGAGATAGGGCAGCATCGCCAGAATATCGCTCGGCACGTCGATGCCGAAGGCTTCAGCCTGGAACTGCGCGATGGTGACGAAGCCGAACAGCAGCGCGCCCGCGACCAGCCAACCCGGCTTCCAGGTCGAGAATGTCACCAATGCCAGTGCGATCCAGCCCCGCCCCGCCGTCATTCCCTCGTTCCACAGCGGCGTATAGACCAAGCTGAGATAAGCCCCGGCCAGCCCGCTCATCCCGCCACCGAAAGCGAGCGCCGCGTAGCGCAGCCGGATCACCGGATGGCCGAGCGCATGCGCGACCTCCGGATTCTCGCCGACCGCCCGCAGGATGAGACCCTTGCGGCTGCGCGACAGGAACAGATGCACGCCGAAGGCCAGCAGCAGCGCCAGGATCACCAGCGGGTCGATCTGCAACACCTGCTGCCATAGCGGCGAAAAGGTCGAGAGGCCGGGGATCAAGGCGTTCTGGAAACCGCCAAGCGTGCGGCTCTCGAACGGATTGCCGATCAGCGTGCTGAGCCCGGCGCCGAAGATGGTCAGCGCCAGGCCGCTCGCGGTCTGGTTGGCGAGAAATGTCTGCGTCAGCACGGCGAAGATCATCGACATCAGAACACCGACGATGATGGCGAGGATGAAGCCCGCGATCAGGCTATGCGTGGTGACCGTGCCGATGAAGCCTGCCGCCGCCCCCATCAGCATCGTGCCCTCGACGCCGAGGTTGAGCACGCCGCTTTTCTCGGTCACCAATTCGCCGAGCCCCGCCAGGATCAGCGGCGTCGCCGCCCGCAGCGTCGCGACGAGGATCGCGACAATCAGCACCAGATCATGCATCGGCGAGTTGCCCCACAGGCTTGGGGCTGCGGCGCCCAAAACGGAACTGGAAGCCGATGAACAGATCCATGCCCAGTAGGAAAAACAGAACAAGACCCTGTATCACGCCGCTCATCGCTGTCGGCATCTGCAGCGACACCTGCAGCGCATCGCCGCCGATATAAATCAGTGCCATGAGCAGGCTCGCCGCCAGGATGCCCCAGGGGTCCAGCCGCCCGAGATAAGCGACGATGATCGCCGCGAAGCCGTAGCCCGGCGAAATTGTTGGCTGCAATTGGCCGAGCGGCCCCGCCACCTCACAGATCCCGGCGAAACCGGCGAGGCCGCCGCTGAGCAGCAGGCAAAGCCACACCACGCGCTTCTGGCTGAAACCGGCGTAACGCGCGGCGCCCGGCGCCAGCCCGACCACCCGGATGCGATAGCCCGCGAAGGTTCGTCGCATCAGGAAGGCGGCGGCGGGCACCACCAGCAGCGCCACCAGCGCGCCGAGATGCAGCCGCGTCGTGGGCAGGATGATCGGCATCGAGACATCATCGGCGAAGGTCTTGCTCTGCGGGAAGTTGAAGCCCGCCGGATCGCGCCATGGTCCGCGCACCAGATAGCCGAGCAGATGCAGCGCGACATAGGTCAGCATGAGCGTCGTCAGGATCTCGTGCGCGTTGAACCGGGTGCGCAGGAACGCCGGAATAGCCGCCCACAAAACACCGCCCGCGATCCCAGCCAGCAGCATGAGCGGCAAAGCCCAGACATGCCCCGCGCCGCCGAAATTCAGCGCCACCCAGCTCCCGCAAATACCGCCAAGGGTGAGTTGCCCCTCGGCCCCGATGTTCCAGACATTCGCGCGGCAGCCGATGGCGATGCCGATTGCGCAAAGCAAAAGCGGCGTCGCCTTCAGCGCGAGTTCCGCGAGGTTGTTCAGCCCGACCAGCGGATCCACCACCATGATCCGCAAGGCGGCGACCGGCGGCTTACCGAGCAGCGCGAAGATGATGGCGCTCGCCACCAACGACAGCACGACCGCGACGAGCGGCGAAAGCCAGAACATCGCGCGAGACGGGCTTTGCCGCGCCTCAAGCCGGAACAAGATCGGCCTCCAGCTTTTCCGCGCCGTGCAGTCCGCCCATTTGCTGGCCCACCGTCTCGATACTGGCATTGGCCGTCGCCATCGGGGGAAACAGCCGCCCTTCCGAGAGCACCGCAATGCGATGCGTGATCTCGAACAGTTCCGAGAGATCCTCGGACACGATCAATACGCCGGTACCCTTGGCGGCGAGCGCCAGTATTGCTTTGCGGATCGCGAGAGCCGCTCCGATATCGACGCCCCAGGTGGGATGCGCCGCCAGCAGCACGCGCGGCCGGTCGGCGATTTCCCGGCCGACGATGTATTTCTGGAGATTGCCGCCCGACAGCGATGATGCGGCCGCGGCGGCACCAGAAGCGCGCACGCCGAAGCGCTTAATCACGGCCAGCGCACGCTTCAGCAGCCGGCCGCGATGGATCACGAGCGGAGACTCGCCGGAGAGCAGCAGGTTCTCGGCGAGTGTCATGGGCCCGACAGCGCCCCGCCCGATCCGTTCCTCCGGGATGAAGGCGAGACCAAGCCGCCGCCGCGCCGTGGGGCCGAGATTGCCTGCTGCTTTGCCCGCGATATGCACAATTTCCGGCTGAGCCACGAGGCGCTCGCCGGATAGCGCCGCCAGCAACTCCGTCTGGCCGTTTCCCGCAACCCCGGCGATGCCGAGGATCTCACCTTCTCGCAGCCGGAAGGAGATGTCGCGCAGCGCCGTGCCGAAAGGCGAGTCCGGTTCGAGCGAGAGGCCCGCGAGTTCGAGGCAAACCGGCCCCAGCTCCGCCGCCGTCGGCCGCGCCACCTCGGGCAGCGCGCTGCCCACCATCATCTCGGCGAGTGCTTGGCCGGAGACCTGGCGCGGGTCGGCGGTTCCCACGCCGCGGCCGGCGCGCAGCACGGTCGCCGCTTCGCAGAGCGCCGTCACCTCCTCAAGCTTGTGAGAGATATAAAGAATCGAGCATCCCTCGGCCGCGAGGAGCCGCAGCATGGCGGCCAGGTTATCCGCCTCCTGCGGCGTCAGCACGGCGGTAGGCTCGTCGAGGATGAGCAGCCTCGGCGATTGCAGCAGGCAGCGCAGGATCTCGACCCGCTGGCGCTCGCCGACTGAAAGGTGATGCACGTGGCGGCCTGCTGTGACGGCAAGGCCGTAGCGCGCGGACATTTCGCCGATGCGGGCGGCGAGTTCCGCCATCGGCGGCGGATGATCCAGTCCGAGCGCAATATTCTCGGCGACCGTCAGCGACTCGAACAGCGAGAAATGCTGGAACACCATGCCGATGCCAAGCGCGCGGGCGGCATGGGGCGTGTTGATCTGCACCGGCTGGCCATCCCAGGTGATCGCGCCCGCATCCGGCTGGGTCACGCCATAGATGATCTTGACCAGCGTGCTTTTGCCGGCGCCGTTTTCGCCGAGGAGTGCGTGGATTTCACCGGCTCCCACCGTGAGATCGATGCCGTCATTGGCGCGGTTGCTGCCATAGGTCTTGGAAATGCCCCGCAGCGTCAGCCGGGCGGGTAGAGTGTCACTGAGGGGCGGAATGGCAGCCATGCGGGAAGTGTAGAGGCCGATTCACCCCCGCGTCCACCGTCTAGATGCTGCGCTGCACCACTGGGGCAGTCAGCGGCTCGCAAGGAGTTTTTAACGGGCGAGCCGTTAGATAAGCTAACGCATCGGGACCGCGGTCAACGCCTCTACCGCAAGCTCACCCGATCAGCATAGGAACAGGCTTATGACCCTGAGAATCGACAGTCGTCCAGCCGCCTCGCTCGCCCCACTGCCGAACGCGCGCGAGCCAAATTTCGAGCGAGACATAAAATCGACAATACAACGAAATTAGTCGCCATATCGAGCGCCGGGTTGGCGAAACATGCCTCGAAAGTCACCACCACACGCCGGGTCTCATCCCGGCCCAATCGACTATGGGCTACCGAAACCGCCGCCCGCGGCGCGAAGTGCGGTCGATCCCGATCCGGTGACGACCGGGGTCGAGCCAAGCAAGGGTGAGATGACCAAGGGCGGAGACCTCTTCACGCTGCGGCATTTTGCGAAATTTGCAGCGGTTGTAACGGCTCCGATATGGTATGCGTTGTACATCATTGCGGGGTTCGTGTTCCAATAAGTTGCCCGCCGTCCGGAGCGGACGGTAGCCATCGAATACTGTTCCGGTGGGACCTTCCTGGGTTGGCGGCCCGCTAGCCTCGACTGAACTTGCGGCCCACGCTCCAAGTGTTCTCGCTCCGTGCCCCTCTACGCAAGACATAAGTCAAGCTTTATGTCCCGGGAATGGTCCTTTTGTACCTGTCATGGCTGATCCAGGCAGCCGGCGACCCGCGCCTCGATTGTGTCACGATCGGCGGCAAGAAGCCTCCGGGCATCCCATTCCTCCGATTTTCGGACAATCGTTTCTGAGTAACTATGAAATCCCAGCAGAGTTATGCCGCGACGCCAAGATATTGCACATCGATAACGTTTTGTAAGTAAGACGTTTTTTAACATTTTGCCTTATCGCTGGTTGCGCAGCGGGCCGTTTCTGGTGCGGCTGGCTGCGGGTTCAATCGAGCGAAGGTTTAAAAATGCGTATTCCACCGACAAGCACAACGGCGACGCACGACGCGCAAGCGGCGCGTGGCGGCGAAGCTCAAGTTTTCAAACCGCGTCAGCCACCGGCCGCCAATATATCGGCCTTTGGCCCCCGGCATAGCCAGCCGCCACAACGCTTGCCTCCGCCCTCCCCAGCCCTCAGGGCGCTCGCGCGAAAGGTTAACAGCGAGGTAACGCCGGGGGATGTACAGACGGTTACTGCCCTCCACAACGGCCTTACCGGACGTAACCTCGGTGTTCTTGGCCGACACATTTTCGGACCCCCTGTGACGCAGAACCGGATTGGGCACGAGCTTAGGACCATCGGAATGAACATGTACAACAGAGGCGACGTGACGGGATCTATAGTCTTTGGCACTCTGGATGCCGCGTTGAATGGGATCCCCAACTAGCTCAACCGATTTCCGGATTTGTTAAACGACTAACAATCTCCGGCCGTCGTGTCTCTGCGGCATCAGCGTTTGCGTAAGTAAACGGGTGAGCGGGCTGGCTAACAATTAGAGCGGGGAACCCCTGGTAGACGCTGCAGCGCGAACTCGCCTATCCGGAAAGCTTCTTGGCAGGGGTTCCGATCGCCGTCCAAACCGCCGCTATGTGACGGTGCGGCGGGTTTAGCGGGCTACCGGAATCGAACCGATACCTTTGGTTGGGAAAACCACTGCAAGACCACTCTGCTAAGCCCACTCGGCCGCGATCACCGTGGCCGGCTACGGCAATACAACACCTCCGCCGGGAATAAATTCGTTCGGAGATGCCATCTGTCAGGGCGCGTCCGTTGGTCTGGCCCAGATGGTCAGCCACCCGATCCGCCACTGCTCGTGCAAATCGCTGTCGGCCCGGTAGGGGTTTTTGTCGAGATCATCGCCCTCGGCACAGGCCAGTTCCCCCTCAACCCGCACGATGGAGGCGAGCAGGAGCGGCGGTTGAGGCGCGTGAGCTGTCCGTTTTTGGCTCATGGGCGGAGCTTGGCATAGCGGTCGCCAGAGGCGCGATTCGTTCGAATTGCCAACAGCCTTTTGGGATTGGGCTTCAGCCTCATCTACGCCTTCGGTGCCGCCCTCAGTGGCGCAAGTCGCCGGGTCCGGTTTGATGCTGGAGCTCGCCGTGCGACGCTCATCCGCGCCAGCGATTTTCGGGACCGCCCGCGTGATCAGCCGAGTCGGCAGCGCGGCGGTCGTTTTGCGAAGGGGAGATGATGGAAGATTCGCTCGCGACGACTCTCATAATATTCGTGTGCGTTTTTGGCGCCTTGCTCGTCGGCTTATTCGCGAGCCGCTATTGGCCATCAACGCATCTCGACGAGAGGTCGAAGGACGTCGTGAAGCTCGGGATCGGCATCGTCGTCACCATGACGGTGCTCATCCTCAGTCTGATGGTGAGCTCGGTCAAAGGGTCCTTCGACACGACGGATCGCGACCTCAGGCAATTCGCCACAAGCATCATCGTTCTCGATCGTTCGATCAGTCACTACGGCTCGGACGCCCAGCCGGCGCGCTTGGCACTGCGGCAATATACCGTCAGCGCAATTCACGACTTGTGGCCGACAGGGGCCGATCCCAATATTCGGATCGAGGGTGCGCGATCGGGAAAGTTGCTCGATCAGGTCGAGACCGATCTTCGTGCCCTGAAGCCCACGGATGACGCGCACCGCTCCTACCTCTCAGAGGTATTGGCGCAATACGACGCGGTGATCCAGGCGCGGTGGATCTTCATCGACGATAGTTCCGGGAGCGTGCTTCGGCCCTTCTTTTTTGTCGTGGTTGCCTGGCTAATGGTCATCTTCGCGACAATCGGCCTTTACTCGCCGCGCAACGCAACCGTGGTCTTGGTGATGGCCCTCTCGATACTCTCGTTGTCAGGCGCGACTTATCTCATGTCCGAAATGGAGACGCCCTTCAGCGGCGTCATCGTCATTTCCTCCTACCCGCTCCGCAACGCCTTGGCGCAGCAGATGCGGTGAGACTGTCGGTAGAAAAAGCCAGCTCGTGATGCCTGAACATGCTCGCGCAGTTGTTAGCGCCAAGGGCCTTCCACTGTGACGGCACCGCCTGCTATTCCCCGCACCCCATGAAAAAACCCGTCGCACCTCTACAGCCCGTTTGGTGGCGCTTCGCCGTGTCGGTCACCTGCGCCGTGACTTTGTTGTTGGTGGTAGTCGGCGTCGCCGACGTTTGGGTGACACTCCAAGGATAGTGCGGAGGAGCCATTTCGCGCCGAAGACCAGTAGCGCGTGTTGTTACCTCAAAATCCACAGCAATAGGCTGTCAGCATCGCCGCGATCGCGAGCAGCGCGGCTGCAGCGGCGGTCCACCCCGCCGCTTTCGCGTTTAAGCGACCGCTTTTCGCCAATGTCTTTCGCCGTTACGATTACGCACGTGGCGCTTGCTCAGCCAGCCGTCTGCGGATCGCCACACGCCACATGGTCACATCTTCGCGTGGTGACCGGTGGTTCCGCATCCGATTAGACAGGACGCGCGCAGTAGCTACAGGCCCGTCGTCTCTAGTTTGCGGTCAGCGGGCGACCGTCGGGAGGCTTGCGCCAGTGAAAGAAGCCACACACTACTCATTCGTGTCGGGACAGCAAAACCTCGTCCTGACGCTCTGGCCCATAGATGCGAGTGCTTCGCCCCTCTACCTGACACTGGGTACGCATCGAGCCTACGAACTGGCCTCTCACTTGAGGCGGCTTGCCGAGCTTCTTGAGAAACCACCTCGTTAGCAGCATCGTTCGAGTACGGCCGGAGCATTTGTGTCAAGGCTTGTCCTCGACTGAGGATGCCCACGGTTGCGCTAAATCAGCTACTTATCGTCATCGTCTTGGCGGAGAGGGTGGGATTCGAACCCACGGTACGCTTGCACGCACAACGGTTTTCGAGACCGCCCCGATCGACCACTCTGGCACCTCTCCCGCGCGGCGACGGCGCGCGTTATAGGGGCGATAGCCCGCCGCCGCAACCGGGCGCTGAGGCCGCCCGCTCGCTTTGGTCCTAAGCCACTGCCTCGTACAGAGCGGGCCGCTCGGCCGCGGTCAGGGCGGAGACCGCCGCCAGGCCGCGGTCGGCCTCGCTCATAGGGGAAAAAGGGCGCCAGCCCACGCGAGTCTCGACCCGGGCGGCCGCTTCGCGCACCGCGTCGGCATAGGTGGCGAGCGCCTCGCCGATCCGCGTCTCCGGCATCACGATGCTGATCGTCATCTCGCATTGGCCGGCGGCATTGTTCACCGGCGCCGCAATGCAGGCGATGCCGGCATCTGTGCCGCTGTGCTGGCTCGCATAGCCGGCGCGGCGCGCCTCCTCGACCAGAACCGCAAATTCCTCCGGATCGAGCGGCGCCTCGCCAGTCGCCGAGGGCGCGGCGCTTTCGCGGAAGACCTGAAGCCGCGCGGCATGCGCAAGATGGGTGAGGAAGAATCGGCCCGAGACGCTCCAATTTATCGGCACGCGCGCGCCGATTCGGTTGGAAACGCGCAGGTTGCGCGACGCTTCCGCCATATCGAGGATCACCACGAAGCCTTCGTGCCGACCACAGATCTGCACCGTCTCGCCGAGTTCCTCGGCAAGCCGCCGCATCTCGATGCGGGCCTCACGCAATAGGTCAACGTTGCGGCCATAGGCCAAGCCGTAATGGAACATCCGGCTGCCGAACCACACCGCGCCCGAGGCGTCACGCTCCAGCAATCCGGCCTGCACGAGGGCGTCGACGACACCGTAGATTGTGGAGACCGGCGCGCGGATAGCCTTAGCAAGATCATAGGCCGAAACCGGCCGCCCCTCGACCACAAGATGGTCGAGAACCTGCGTTGCTCGAAGGAGGCCGCTCATGCGGGAGCGAGTTTGAGCCGTCGGCTCCTCGATCGGATAGTCCGCAATCTTCACATCCATCGCCCGCCCCCTCGCCCCGGAGCAGAACAGCCCCGACAGCCGCCCCGGAGGTAATCGCTCCGGCCCGAGAAACCGTTACATCGCGTGAACTAAACCCGAAGCAATATCGCTCCAGTGAAGTTTACATCCGCGATGTAGGGCATGGCTAGGGGTAGTAAGGCGTAGGCTTATAGATGCGCGATGCACCGCGTTTACGCTGCAGTGCAACATAAATAACGGGCGTCGTGTAAAGTGTTAGTAGCTGCGACATTGCCAGTCCGCCGATGATCGCTATGCCGAGGGGTCGCCGATACTCCCAGCCGATGCCAAAGGCGAAGACGAGTGGCACTGCGCCAAGTAAAGCCGCGAGTGTCGTCATGAGAATCGGGCGGAAGCGCGCGAGGCTTGCCGCCTTGATCGCCTGGATCGGCGTCATCCCACGATTGCGTTCCGCTTCGAGCGCGAAATCCACCAGCATGATCGCGTTCTTCTTCACAATGCCCATAAGCAGGAAGATGCCGATGATTGCGATGATGGAGAGCGGCGTGTTAGTCGCGATCAACGCCAGCAATGCACCGACGCCGGCGGAAGGCAGCGTGGACAAAATCGTCAATGGCTGTGTCAGGCTTTCATAGAGCACGCCGAGCACGATGTAGATCGCGACAAGTGCGGCCAGTAGCAGCATCGGCTCGGCATTGGTCGATTGCTGGAACAGCTTGGCATTGCCCGCGAAGCTCGTATGGATGTCGTCGGGCAGAAAGATCTCCTGCGTCGCCTGTTGCACGAGCGTGGTTCCCTGGCTGAGCGGGATGCCCGGTTTCAGGCTGAAACTGACCGTCGCTTCCGGAAACTGGCCCTGGTGGCGCACCGTCAGCGGCGCGCTGCCGCGCACGAAATGCGCGATCGCCGAAAGTGGCACCTGCATGCCGCTCGTGCTGCCGACATAGACGCGGTCGAGCTGCGCCGGATCAAGCTGCAAACCGGGCTGCGTCTCCAACACCACCTTATACTGGTTGCGTTGCTGGTAGATGGTCGAGATCTGTCGCTGCGCGAAACCGTTATTGAGCGCCTCGTCGATCGCGCTCATGGGGACTTGCAGACGAGACGCGGCGCCGCGATCGACGACCACATCGGCCTCCGGCCCCGCGCGATCCTGGTCGCTGGTGATATCGGTGAGTTGCGGCATGGTATGCAGCTTTGCTTCGAGCGTTGCCGACCATTGCTGCAGCTCGGCCAAATTGTCGCCGCTCAGCACGAAATCATAATCGCTGGCGCTTTGGCGGCCGCCGGTGCGCAAATCCTGCTCCGGGGTCAGAGTCGCCTTGATCCCGGCGATCTCGGAAAGTGGGCGGCGCAGGCGCGCGATGACAACGTCTGACGTGACATGCCGCTCGCTTATCGGTTTGAGCGAGATATAGAGGTTGCCGCGGTTGAGTGAGGAGAAGCCGGATGCGACGCCGATGCGCGAACCCACTTCGGCGATGGCGGGATCCTTCAGCAGCACGTCTACCACGCGCTCCTGCAGCTTCTCCATCGCACGGAAGGAGATATCCGGCGCGGCAAGCGTCTGGCCCTGCATCAGGCCGGTATCCTCGGTCGGCAGGAAGCCCTTCGGCACGATGACATAGAGCCAGACGGTGAAGATGACGGTGCCGAGCGTCGCGAGATTCATGAGCACGCGGTGGCGCAATACCCAGTCGAGGCTGCGGCCATAGGCGCGAATCAAGCGGTTGAAGGCGCGGTCGAAGCTCACGCTCAACACACGCAAGACCCGGTTTGCCGAGCGGCGCTCCCGCGCGGTGATCGGACGCATGAACCAGGCGCAGATCATCGGCGTGACGGTCAGCGACACGATGGCGGAAATGCCTACCGCCATGACCAGCGTGACCGAGAATTCATGGAACAGCCGGCCCATGATGCCGGGCATCAGCATCAGCGGCGCAAAGACGGCGATGAGCGACAGGGTGATCGAGATCACGGTGAAACCGATCTCCCGCGCGCCGCGCAGAGCCGCCCGCATCGGCGGCATGCCATGTTCGAGATGGGAGTGGATGTTCTCGATCATGACGATCGCGTCATCCACCACGAAGCCCACCGAAATTGTCAGCGCGAGCAGCGAGAAGTTGTCGATCGTATAGCCCATGAACCACATGCCGGCGAGCGTGCCGGCGATGGAGAGCGGGATGGTCACGCCAGCAGCGATGATCGGTACTGCCCGGCGCAGGAAAGCGAAGACCACCACCAGCACGAGCGCGATGCTGATGAGCAGGGTGTATTGCACGTCGGTGACGCTCGCGCGGATCGTCGTGGTGCGGTCGGTCAGGATCGTCACCTTGATGCCGGCCGGCATCAGCCGCATGAGGCCGGGCAGCATCTGCTTCACGCCATCCACCGTGGCGATCACATTGGCGCCCGGCTGCTTGGTAATATTGAGCAGGATCGCGGACTTCTTGCCGCTCCAGGCGGCGAGCCGCAGGCTGGCGACGCTATCGACCACGGTGCCGACATCAGCCAGACGCAGCACGCCGTCCGTCCCTGCTTTCATGACGAGGTCGCGATACTGCACCGCCGTGCCGATCTGGCCATTGAGGAGCAGCGTCTGCGCGCGCTGCGGCCCCTGAATGCTGCCGATCGGCTGCGTGACATTGGCATCCGAAACGACCTGATCCACCGACTGCCCGGACAGCCCGGCGAGCGCCATCGAGGTCGGGTTTAGCTGGATCCGCACGGCGGGTTTGTCGGCGCCGTTCTCGTCCACCTGGGCGACGCCGGCAGCCTGGGCCAGACGCTGCGCCAGGATGGTGTCCACGGCATCGTAAATCTGGCCCGTCGTCAGGGTGTCGGAGGTCAGCGCGATGGTCAGGATCGGCGCGTCGGCCGGATTGAACTTTCGGTAGAACGGCGCGCTCGGCAGATCCGCCGGAAGATCCGCCTCGGAGGCATTGATCGCGGCCTGCACATCCCCGGCAGCCGCATCGACGCTGCGCTCGATGTCGAAGATGCAGATGATCGAGGTGGCACCGGTCGAATTGATCGAAGTCAGCTCGTTCATTCCGGCGATCTGCCCGAGATGCCGTTCGAGCGGGGCGGCGACGGAACTCGCCATGGTTTCGGGGCTCGCACCGGGGCGATTCACCAGGACGACGATGGCCGGCATATCGACGCTTGGCAGCGAGGCGACGGGGAGAAACTTATAGGCGACGGCGCCGGCGATCAGCAGACCGATGGCGAGCAGCACGGTGCCGATCGGCCGCCGGATGAAGGGTGTGGAAACCGACACGGCGGGTTAGCGCGCCGGCTGTGCGGCCGCTCCGCGACGCGGGCGGCGCTGCGGCCGCAGCCGCTCCATGGCGAGGTAGATGACGGGCGTCGTGTAGAGGGTCAGCAACTGGCTCAGCAGCAATCCGCCGACGATGGTGATGCCGAGCGGCCGGCGGATCTCGGCGCCCGCGCCACCCTGCAGGATCAGCGGTAGGGCGCCGAGAAGGGCGGCCATCGTCGTCATCATGATGGGGCGGAACCGCAGCAGGCAGGCCTGCTCGATGGCGACCTGGGGCGAGTGGCGGCCGGTGCGCTGCATTTCGATAGCGAAGTCGATCATCATGATCGCGTTCTTCTTAACGATGCCCATCAGCAGCACGACGCCGACCAGCGCCACGATCGAGAGATCGTTCCCGGTCAGCATCAGGGCCAGCAAAGCGCCGATGCCGGCGGAGGGCAGTGTCGATAGAATAGTGATCGGGTGAATCGTGCTCTCGTACAGCACACCAAGCACGATGTAGATCACCACGATCGCGGCGAGGATCAGCCAGGGTTCCGAGGCGAGCGAGCGCTGGAACTCTGCCGCATCGCCCTCGTAGCTGCCGGCGATAGTGGCGGGCACGCCGATCTCCGTTTCCGCCTGGCCGATCGCCGAAACCGCCTCTCCGAGCGAGACGCCCGGTGCGACGTCGAAACCGATCGTGGCCGCGGGAAACTGCTCGTCATGCATGATGGCGAGCGGCGTCGTTTGCTGGCGGATGGTCGCGAAGGCGCTCAGCGGCACTTGCGGCGTGGCGCTGGTGCTCGCGGTCGCGACCGCCGTGGTCTGTCCGTTGGAGCTGCCGGAGGCGACGGTGGTGGCGCTGCCAGAACTTGCGGTGGCTCCCGCCGTATTGGTCGTGCTGCTCGTTCCGCCGCCGGGGAAGCGCAGGGTGTAGAGCAGGTCGGCGCTGCTGGCGAAGGCGGGATCGACTTCCAGGATCACGCGATACTGGTTGGTCTGGCCGAAGATCGTCGAGATCTGCCGCTGGCCGAAAGCATCGTCGAGAATGTTTTCGACCGTCTGCATCGAGACGCCCATGCGCATCGCCTGCGCCCGGTCGACATTGATAGCTACGGCGCCGCCATTGTTCTGCTGGTCGCTGCTGACATGCTGAAGCTGCGGCAGGGTTTGCAGCTTGGCCACCAGCTTCGGCACGAACTCCGTCAGTGCCGCGGCGGAGGTATCAGTCAGGCGATACTGGTACGCGGTGCGGGTGATGCCGGTGCCGAGCTGAATGTCCTGCACCGGGCGATAGTAGATCGCGAGGCCCGGAATATTCACCGTCGCCTGCCGCAGCTCCGCGATGATGCGGTTAACGCCCGGCCGCTGCCCGATCGGCTTCAGCGTGACAGTGATCTGGCCTTGGTTGGGCGTCGGATTGACCAGGCCGGGACCGACCACCGAAACCACATTCGTGACGCCCGCGACATGGCGGAAGGCTTCGGCCGCTTGATTCTGCATCGCGATCATGCCGGGAATCGAGATCGCCTGCGACGCTTCCGTCACGGCCACGATCGATCCGGTATCCTGCTGCGGCAGGAAGCCCTTGGGCACCATGACATAGAGCGCCACCGTGCCGAGCAGCGTTGCCGCCGAGATCAGCAAGGTCAACGTCTGCCGCCCCAGCACCCAGAGCAGCGTCACGCGATAGAGCGCCGCAACGCGTCCAAAGGCGGCCTCCGTCATGCGCGCCGGCCACGCCTGTTGTTCATGTACGATCGGCCGCAGCAGCCGCCCGCACATCATCGGCGTCAGAGTAAGCGAGACAACCGCCGAGACCACGACCGCGACCGACAGGGTGATCGCGAATTCATGGAATAGCTTGCCCACGACGCCGGACATGAAGAGCAGCGGAATGAAGACCGCGATAAGCGAGACGGTCAGCGAGATGATGGTGAAGCCGATCTGCCGCGCCCCGCGATACGCGGCTTCCAGCGGCGGCACGCCATCCTCGATGAAGCGCACGACGTTCTCGATCATCACGATCGCATCATCCACCACGAAGCCGGCGGCAACGGTCAGCGCCATCAGCGACAGGTTGTCGAGCCCATAACCGAGGAAATACATCACCCCGAAGGTGCCGATGAGCGACAGCGGGAGCGCGACGCCGGGAATGATGGTGGCGCGCAGGGAGCCGAGGAACAGGTAGATCACCAGCACTACCAGCAGGATGCTGAGGATGAGGGTGAATTGCACGTCATCCACGCTCGCGCGGATGGTCGTTGTGCGGTCGCTGACCAGCGTCAGTTTCACCCCGCCAGGGAGCGACTGCTCCAGCGCCGGCAGGATCTTTTTCACCGTATCGGCGGTCGAGACGATATTGGCGCCGGGCTGACGCTGGATCGACAGCACCACCGCCTCACGCTGATTGTAGCGCACATCGGCATGAGTGTTTTCGAGCCCGGTCACGACATTGCCGATATCGCGCAGCCGCACCGGCGCCCCGTTGCGATAGGCGATGACGAGCGCGCGATAAGATGCGGCGGTCTCCAGCTGGTCGTTGGCGCCAAGTGTGAAAGCCTGGTTCGGCCCGTCGAAACCGCCCTTCGAGCCGTTCTGGTTGCCGTTGGAGATCGCCGTCCGGACGTCCTCGAGCGACAGGCCGTAGGCGGCGAGGCGTGTGGGGTTAGCCTGAATGCGGAAGGCCTGGCGCAGCCCGCCGAGTACTGTCACCTGACCGATCCCGCTGATCTGGCTGAGCTTCGGCTGCAGCAGCGTGACGGCCGCATCGGCCATCCGCTCGATCGGCACGGTGTCGGAGGTCAGTGCGAGGGTGAGGATCGGCGCATCGGCCGGGTTTACCTTCACGTAGATCGGCGGATAGGGCAGGGAGGTTGGCAAGGTGCCGGCCGAGGCGTTGATCGCCGCCTGCACATCCTGGGCCGCGTCGTCGATATCCCGATCCAGGGTGAATTGCAGGATGATCTGGCTCACCCCCTCCGAACTGGTGGAGGTCATGCCGTTCAGGCCCTGGATCTCGCCGAGCTGCCGTTCTAGCGGCGCGGTAATGAGGTTCGCGATCGTATCGGGCCCCGCGCCGGGCAGCTGCGTGGTGATCTGGATGGTCGGGAACTCGACCTCCGGCAGCGACGACACCGGCAGGTTCATGTAACCGAGGATGCCGGCGAGCAGGATCGCGATGGCGAGCAACCCCGTCGCGATGGGTCGCGCGATGAAGGGGGCGGCGACGTTCACGGCTGGGCGGCCTTGGCCGCGTGGCCTCCCCGCACCGTTGCGGGAGCGGTCCCATTGGCCGCCGCGGGTTTCACAACCCGAACCTTCGTGCCGTCATCAAGCTGCGAGGCGCCTTGCAGCACCACGCGGTCCCCAGCGGCGACACCGCTGCCGATCACCGCCGTCGTTTGGTCCTCCTGGGTCAGCGTCACGGTCTTCCGCGTCACTTTATTGTCGTCGCCGAGAACGTAGACGAAGTTATTGGAGGGACCTTGCTGTACCGCCATTGCCGGCACGGTGACGACGCCCTTCAGCGTCTTGACCGTCAGCCGAGCGGTCACGAAACCGCCGGGCCAGAGATGCAGGTCCTCGTTCGGGAAATACGCCTTGAGCTTGACGGTGCCGGTACTGCTGTCGACCAGGTTGTCCACCACGTCGAGCGTGCCGGTTTCCATCCTCTCGGATGAATCCGGGGTGCCCTCGGGATCCGTCGTGGCCGTTGGCGTGGCATCGGCGGCCTTCACCTCGCCTTCCGCATTGACCCGCACAACGGGTTTTCCGGCCGCCATCGCATCCTGGATCGCCGCCAAATTCTGCTGCGGCAGGGTGAAGACGACGGCGATCGGCTTCAGCGTGGTCAGCGTTACGATGCCGTTCGTCGTGCCGGCCTGCACGATATTGCCGAGATCGACATTACGGATGCCAACGCGGCCGGCGACCGGGGCGGTGAGCGTCGTGTAGTCGAGCTCGGTCTGCGCGGATTCGATTTGGGCGCGGTCCTGTTCGACCAGCGCCTTGGTCTCCTCGACGGTCGCGAGTTCGTCCTCGGCCGTCTGCTTCGGCGTATAGGCGGTGGAGGCGAGCTTGTTGAAGCGCGCGAGATCGCGCTGCGCCCCGGCCAGCGTCGCCTGATCCTGGTCGAGCTTCGCCTTGTTCTGGTCGAGCGTCGCCTGGAAGGTACGAGGATCGATGCGCGCCAGCACATCTCCCACCGCGACGTCCTGGCCTTCCTTGAAATTGATGGCGACGATGGGACCGGTCACCATCGGGCTGATGGTGACGGTATTGGATGCCTGAACCGTGCCGATGGCGGTCAGTATCACCGGCACATCGGCCGACTTCGCGACGGCGATCGTGACCGGAATCGGCTGGCCATTCTTGCCCTTCCCGCCCCTGCCCTTGGATTGGGTCGCCGGGGCGGTGCCCGGCGCGGAGAAATACTGCCGGGCCAGCAGAGCGCCGCCCACCACGATCAGCAGCAGGCAGATCAGCAGCGTGGCGTTGCGCCCGCGGTGGCGACGGATCCGGGGCCGGTCTGCGACATATTCGTTCATGCGCGGCTCATGGGATGGGGGACGGGTTGAGGATGGGCACGGGCTGCGCGGTCTCCGGATATGTTTGTTGCCAGCCTCCACCCAGGGCTTTGAACAGCGCCACCAGAGCCTGGAAGCGGGCGAGGCGTACGGTCACCAGCGTGTTCTCGTCCTGCAACTGGGTCTGCTGGGCGGTGATCAGCGTCGTGATATCGACGGTTCCGGCGGCCAACTGCGCGCGCGCCACGGTCGTTGCAAGCTCCGCCTCCTGCACCGCGAGGCGCTGGATCGCTTCCTGTTCGGTGGCGTAGCGGAGTTGGGTCAAGGCTGTCTCCACATCGCTGAGTGCCTGCACAACGGTCTTCTCGTAGGTCGCGAGATCCTCTTGCGTGATCGCGCGGTTCTCGGCGACCACGCCGGACAGCGCGCCATTGTCAAATAGGGTCTGGGCGATGCTTGCCGCGCCGTTGATGACAAGGGATTGCGGCGCGAATAGGCCGTTGAGCGCCGTACTCTCCCAACCGGTCGATCCGGTCAGCACGAGCGACGGAAACAGCGCCGCGCGCGCCGCTCTCGTGCTCGCAGTGGCCGAGACCAGCGTCGCCTCGGCTTCCGCCACATCCGGCCGCCGTTCCAGCAACTCAGATGGCAGGCCGGGAACAACGGCGGGCGACGGGATGCGGGTCAGCGTGCCGCGCCGGATCACGATATCCTCCGGCGGCCGCCCGACCAGAATGCCCAGCGCGATGACCTGCTGCTTCTCCAGCGAAATTAGGTTCGGGATGTTTGCTGCCTGCCCCGCCACAAGCGCCGCCTGCTGCGCGACATCCAGGATCGAGGCGGTGCCGGCGGCGAGCCGGCCCTTCTCGACGGCGAGAAGCTGCTGGGCCTGCGCGAGATTGCGGCGCGCGACGTCCAGCTGGTCCTGAAAGGCGAGGGCGGCGAACCAGGTATTGGCGACCTGGCTCACCACGGTCAGCGCGGTGACGGCAGCCGCGTAACGAGCGGCCACCGCGCTCGCCTGGGCGGCGCGGAAGGTCGCATAGTTCTTGCCCCAGAAATCCACTTCGTAGGAGGCCGACAGGGTCGCGCTATAGGTGCGGGTATCGACGATGCCGCGGCCGATCGTCGTCGAGGTCGTGCCGGTGCCATTGGTGGTCGTCGATGTTCCGAAGCCGCCGGTGCCTTTGTTGCCGCTCAGATTGACCTGGGAGAAGGAGGCGCCAGCGCCGCCCTGGACCGTCGGCAGCAGGCTGCCGCCGGCGACGCGTACCGCCGCATCCGCTTCCGAGACCGCGGCCAGCGCCACCCGCAGGTCAAAGTTATGCGCCTGCGCCTCGGCGATGAGGCGGTTGAGCTCAGGCGATTGGAACCCCGCCCACCACGCCGCGTCCGGCCAGATCGGCCGGGTCGCGAGGGCGTTTCCGGAGGTAAAGCCGGGCGGGAGTTCGACTTGTGGCCTGTGATAGTCGGGTCCGACATCGCATCCCGCCAGCAGGGCGAGAAGCGGCAGAGCGCTCAGCAGTCGCCGATGCACTGTATCTCCATGACAAAATATCAGTCTGTTATGACCGTTACCTGCGTTTTGTAACACCTCGATTGCGTCGCGCTGGTTGTGACTTGCCGGGAAAGCCGGTCAAAACTTCCCGCCAAAGCCTCCTCAACAACCCGCCGCGCCGATCGCCATCGACCTCCTGGAGATAGGCAAGAGCGGCCGGGCTCAGTGCCTCGTGCCGCCGCCCGCGCGCCAGTAAAAAGCTTGCGATGATCGCCGCCACGCTCTGGCGGCCGAGCCCATGCCGGACGCCTCTGGCCCAATAGCCCAGCACGCGAAGGCCAAAGCTCGGCCAGGGCGTGCGCCACTTTAGGGCGATATAGAGCCGGTTGCGCGTGAACAGGAACCATCGCCGGCCAGACCAGCCTACTCTCCGTTCTGCCGCCAATGCATGATGCACCGCGATGTCGCCGGTATACAGCAGCCGCCAGCCTGCCTGGATGGCCCGCAGCGAGAAGTCGAACTCCTCCCAGGTGAAGAAGAGCCGTGCGTCATAGCCACCGACCTCTTCCCAGGCGGAGCGGCGAATGGCGTGGCCGGCACCGACGAAGGTCGCGCAGTCGAAGCGTCCGGCCGCCTGGGGCCGCAGCCCCTCGGGATAGCCCCAGGACGCCTCGTCCTCCCCGCTGCCGTCTCCATTCATGATGCGAAAGCCGATCGCGGCCAGATCCGGCCGGAGGTCGAGCACAGCGACGGCGCGCGCGGCGGTGGTGGCATCCGCGAAGACGGCGTCATTGTCGAGCGCAATGATGACGCGGCCAAGACCCAGTGCCGCCGCCCGGTTACGCCCCTCAGCGACCCCCAGATTGCCGCCCGCTGAGACCAGCAGTGCATCTTCCCGCTCCGCGACAAGGGCGGCGAGGCGCTGCCAGGTCTCGGGTGCCGATCCTTGGTCGAGCAGGATGACGCGCCGAGTGAGACCCACCTGCGCCACAGCCGAGCGCAACGCCGCCTCGGTCTCAGTTAGCCTGTCTAACGTAAGAATAAGAATGTCGGCATCGTAGGCTTCGGCCGGCGGGTGACGCCCAAGGTCAGGCGCCGTCACATGCGGCCGATCGCCATCATCGGTAGACGACGCGGCGCGACAGGGTGAAGTTGACGCTGAGCCCGGCGATGGACCCGGCCGCGACGGCGAGCACCGGGTAATGGACGCAGATCGGGAAGAGACTGATCAGGATCGCGAAGGTGCCGCGGTTGAGCACAAAGCCGATCAAATTGCAGCCGATGAAGCGGATCCACTGGTGATGCATCCGCCCCGCATGTTGGCCTCTGAAGGTCCAGACGCGGTTGAGGAACCAGTTGGCGCTGGCGGCTACGAAGAAGGAGAGCACTCCCGCGCCGAGCAATCCAAGCCAGTGGCGCGCCGCATAGACCACGGCCGTATCGACCACGAAGCCGAACACGCCGACGGCGCCGAACCGCAGGAACTGCGCCGCGACGGTGCGTTGAGCGGGAGACAGACGCCCTGCGACCCACATTGAAGGCGTGGAGCCTGCACCGGTGAGGCCGCCTTCGGCTGTGCCGGCGCCAGCCGATGCCGGGCGAGCGAGGGCGGAGGCCTCGGAAAGCGTTTCGGACACAGGCTGCGAATCCTTGTCAGGGGCGCGTGAACTGGGGGCGGTTGGATTTGGGAACACAGCGTCATAACATTCTGTCTCTGTGGCGTCATTCAGGCTTTTAGGTGGTGCGCGAAAGGAACGGCCTTTGAGGCGGCTGCGAGTTTGGCTCGCGCCGCTTCAGCCGGTGGCTTCGCCGCCCGTCGGACCCCAGAAGACGACCCAGGTGACGAAATCTTCGCTCATTCGATGGAAGCAATGCGTTTCGCCCGCAGCCACGAACAGCACATCGCCCTGCGCCGTTGGCGTGATCCCACCGCCATGTTCGAACTCGGCCGAACCGCTGACGACGAAGTAAAGCTCGTCCTGCTCATGCGGTCCCTGGAAATCCGTGCCGCGTGGGGCGAAGACCTCCACCGACATGCTCCCGTGGCGCATTCCAACGGTGAAGGGCTCACCGCCCGGCCAGGTCGGCGTCACGGGGCCGGGGAGGCGGCCGACAAGATCGGCGAGCGAAGTTTTCATGCCAAGCTCCGATGGTGGAATTGTGCCCGCTCGTGATGCGTCATGTTAATCGAGCCAACCTCCCGCCGGTTCATTCTCGCGTCGGGCGTTGTCGGAGAATCCTAGAAGCTTCTATGAGGGGCGTCATGAGCGAAGCGATTCTGCGCCCCGATGGTCTCCTCATTCTGGCCGACCGCCGCTACCGAGCCACGCTTGGCCGCGCAGGCATCACCCGCTTCAAGGTGGAGGGTGACGGCGCGACCCCCGCCGGTCTGTTGCCACTCCGCCGCGTGCTCTATCGCGCCGACCGTGTGTCGCCGCCAGCCGCGGGCTGCCCGATGGAACCCCTAAGCCCCGAGGATGGCTGGTGCGACGATCCCGCGAGCGACGCCTATAACCGCCAGATACGGCTCCCCTTCGATCACCGGCACGAAGCGCTTTGGCGAGCGGATGCCATCTACGACGTCATCGGCGTGCTTGGCTGGAACGACGATCCGCCGCTGGAGGAGCGCGGCTCCGCCATCTTCCTGCACCTCCAGACCCCCGACAGGGCGCCGACCGCAGGCTGCATCGCACTCGCCCTTGGTGACCTGCGCAACGTGCTCGGGGCGGGGCTGGCAGCCATTCGCGTGCTGCCTGAGTGATGGCGCTGACGACGCGCTACAATACCTGCATGGCAAAGCTGAGGAACGCCCCTATATACGCGGAACTACAAGGATTATTCACGCGCCTGTTGCCCGGGTCTTGCCACAATCTGGTTTGATGCCCGAGTTCTGGCGGCGATTGCGAATGAAGCTGATCGAGCGACAAGGGAGAAGCCGAGTATGGCGGAAAAGCCGGCAGGGGATGAGCGGCCCATCCTGATTGTGGATGACGACCAGGCCTTGCGCGCCACGCTCGCCGAGCAACTCACCATGGATGGCGAGTTTTCGGCCACGGAAGCTTCTAGTGTCGCGGAAGCCGAAGCGGCTGTGTCTGCTCAGGACTCCCGTTTCGACGCCATCATTCTCGATGTCAGTCTACCGGACGGTGACGGCCGTGACCTTTGCACGAAGCTGCGGGCGCGCGGCTACAAGATGCCGATCATCATGCTGACCGGCTCGGCCGAGGAGACAGATGTCGTGCGCGGCCTCGATTCGGGCGCCAACGACTATGTGTCGAAGCCCTTTCGGCTCTCGGAATTGCTGGCACGGCTGCGGGCCCAGCTGCGCATTTTCGAGAATAGCGAGGACGCTGTTTTTACCATTGGCCCGTATGTCTTTCGGCCGGCCACGAAGTTGTTGCAGGAGCCGATTAAGAACCGCCGTATTCGCCTGACTGAGAAAGAGGCCGCGATCCTCAAATTCCTATATCGCGCCGGCGCTAAGCCGGTGCCGCGGCAGGTCCTGCTCAATGAGGTCTGGGGCTACAACTCCGCAGTGACGACGCATACGCTGGAAACCCATATCTACCGGCTCCGGCAGAAGATCGAGCCCGATCCGACCCATTCGCAGCTCCTCATCACCGAGGCCGGCGGCTATCGCCTGGACCCGAAGGCGTTGCAGACGGGCTAAGCCCGGTCGATACTTCGGCTATGCCGTCTCCACCGTCAGAGCACGCTAGGGCGTGCCACGCACGCCTCGCCTTAGCCCCACCGGTGAGAGTTTGCTGGGGCGTATTTGTCTGCCACACTGACGCGCCTCCGGTGGGGCCATGATCCCAACGCTCGCCATTGCTGTAGGCGGAGCGCTGGGCAGCGTCGGCCGATATTGGCTGGCGGTCTGGGCCCTCCCGATCAGCGGCACGCTGCCCTGGGGCACGATCCTCATCAACGTCATCGGCTCCTTCGCCATCGGCCTCTTTGGCGCCCTGACGCTCGATACCGGCCGCTACCCGTTGCCGGAAATCGCGCGGCTTTTCTTCATGGTCGGCATCTGTGGCGGGTTCACGACGTTTTCGTCCTTCAGCCTGCAGACTTTGGACCTGCTACGCGGCGGGCACGTCACGCGCGCTTTCGCGAATATCGCGGTTTCCGTGATCCTCTGTCTGGTTGCGGTGGCAATCGGCTATGCCGCCGGCGGCCACTTCGGCCACACGGCGCAGGTGGCCGAAATCTCGATCGAAGAGGAGGCGTCATGAGGCGCGGCTCAGTTTTCTTTCTCCTCGCGGTCTGCGCCGTACCGTCGGGCGTCTATGCCGCTGCCATGCCCGCGACAATGGTGGTCACCAATCCATGGTCCAGGGTTACGGCTTCGGCCGGCAGCGCGGCGGTCGTCTATCTGACTTTGCGCGACAATGGTTTGCCGGACCGACTGACCGCCGTCAGCACGCCTGTCGCCGCCCATGCGGATCTGCATGTGTCTCGCATGGTCAACGGCGTCATGGACATGGACCCGGCGGGCCCCTTGCCGCTGAAGCCCGGCGTGCCGCTGAGCTTCTCGCCCGACGGCTACCACATCATGCTGACTGGCCTGACCCATGCGCTGGCGGCCGGCGAGCAATTTCCGCTGACGCTCCAATTCGTTCGTTCGGCGCCCCTCACAGTGACTGTCACCGTGCAGCCGATGAGCTACATGCCGCCGGATGCCAGTGGCATGGGCGCGATGGCCGGAATGAAGATGAACTAGGGGGAGAGCCCGCATGGTCCACCGCTGCGCCTGGGCTGACAACGATCCGCTGATGCGCGCCTATCACGACGAGGAATGGGGCGTGCCGGAGCATGACAGCCGGGCGCTCTGGGAGAAGCTGATGCTGGATGGTTTCCAGGCCGGCCTCTCCTGGATCACCATCCTCCGCAAGCGGGATGCCTTTCGCGCCGCCTTCAAGGGTTTCGACCCGAAGCGCGTCGCGCGCTTCACCGAGAAGGATGTCGAGCGATTGTTGCAGGACGCAGGCATCGTGCGGTCGCGCGCAAAGATCCTGGCGACGATCGGCGGCGCCCGCGCCTATCTCGACATGCAAGCCGCAGGCGAGGATTTCTCGGAATTCGTGTGGTCGATGGCGGGCGGCAAACCGATCCGCGCCACCGGCCCGGTGCCGACGAAAACCGCGCTTTCCGAGCAGCTATCGGTGGAGCTCAAAAAGCGCGGCTTCAAATTCGTCGGACCAGTGATCGTCTATGCCTGGCTGCAAGCCACGGGAGTCGTCAACGATCATGCCCCTGACTGCTTCCGTCGCGATGCGGCATGAGCCGCTAAGCAAGCAGACGCGGCCAGTCTATGGCGAGCTGATCGTTGATTTCCTTTAGCGAGCCGAAGGCTGCGGGTGGCTCGGTCTTGCGGTTCTGCCAATGGTCATCATCGCCGAAATGGCCGCCCCACCACATGCCAGTCGCGTCGCCGATCTGTCCGAAGCGGGCGTATTTGGGGCTCTCCCAGTCGGGCTGACCTGTGGCATCGACGAGGAAGCAATCGACCGCCTCGCCATATTGATGCCAGGACAGGCCGGGCAGAGCATTGGTCGCCCATTTGCCTTCCGTGGCACCCGCCTTGGCGAAGCACTCAACCATAAAGTCGCAGTGTAGCCGCTGAAGCTCGCTGATCTGGTCTTGTACAACCGCGACGGATCTCGATTGGCGCCAGAGCCCGGCCTGGATGACCGGATTCCGCAGCGTGAAATAGGGTTTGAACTGCAATCCCTCTCTCGCCAGTGCCGCGAGCCCGGCGGTCACCTTGGCACGGAATTCGGGCTTGAGGTCGTTCAGGTCGGCGCTCATCAGCGGTTTCCCCCCGGAAATAGATCGAAACGATCCGCTGATTATTGGCTTATTTTGCGCGATTTAATGTGACTTCATTCACATTCTATAAAGATTTTCAGACTGTTTAAATGGATACAGCCACGGCGCGCGAGAATCTAATTGCCGTGTCAGACGCGATCGAAAATAGAAGCTACGCCTCTGCGGCGGCAGTCGCTGCGCTTCGTCCGCGTGCCAGTACCGTCTCAGTCTTTAGCTGCCCGCAGGCTGCCAGAATATCCTGCCCCCGAGGTGTCCGCACCGGCGCCGCGAAACCCGCATTCATGACGATCTGTGAAAACCGCCGGATCGCCTCCGGTGTGCTCGTCTCATAAGCGCTCCCCGGCCAGGGATTGAACGGAATGAGATTTACCTTCGCCGGCAATCCCGCGATCAGCTCGACCAGCAGCCGCGCATCCGCCTCGCTGTCGTTGATGCCCTTGAGCATGACATATTCGAAAGTGATCCGCCGGGCGTTCGACGCGCCGGGATACCGTCGGCACGCCGCGATGAGTTCGGAAATCGGATATTTGCGGTTGAGCGGCACCAATTCGTCGCGCAGCTCGTCCCGCACCGCATGCAGCGACACGGCGAGGTTGACGCCAAGCTCCGCTCCCGCGCGATCCATCATCGGTACGACGCCGCTGGTGGAAAGCGTGATGCGCCGGCGCGACAGTGCGATGCCCTCGCCATCCATCACGATCCGCATCGCCTTGGCGACATTGTCGTAGTTGTACAGCGGCTCGCCCATGCCCATCAGCACGATGGTTGAGAGCAGCCGAGGCGTCTCCCCCTTGGGGCTCGGCCATTCGCCATAGCTGTCGCGCGCCGCCATGAACTGCCCGACGATCTCCGCTGCGCCGAGATTTCGCATCAGGCGCTGTGTGCCGGTGTGGCAGAAGCTGCAGGACAGCGTGCAGCCGACCTGCGAGGAGAGGCAGACGGCACCGCGATCCTCTTCCGGGTCGGGAATATAGACGGTTTCGGCCTCCTGACCGTCGCGGAAACGGAACAGGAATTTGCGGGTCTCGTCCGTGCTGGTCTGCACAACAACGGGATCTGGACGGCCGACCACGAAATGCTCGGCGAGCTTCTCGCGCAAAGGCTTCGCCATGCTGCTCATGGCCGAGAACTCGGTCACGCCCTGGTGGTAAATCCAATGCCAAAGCTGCTTGGCGCGGAACGGCGCTTCTGCGATCGCCGCGACTTCCGCCGCAAGCTCCTCGCGGCTGAGCCCGACCAGATCCCGCCTGCCATCGGCCAAAACCGCCGGCGGTGGCGCGAAAAGCGCGGCTTTCGCGAGGATGCGGGCGGCGTCGTCTGGGGGCGCGAGAACCGGCGCCGTCACTACGCTCACTTCGCGGGACAAGCCTTGACGATCGCGCCATAGGCAGCGCTGAAGCCCGAAAGCGAGAAGCTCTGCGTGGCCTTGCCGCCCTTCGCCGCCCAGCTCGCCGTGGCGCCGGAGCCGCGCTGCATATCCACCACAACCGCCCGCCCATCTCGCGCATAGGCGGAATGACCGGCGGCATAGAGGGAAACCACCCCCTGCTTGTCGATCTGCAATGCCACCTCGCTCTTGGCGGGGTAGCTCGATGGCGCATTGACCACCACCTCGTCGCGCGAGGTTGGGCGCTCGGTTACCAGGATCATCCCGGCCGAGGGGGTCTTGGCGCTGCCCTTGGCGCGGCTGAAGGCGTAGCAGATCGGAGCGCCCGCGCTGCCATATTGCGCCGCGGTCCACTCGCCAAACTGGCCAAGCGAGACCGGCCCGCCAGCCTTGGTCGCGGCGAGCGCGGGCAGTGAGAGAAGCGAGCAGGCGGAAGCGAGGATGAGGATCTGGCGCATGGGGAAGCCATAAGGGAGCGCCATCGTGGCGTGCAAGGAGTCTCTATGCGTGTCACACACATGCCTCGCCAGCGCCGGGCCGAGCCGGTAGATCCGCCGCCATGATCGACGCCACGGACCGCCAGCTCGCCCGGCAATACGAAACCTATCCCTATCCCGCGCGGGATCCGAAGGAGGAGGCGAAGCGCCTCATCATCGGCAGCCCCTCCCATGTGCGGGAGATCGACTACTGGGTGTTCGGCGCGACCCGCCCGGCCTCCCAGCCGCTGCGGGCCTTGATCGCCGGCGGCGGCACCGGGGACGGCACCGTCATGCTGGCGACCCACATGGCGCGCGCCGGGCGGCCGGGCCGCGTCACTTACCTCGACCGCTCCGAAGCCGCGCTGCGCATCGCGCGGGCGCGGGCGGAGGCGAGGGGCCTCACCAACATCGACTGGGTGCTGGGCTCGCTGCTCGATCTGCCGAGCCTCGGCCTCGGTGTCTTCGACTACATCGACTGCTGCGGCGTGCTGCATCACCTGCCCGAGCCTGCGGAGGGGCTGGCGGCGCTGGAGGCGTCACTGGCGCCCGGCGGCGGCATGGGGCTGATGGTCTATGCCCCGCATGGCCGCACCGGCGTCTATATGGTGCAGGAGGCGCTGGCCCTGCTGGCGCCGGCCGACCTCCCGCCTCCTGCCCGGCTCGACACCGCGCGACGCGTCATGCGGCACCTGCCGGAGAGCAACTGGCTGCGCGCCAACCGCAACTTTTCGGACCACATCTCGGGCGGCGATGCCGGGCTCTATGACCTCCTGCTCAATCCGCGCGACCGCGCCTTCACCGTCACGGCCTTCGCGGCCCTGCTGGCGGGCGTCGGCATGGCGGTCGCCGCCTGGATGGAGCCGATGCGCTACGATCCGGCGACCTGGATGCCGGACCCCAAGCTGCGGGCCCTGGCGGCGGCGCTCGACCCCACCGCGCGCGCCGCATTGGCCGAGGCGCTGACGGCGAACATGAGCGTCCACATCGCCTATTGCCGCCGCGCCGCCGAGCCCGTGCAGCGCGCCGACCCGCTCAGCGACGCGGCGGTGCCGGTGATGCGTGAGGTTCCGGGCGCGGAGCTGGTCAAATCGATCCGACCGGATGGCGGGCTGCCCTTCCTTTTTGACGGTTTGCGCGCCGTGGTACGGCTGCCCCCCGAGGCACCGGCGATCCTGCACGCGATCGACGGCACCCGGACGGTGGCCGAGATCGCCGCCATCCTCGCCGGCAGAGGCATAGCCGAACCCCGCTTCCGCCGCGCCTGGGCAGAGAGTTTCCCGGCGCTGGAAGCGGTCAACCGCGTTTTGCTCGCGGTTCCCACCTGACCCGCTCCAGCCTCCAAGCCGCCCTGCTCCGGTTGGCGCGTCAAGCGTCTCCAGCCTAGGGTGAGCTTGCCGCCGCCGTCCTTGTCCAGGGAACCACTTATGGCCAGCGCGACCACGCCCCGCCTATTGTTCTTCCAATCCCTCTGGGCGATGGAGCCGAGTCCGCCGGGCGGCGCCGCCGAACCCCTGGAGACGATCCTCGACCGTATCAAAGAGTCAGGCTTCGATGGCGTGGCGACGCACTTCTATGATCCAGCCACCGTCACGCCGCTCATGGCCGCTCTGGCTGAACGCGGCTTGCAGATCGAGGGGCAGGTCTTCCCCCAGACGATCGACGATCTCAAGCCGGCGCTGGAACTCGCGGCCCGCTTCGGCTGCCACCACCTCACGCTGCAAGCCGATGTCAGGCCGCGCCGCGTTGCGGAGGCGGTGTGCTTGCTCGACGGTTGGGCGGGCCTTGGCCGCGAGGCCGGCATCGATGTGAATTTCGAGACGCATCGCAACCGCATCACCAATGATCTGCTGTTCACCCTCGATCTGCTGGACGCCTTGCCGGATCTGCGCCTCACGATCGACCTCTCGCATTACGTCGTGGCGCGAGAAATCTATCTGCCGATCTCCGATGAGACGGAGGCGATGATCCGCCGCGTAATCGGCCAGGGCTGGGCTTTGCATGGCCGCGTCGCCACCGCCCATCAGGTACAGGTGCCGCTCTCCTTTCCGCAGCACCTACCCTATGTCGCGCAATTCATCGACTGGTGGGCGCTGGCGCTCGCCGATTGGCACCGCCGCGCCGCGCCGGGCGCCAGTCTCTCATTCCTCTGCGAATTGGGACCGCAGCCCTATGCGATCAGCGGCGCCAACGGCCAGGACATCTCGGACCGCTGGGCCGAGGCGTTGATGATGCGGGACGCGGTGCGGGCAAGGTGGAATGCGATCATGTCGAGCACGTGACGCGATCAGATCGTCCAAACGCTAGCAACGGCACGCCCCTCAGCGAACCGGTGCCGCGTCTAGCCCAGTGTTCCGCAGCAAGCTCAGCGACATTGCGACCAGCGCGAAGCCACAGGCGACGAGCAAGGCGGCGCTCATCTGCGAATGCGGGAAAACCACGAAGATCACCGCACTCAACGTCGCACCCAGCGTCTGCCCCAAGAGTCGAGCAACACTGAGCATCCCGCTCGCCCCGCCGCTGCGATGGCGAGGCGCCGCGCTGATCATCGCGCGGTTATTGGGTGACTGGAACAGCCCGAAGCCAATCCCGCAAATCGCCAGCCGCCAGGCGATGTTGAAGTTCGACGGGTCATGCGGCATGAGCGCCGTCAGCAACAGACCGAGCGCGTAAATCCCCAGGCCAACGCCGCCCAGCGTGCCGGCGGAATAGCGATCTGACAGTCGCCCCGAAATCGGCGCCACGATCATCAGCATAACTGGCCAGGGCGTCATCAGCAGCCCCGTCGTCACCGCGCTATGCCCCAGCACATCCTGCACGAAGAAAGGCAGCGAGACGAAGGCCAGCATCTGCGCGCAAAAGGAACAGATCGAGGTCACGATCGACAAACGGAAGATCCGGATTCGCAGAAGATCGATCGGCAGCAACGGTTCGCTGCGCGATATCTGACGGCGCACCAGCAGCACCGCCGCCACCGCCGCGATCACCACCTCCAAGGCGATCGTCGTCGCCGATTGGCCATGCGCCAAGCCGTCCACCGCCAGGATGAACAAACCGAAGGTTGCCGCGTTCAACAATGCGCTGGTGCCGTCGAACCGCATCGAGGAGAGATGCGACAGTGGCAGGAAACGGCGCGCGAGAAAGAACGCGACAATGCCGATCGGTACGTTGATCGCGAATAGCCACTCCCACCGCGCAACGGCGAGAATGGCGGCGGCGATCGTCGGTCCCGCGGCGGTTGAGGCCGCAACCACCAAGGCATTCATGCTGAGCCCGCGCCCGAGCGCGGCGCGCGGATAGATGAACCGCGTGAGGGCCCCGTTGACGCTCATGATTCCCGCCGCACCCGCACCCTGCAAGATACGCGCAAGCGTCAGCGCCAGCAGCGTATGCGACAGCGCGCAGGCCAGCGAGGCAATGGTGAAAACCACCAGCCCGGTCTGGTAAACGCGCTTGTAGCCGTAAATCTCACCGAGCGACGACAGCGGCAGCAGCAGCACCGTCACCGCGAGCTGATAGGCGTTGATGATCGAGATCGAGGCTTCCGGCGTGGTCCGCAGATGCGCCGCGATGGTGGGCAGCGCGACGTTGGCGATCGCGCCGTCCAGCACCGCCATGATCAGCGCCAGGGCTATCGCCACCACCGCAAGTCGGCGTTGCGCGCCTTCCAGTCCGTCATGCGGGATAGTCTGCAGAACCGGCATCAAGCGGCGCCCGGCACCGAGACCGGTTTGATATCGAGATCGATATGCTGCCAGCCGCCTCCGAGTGCCTTGAAGAGCGCGATGATGTCCTGCAAGACCGCGACCTGGCTATTCGCCAGCGCATCACGCGAGGCGAAGACCGTACGCTCATCCGTCAGCAGTGTGATGAAATCGGTGAGGCCCGCATTATAGAGTCGTGTCGCATGGTCGAGCGCGGCCTCCGCATCCTTCAGGCTGGCGGCAAGCTCCGCCTCGGTCGCCCGGTCGCTTTGCAGATGCACCGTCGCATCCTCGACATCCTGCAGAGCCGTGAGCACCGCCGTCTTGTATTGCAGCCGCGCGACCTCCGCCGCCGCGCGCGCCGCCCGCTCGCGCGCCCGGTAGCGTCCACCGGCATAGACATGCTGTGTCGCCGCCAGCGCCGCCGAATAGGTCAGGCTGGCGCCCGAGAACAGCATATTGAGCGCGCTGGCCTGCGGGGTGATGGAAAGCGGGATCGAGAAATGCGGCAGCTGCTCCGCCACCGCCACGCCGATCTCGGCATTGGCGGAGGCGTATTGCAGCTCGGCCTCATGCACATCCGGCCGATTGGCGATGACTTCCACCGGAATGGTGCGGGGCAACGTCGGTGGCGGCGACATCAAAGGCCGGGGACGTTTGAGCTGCGCCTCCAGATCGCCGGGGTAGCGGCCGAGCAGCACGGCGATCGCATGCGCCATGACGGCGACCTGCGCCCGCAGCGCGGGCAGCGTCGACTCTGTTGCCTCAAGCTGAGCGCGGGCCTGCAATGTTTCGAGATCCGTGCCGATCCCCTCGGTGAGTTCCTTTTCCGTGAGATCGACGACGGAGCGCGCCGTATTCACATTCCCCTGCGCGATCGTCAGCCGATATTGCGCCGCGCGCAGCGTCGCGTAGTCGGAGGCGACTTCGGAGGTGAGGCTCACCAGTAGCGCGCGCCGCCCTGCTTCCGTACGCAAAACTTGATCCTCGGCGGCTTCGGTGGCGCGGCGGTTCTCGCCGAAGATGTCGAGTTCCCAGGATGCGTCGAAGCCGAGAATGTAACTGTGGTAGTTGCCGAAGCCCGGCGGATATTCCACCGTCGAGCTGGCGCGCGCGCGGGTGATGGCGCCCTCCGCGTCGATGGTGGGATAGGCTCCCGCCGCGACCTGGTCGCGTTCGGCCCGCGCCTGCACCAGCCTTTCGGTCGCCACCTGTAGATCGATATTGCCGGCGATCGATTCCGCCACGAGCTTGTCGAGATCCGGGTCGTCGAAGGATCGCCACCAATGCGAAAGGCGTGCGTTCGTCACGGCAATCTCGGTCGGCGTCGCCGCATGTTCGGTGAATTGCGCCGGCAGATCCATCTTCGGCCGTAGAAAATCCGGCCCGACGGTGCAACCCGCCAGCAAGAGTGTCACGACAAGAAAAGGGCCGGACCGATGGAAAAGCGGGTGTGCCGTTGCGCCAAGGAAGACACCCATCTCAGAGATTATCCTCGATCCAGCGCTGCACTTTCCCCGCAAGCCCTCTTTGACGCGACCTGTCTGGCCCGACATCGATTGATGCCGTCATGCCAGCCGCCAGCAAAACGCTCGGCGGAACGCTATCGATCTGGAAGTTGACCGGGATGCGCTGCGCCAGCCGCACCCATTCGAAGACCGCGGCCACCGTCGGCAGTCCCCGGCTATTCACAGCATCGTTCGCGTCCGCGATGCCACGGCCGATACTCGTGACGTGGCCCAGCAGAGGCGTCGGGAAGCCCATGAGCCGGATCCGCGCATGGTCGCCCAGATGCACATGGGCGAGCTTGGTTTCCTCGAAATAGCCGGCGACCCAGAATGAGGACGAATCGATGATAGCGACCACCGGTGTGCCGGCATCCGCATAGTCGCCAGGCTGCAAGCGCAGGTGGGTCACATAGCCGGTGGTGGGCGCGTAGAGTGTCGAGCGGGTCAGATTGAGTTTCGCCAGATCGACCGAGGCCTGCGCGCCGCCAAGGCTGGCCCCAGCGACTTCCGCGCTGATGCCAACGGTCTGCGTCTCCTCCTGGGACACCAGGCCGGCCAGACCCTTGCGCCGCGCCACATCAGCCTGCCGCAGTTTGAGTTGCAACTGGGCGGAATCGAGCTGCGACTGCGCCTGTGCAAGGGCGATCTGAAACCGCACCTGGTCGAGTTGGAACAGCTCCGCGCCCTTCTGCACCAGTTCGTTGTCGGTGAGCGGGACAGAGGTCACTGTTCCCGAGACTTCTGGGGCGACTGTGACGGTCTGCGCCAGCACGCGCCCGTCCCGCGTCCAGGGCGCGAGCATATAGACATACCACAGCTGCACCACGAGGAAGCCGGCAACGATCACGACGGCGAGCGTGAAGATCAGGCGAATCAGGCGGAGCAGGAGCGACATCGCGGCGTCCTATCGAAAGTCAGGCGAGGAACAGGGTGACAAGGCTGACGATCGAAACATAGACGGCAAGTTCGAACAGCGGCGCGTGCCACACCCGGCGTAACAACCCAATGCGGCCGAGCAGCCACCGAAACGGGATGAAGATGACGATCGCGATGACGCAGTAGGCGACGATCGGTGCATAGAGCACGTCGCCGAGATGGGCCTCCCGGAGCATGACTTACTTTCTCCTCAGCATGCCGCGGTTCAGGCTCAGCACCGGCTCGGCTTCCGGCAACATTCTCGCAATGGCACGGAATGCCGCCGCCGCTTGCAGGAGAACCGGGAGCGGCGGTTCGGTCGTCTCAAAGGCGTGTTCGAGATGATTCGCGGTTTCCGCGGCTTGAGCGGCGGCGCGCGATCCGGGCCCGAGGCGCCCGAGGCTCCTGAGCGCGCGTGCAACCGCCGCATTACAATGGCTCGGGAGTGCGGTTCCGCGCAGCATGATGTGGAGACGGAAGATGTCCCGGCTGAGAATGAGCAATGGTCCGCCCGCTTCGATCGCCGCGAGGCGCTGCTCGGGGAAAGTCTGTAGCCGCATGAGCAGCCGCATGAATCGCTGGTTCTGCAGGTTCTGCCACTCCAGCCACAGCATTTCACCGGGCCGCCGGGCGGCCTGTTCGATCGCACAGCGAATCAGCCGCGCGAGCTGACAGGCATCTTGCGCGGGGTTCGGCGCCAGCAGGATGCGGAAGACAAAAACCCCCGCGATCGCGCCCAGATTGTAGCCCATCGCGTTGTTGATAAAAGCCGCGACGTTGAAGGTCGCCACGTTTGTCAGCGCAATCTGGGTCAGGAAGAAAATAACGAAGCCGAGCGCGAAGAGGCCGTAGCGTGGGACCGTCGTGAAATACAGCGCCGGAATCAGGAACATCAAGAGTACCACAGCCAGCATCGCGAAGCCCGTCACCGGCGGCAGCAACAGGCTCAAGCAGAGGAAACCTGCAACGGAAGCCAGGGCGATGCCCTTGGCGAACTCGACGCTCGCGGCCGCGGCGCTCGGTGCGGTGGAGAGCAATCCGCAGACCGGCCCCAGAATCAGCAGAAGGAGTGAGCCAGCCGGCCAGGCGGTAAGGTACCAGAAGGTGCCCCCCAGCATGAGGGCGATGGCGGCCCGCATTCCGTTCCGCGTGGCCGTCCGATAATCACGGAAAAGGTCGAGGTTAAGGTGGGCGTGATAGGGCGCCGCATTCATTTCCCAGGCCGCGATAGGAGCCACGGCCTCCTCCATCCGTCCAAGGAAGCCATGCAGCCGGGCGATTTGTCCGGCCAGCACCACATCCTCGGTCTCCGCCTCGATCTGGCGGAGATGCGCCGTCACCGCGGAGACTTCCATCGAAAGCGCGTTGAGTGCGGCCGGACCCAAAGACCGCGCGTCGGCGAGCCGCGCGATCAACGCCCGCAATTCCACGACAGTGCGGCCCACCGCGGGCGGCAGTGCCAGCGGGTTGGCGGAGAGCTCTTGCATGATCGTGCCGACGCGGAGCACGGCGAAGGGCGCGCCGCTCATCGCGATGAGCGCGCCGCGCAGGCTATTGGCATGCCGCTGAGTGTCCGGCGCCTCGACGCCCGAATATTCGATGACCTCATCGAGCTGCTGAAGCTCGGCGATCAGCTTCTCACGCGCCTGTCGCAAGGGTATGGGCGCCAGGGTCCCGCTGTCCCGCACCAGAGCCGCGATGCTGGCGAGACCGCCGAGTAACCGCGCGCGCAGAGCGGTTCGCGTGGTGGCCGCCTGGAAGATCATGGTGACGGCGCTCGATACCACCACCCCGAGCGTCACCGCTCCCACGCGATTAAGCGCCAGGATCAAGATGCTGTTGGGGTCTCGCAAGGCGCCAAACACGACCAGCGTCACGGTAAAGCCGGAGAGCACCGCGCCGTAGGAACGGGAATAGCGAAACATGCTGGCGAGGAAAGTGCAGAGGCCCAGCCAGAAGGCGACGCCCAGCAGGAACAGGAAGGTCGATTGTGGGAAGGCCGACATGATGACGACGCCCGCGGCGCCGCCAGTCACGGTGCCGAAGATGCGCCACGCGCCTTTTGAGATGATCGCGCCGCGTACCGGGCTCGCCAAGATCATCACCGTTATCGAAGCGGTGCCGGGCGAAGTCAGCTGCAGCTTGAAGCCGAGGTAAAGCGCGATGAGGATCGAGGCCAGCGTGCGCATCATGTAAGCGGCGCGTGGCGAGAGCACGGGTTCCGGCAGCCACGAGAGGAGCCGGGAAGTCATCCCGACCGGGCGGTTCATCACCGTCGCGCTCATGCTCCGCGCTCCTCGATGTGCAGACGCTCGATCGCGCGTTCGAGCTTCGCGAAAAGGCTCTGACAGGCATCAAGCTCAGCCGCGGTCGCGCCGTCGAGCAGAAATCGCGAAAGATCCTCGTAGACGGCGAAGAGCTTGCCGTGAAGAGCGTGGCCTGCCTGGGTCATTCGCACTCTTTTAGAGCGCCGATCCTCGGTATCCTCCACGCGCTCTATTAGATTCGCCCGCTCCAGCACATCGAGCAGCCGCACCAGCGAAGGCCCCTCGATATCGAGCGACGCCGCCAAGTCCGTTTGTCTCACCCCGTCCCCCAGCCGGCCGAGATGCAGCAGAGGCCGCCAAGTCGCATCGGTCAGGCCAAATCGCCGCATGCGCACGTCGATCTCCCGCCGCCAAGCAGTCCCAAGGCGGAAGAGCTGGCGTCCAAACTCGGGTGGAGAAAGAATTTCGGTCATTGCGTAGTCATGAGGGGGGGCCGCGGTAAGAGCCGCGAATGCGAAACAGGTCAATAGTCAGGTGAGCGAGATCGAATGCGGTGCTCATAATGAGCATCCTAACGAATCAGTCACATCCAAGAAAGCATTCAAATTCGCCAAATTCATTGAATCATTGCGTTCTCGGGCGCGAAATCCGTCGCCCCGGGCTTCGCCGGCTAGCGTTCCGCGCCTGTCTCGTCCACGCCCAGCTCGCCGAGCAAACGTTGCCGTAATCGAATGAATTCGCGGTCGCCATGGCGGCGCGGGCGGTCGAGCGGGATGGCGATATCGGCGGCGATCTGCCCATCTCGCAATACCACCGCACGGTCGGCGAGCAGCAAAGCCTCATCGACGTCATGGGTCACGAGCAGGACAGTCAGCCGATGCGCCTGCCAAAGCTCGGAAACCAGCGCCTGCATGCGCAGCCGTGTGAGAGCATCCAGCGCCGCGAAAGGCTCGTCGAGCAGCATAAGTTCCGGCTCACGCACCAGCGCACGCGCCAGCGCCACCCTCTGCGCCTCGCCGCCGGAAAGCGTAAGTGGCCAGGCGTCGAGCCGATGGGCGAGCCCCAGCTCGGCCAGCGCTTCCCGCGCACGCGCCTGGGAGTCAGGAACGCGAAGCCCGAGGGCAACATTGCGCCACACACGTTTCCACGGCAGCAGACGCGGCTCCTGAAAAACCACGGCCCGGCGTGCGGGAACCGTCACGACACCCTCCGGCGCGGTGTCGAGCCCGGCCAGCGTCCGTAGCAGCGTCGATTTGCCGGAGCCCGACCGGCCAAGGAGCGCCGTGAAGCTGCCGGTCGCGAGGTCAAGGTTGAGGTCGTCCAGCACCCGCGGCCCGCCGAAAGACCGGGTGAGCCCGCGAATCCTCACGGCGGCTTCCGCTTCGGTCACCGGCGCTTCCGGCGAGAGCAGCTCCAGGCGATCGAGCGCGTTCATGCCGCGGCTCGCGCCTGGGCGCCGACGAAACTCGGCCGCCAGGCCAGCGCCCGCCGCTCAATCGCGCGCACCATCTGGTCGGTCGCAAGGCCGAGGATCGCGTAGACGATGAGGCCCACGAAGATCACGTCGGTCTGCAGGAAGTCACGCGCATTCATGATGAGATACCCGATGCCACTGCTCGCATTGACCTGTTCGGCAACCACTAGCGTCAGCCAGCCGATGCCCACGGCATAGCGCAGCCCGGTCAGAAAGCCGGGCAGGGCGCCCGGTAGCACCACATTCCAGATAATTTCGGAGCGCGTAAGCTCCAAAGTTGTCGCGGCCTCGAGCACTTTGCGGTCGACGCCCCGGATGCCGGCGAAGAGGTTGAGGTAGATCGGGAAGACGGTGCCCAAGGCGATAAGCGCGATCTTCGGCGTCTCGCCAATGCCGAACCACAGGATGAACAACGGAATGAGCGCCAGATGGGGCAGGGTGCGCGCCATCTGCAAGGTAGCGTCAACGGTATCCTCACCGAGCCGCGAAAGCCCGGCGATCAAGGCGAAGATCGTGCCCAGCGCCACGCCGATCCCGAGGCCAACCGTGACCCGCACCAGCGACACGAGAAGGTTCGTGATAAGCTGCCCGGTGACGAGCAATTGCCAGAAGCTTTCCGCCACTGTGATGGGCGAAGGCATCAAACGCGTCTGGATTAGCCCGGCCGAGGCCAGACCCTGCCAGATCGCCAGGATCGCAACGGGTACCGCGACACGATGCGCACCGGTGCCCAACTGGCGTAGACCGCTCCAACGGAACGGCGCGCGGGACGTGGCGGAGCGCGAGGAGGAGAGGGCGAGGCTCATCGGACGGAGATGCTCCAACGGGAGGAGAAATCAAGAAAGCACGATTGACCGCGCCTGTATGGTTCAAATACCACAATTCTCACGCGGGTGCAGCATTAGCTGCCTCGCGCGGCTTGCAATCCCCGATTCAACTTAGGGTATCCCGATGATCCCGCGCCGCTCGCTTCTCACTCTCGCCCCTGCCGCCGCACTCGCCGGGTTGGTGGCCTCGCCCCGGCCAGCGGCTGCCGCAAGCGGCACCGTCCGCATCGGCTATCAGAAATACGGCACGCTCATCCTCCTCAAAGCCGCCGGTACCCTCGAAGCGTCGCTGGCGCCGCTCGGCTTTGGCGTGAGCTGGCACGAATTCCTGTCCGGCCCCCCGATGCTGGAGGCGATCAATGCCGGTGCCGTGGATTTCGGTATCACGGGCGAGACGCCGCCGGTCTTTGCCCAAGCCGCCGGCACGCCCTTTGTCTATGTCGCGGCCGATCCGCCGTCGCCCAGCGGCGAGGGCTTCGTCGTTCCCGGCTCCAGCACCGCGAAGTCGGTCGCGGATCTGCGCGGCAAGCGGATCGTCACCACGAAAGGCGCGAACGCCAATTATCTCCTCGTGGCGGGTCTCGATAAGGCGGGGCTGAAGCCGGGCGACGTCAAAATCGTCTATCTCGCCCCCCCCGACGCGCTGGCCGCTTTCCAGAGCGGCAGCGTCGATGCCTGGGTCGCCTGGGACCCTTTCTTCGCGACCGCTGAGCTGACGGGCGCGCGCCTTTTGGAAGACGGCACCGGCCTCGTGCCGAATCGCCAGTTCTTCCTGGCCGCCAAGAAATTCGCCGATGAGAGCCCAGCGGTGATCCATGCTTTGCTCAAAGCGGTGGGCGAGACCGAGGCCGCGGTGAAAGCGGATCCCGCCGCCGCAGCCGCCAAGATCGGACCGGTGACGGGTATTCCTGTGCCGATTCTCGTCCGTTCCTTGAGCCGTCTCGGTTATGGTGTGGGTCCGATCACGCCTGACATGATGGTCGATCAGCAGAAGATCGCCGATACCTTCTTCGGCCTTGGCCTTATCAAACAGAAGGTGACCGTGACGGATGCGGTCTGGAAAGGCTGACGGCGCGCCAATCAGCCCGGCTGTCGCACTGCATGGCTGCCGCGATCTTGAAAATGCCGGCGCGCGGTCGTTTCTGGCGGCTGCAGCCAGTCAGAGTTTGAAGCCATGTTCACGGGTATCATCACCGGCGTCGGGACGGTGTCCGAGATCGCCGCCATCGGCGAAGGCAACGACATGCGCCTGCGCCTCGCCGCACCCGAGGGCAATGCCGACTGGCAGGGCCTGCCGAACCTGGCGCTGGGCGCCTCCGTCTCCTGTTCCGGCTGCTGCCTCACCGTCGTCGAGAAAGGCGAGACCTGGTTCGCCGTCGATGTCTCGGCCGAGAGCCTGTCGAAGACCACGCTGGGCGGCTGGAAACCCGGGCGGCGCGTCAACCTCGAACGCGCGGTGCGGATGGGTGACGAATTGGGCGGCCATATCGTCTCCGGCCATGTCGATGGGCTGGGCGAGGTGCTGTCTGCGACAGCTGAACACGGCTCGACCCGCTGGCGGTTTCGCGTGCCAAAGGATATCGCGAGTTTCATCGCTCAGAAGGGCAGCGTCTGCGTCGATGGCGTCTCCTTGACCGTGAACGAGGTTCGGGGCGATGTGTTCGGCGTGAACATCATCCCCCATACGACGTCGGTCACGACCTTCGCGGATATGCGTGAAGGCGACGCCGTGAACATCGAAATCGACATGCTGGCGCGCTACGTGGCCCGGCTAGCGGAGGCCAGCGCATGAGCCTGATGGAAAGCCTCTCCCTGCACGACTACATCACGCCCGCCGCCGACCTCGTCGAGGAAGCGCGCGCCGGCCGCATGTTCATCCTGGTTGATGACGAGGATCGCGAGAACGAGGGCGATCTCGTTATCCCCGCGCAATTTGCGACGCCGGATGCCGTCAACTTCATGGCGCGCCACGCCCGAGGCCTGATCTGCCTCGCCATGACGCGCAGCCGGGTCGAGCAGCTCGGCCTGCCGTTCATGAGTTCCCAGCATCGCTCGCGCCACGCCTCCGCCTTCACGGTATCGATCGAGGCGCGGCACGGCATCAGCACGGGCATTTCGGCCGCCGACCGCGCGCGCACCATCGCGGTCGCGATCAACTCCGACAACCCGCGCGACGACATCGCGACGCCGGGCCATATCTTTCCGCTGTCGGCGCGGGACGGCGGCGCGCTGGTGCGAGCCGGCCATACCGAAGCGGCGGTCGATATCGCGCGCCTCGCCGGTCTCAACCCTTCGGGCGTGATCTGCGAGATCATGAACGACGACGGCACGATGTCCCGGCTGCCGGAACTGGTCGCCTTCGCGCAGCGCCATAACCTCAAGCTCGGCACCATCGCAGACCTCATCCGCCACCGCCGCCGCACCGAGAAGCTGGTCCGCCGCGCGCATGAGGGCTGGACGAACGAACTCGAAGGCGGCTCCTGGGCCGTGAAGGTCTTTGCCGACGAGATTTCTGGCACTGAGCACATTGCCTTGGTCAAGGGCGATGTCGCGGCACCCGGCCCGATCTTCGTGCGCGTCCATAGCGTGGAGCCCGTGGGTGATCTCTTCGGCACGGGGCGCGCTGCCCTCGCGGCCTCCTCGCGGATGATCGCGAATGAGGGGCGGGGCGTCATCGTCCTGCTGCGCGATACCTCGCCGGGCGCCGTTGCCCGCAAGCTCGGCCTAACCGAGGCCGCGCGTATCGAGGATCACGTGCTGCGCGATTACGGCATCGGCGCTCAGATCCTGATCGATCTCGGCGTGCGTGAGATGGTCCTGCTCACCAACCACCCGCGCAGCCTGATCGCGCTCGAGGGCTTCGGCCTGAATATCATCGACCAGCGGCCGCTTGAGCAGTTTCCCCTTGAACTCTGGACGGCTGGCAGCGGCGTATGAGCACCGCCGATTTCGTTCTCGGCGATATACCAAGCCTCGAAGGTTCGCCGCCCGAGGTCCTCATCATCGCGGCACCCTATTACCGCGACGTGGCGGACGGCATGGTTGGCGGTGCCCGGGCTGTGCTGGAAGAGGTCGGCGCCTCGCATGAAACCGTTGAGATCGCGGGCGCCTACGAGTTGCCCCAGGCGCTGCGCCTTGTCGCCACCGGGCGCCGCCGCTTCGACGGCTTCATCGCGATCGGCTGCGTCGTGAAGGGCGAAACCGATCATTACGACTTCATTTGCCGCGCGGCGATGGACGGGATGATGAATGTCGCCCTCGACCACGCCCTTTGCTTGGGCACTGCACTCCTGACGGTCGACACGCTCGACCAGGCGCGGGCGCGGTCGGGTTCAGAGCACAACAAGGGTGCGGAGGCGGCGGTCGCGATGTTGCGCCAGATCGCGCTTGCCCGCCGGCTGGGAAGCGCCTGATGGCCAATGCCCCGCGCCGCCCCCGCACAGCGTCGCGCGTCGCCGCAGTGCAGGCTCTGTTTCAGACCGAGCAGGCCGGCGAAAGCGCCGAAACCGTGATCGACCAATTCGCTCGTCATCGGCTGGGCGCGACCGAAGGCGGTTTCGAGGATGGCCGGGTGCCTGACGCCGATGTCCGGCTTTTCGCGGCCATCGTGCGGGCGGCCTCTACCGATCAGCCGCGTATCGACGACCTGATCTCCGAATGCCTGCCGCCCGAATGGGCCTTCCAGCGTCTTGATCCAGTCCTCCGTGCCCTGCTGCGCGCCGGTGCCGCCGAGCTTGCCATGGCGGGAGGGCCGCCGATCCGCGTGGTCATCAACGAATACCTCGACGTCGCGCACGGCTTCTTCACCGGCGACGAGCCGCGCATGGTCAACGGCATGCTGGACGCGCTGGCCCGCCGCAGTCATCCGGGCGAATTCGCCACGTCCCAATCCGGAACCCTGCCCGGTTGAACGTGACGCAGCTCGCACCCCATGACGGCTGAGACGGACGGCTCGGCTATGCCGATCATCGATCCAACGACTATTCCCTCCGAGTTCAGCCTGATCGGCCGGCACTTCCGGCCGTTGGCCGGGGAGGGCGCGCTCGATCTCGAGGACGATGCCGCCGTGTTGGCGCCCCCGCCGGGCCGGGAACTGGTGATGGCGGCCGATGCCATGGTCGCTGGCGTTCACTTCTTCCCCGACGACCCGCCCGACGGCATCGCGCGCAAGCTATTACGGGTCAATCTGTCGGACCTCGCGGCCATGGGCGCGGCGCCGCTGGGCTATCTGCTGACGGTCTCGGCCCCCCAATCGACGGCCGATGATTGGTTCGCCGGTTTCGCCGCCGGTCTGGCGGCCGACCAGGCCGAGTTCGGCCTGTCGCTATTGGGCGGTGACACCACCAGCACGCCAGGCCCCATCACCCTCTCGCTCACCATCATCGGCCATGTGGCGCCCGGTCGCGCGATCCGCCGGCGCGGAGCGCGTCCCGGTGATGAGGTTTGGGTCACCGGCACAATCGGCGACGGCGCGCTCGGCCTTGCCGTTTCGCTTGGCCGCCTGGACGACCCGACCGGCTACCTCAGAGCGCGCTACCGCGTGCCGAGCCCGCGCCTCGGGCTGCCGCTGGCCGGCCGCGTGCGCGCGGCGATCGATGTTTCGGACGGGCTGCTCCAGGATCTCGGCCATCTGTGCCGGCTTGCCGCTTGTGGTGCCGAGGTGGCAGCCGATCAACTTCCGCTTTCCCCCGCCGCGCGCGTCGCCGGTCCTGCCTGGCTGGCGGACTGCCTTGGCGGCGGCGACGATTACGAATTGCTATTGGCGGTGGCGCCCGGCGAAGGCGAGGCGCTCGCCGCCGACTGCGCCGCCCTTGGCGTGCCGCTCACCCGCGTTGGCCGCTTCGTGCGGGAGACAGGCGTCAGTGTAGTGGACAAGGATGGCGCGCCGCTGGCGATATCCCACCACGGCTGGAGCCACTTTTAGACCATCGCCGAACGGCCAATAGGCCAGACGCAGGCTGCTTTCCTACAGCGAGCCGCCCGAGAGGCCGCTACCCGGCCCGTTGCTGCTCGGGGTCTGGTTGAAGCGCCCCACATTGCCGAAGAGCTGCTGCAGTACCGAGGCACTCGAACCCGGCGACGGCGTCGAGCCTGGCGCCATCGATACCGACTTGGCGTCGCGCTTGTTGTAGGTCTTTACCTGCCGCAGTGTGCCGTTCGGATCGAAGGTCAGAACCACGACCCGCTGCGTCAGCACACCCGGCAGTCGTCCCACCCGCGGCTGGGTGATCTGACTGATATAGACCCAGCTGTTGTCGTCGAAGGTCTCGCGCGCTGTCGGTGAACCCAGCAGCGACGTGGCATCCGCGGTCGTGGACGTTCCCGGGATGAGCTGCTTCAGCGAATCCTGGTCCACAGGATTGCCGCGCACCGTAGTATTCGCAGCGAAAAGGCTGCAGCCTCCGAGGGATAGCATCAGGGCTACACCAGCAATCGCACCAAAGCAGCGGGCGGATCGCGCAGTGGATGAGGAACGCAGGACCACGCGGCGGGATCTCTCTAAGGTCTAGCGGGGCTGGGTGTCATGCCACCGATCCCCTGTCAACGCCTGAGCGACCATCCGGAATGTGTAAGAGCCGTTGAGGAAGCGGCTGCGGCCTTCCGCGTCGGGCGCTATAATCAAGTGATGTCGAAAGCCGCCACACCCCAAGAGCCTGCTCCGGAGTTCAGCCGCCTCCTGCCCGTCGGGCAGATCGGCGCCCTCGGAACCGAGCGGGAATTGACCGCCACGCCAGAGGAACGCGCGCTCATCGCCAAGCGCCTTGGTCTTGAGGGGTTGCCCATGTTCTCGGCGACTGTCCGAGTCGCGCAGCAGAAGCGCGGCGGCGGTTTCCTGGCGGAGGGACGGCTGCGGGCAAGGGCGCGGCGGGTCTGCGTCGTCTCGCTCGATACATTTACCGAGCCGACCGACCACACCTTCTCCCTGCGCTTCGTCACGGAGGACAAGCTCTCGGAACTTGACCCAACGGAGAGCGAATTGCCGGATGAGGTCGTCTATGACGGCGAGGCGATCGACCTCGGCGAGGCGCTGGTCGAGGAATATGCCTTGGCCCTTGCTCCTTATCCGAAAAAACCCGGCGCCAAGCTGCCAGTGATCGAGGAGCCGGAGGCCAGTCCTTTCGCGGTTCTCAAGAACCTCAAACTGCCAAACTGAGGCCGCCGCACCCCAGCCGGTGACCGCATTGGCTTGCTCCTGGCGGAACCGTCTGGTAAGGGGCGCGCCTCCATCAACACGACAGGGTGATGCGGTTTAACCTGCCGCGCATCACGCGAAGCGAAAGGGGTTTCGGCAATGGCCGTTCCCAAAAGAAAGACCTCGCCGTCCCGCCAAGGGATGCGCCGTAGCCATCACGCGATCCCGACCGAGGCTCACGCCGAGTGCGGGAACTGTGGTGAGCTGAAGCGCCCCCATCATATCTGCAGCCACTGCGGTCACTATGACGGCCGTGAAGTTGTAGGTGCGGGCAAGGCGCTCAAAGGCACGGTCCGGGTCTGATCCTCGGCGGCCATGGTGATGCCGTCCGCGACGACCGATACCGCAACGCTCCCATATGCGCTCGCCGTTGATGCGATGGGCGGGGATGACGCCCCGGAAATGGTCGTCGCCGGCATAGCTTTGGCTGCGGAACGTCATCCCGGCAGCCGCTTCCTGCTCATCGGCGACGAGACCCAGCTTGCGGCGCTGCTCGAGCGCTATCCGCGCGCGCGTGCCGTCTGCACGCTGCGCCACGCGGCCGAGGTCATCCTCAACGAGATGAAGCCGACCGCGGCCTTGCGGTTGCGGGACTCCTCGATGCGTGTCGCGATCGATGCGGTGGCGCAAAGCGAGGCGAGCGCCGTCATTTCGGCCGGCAACACCGGCGCCCTGTTGGCGCTGGCCAAGATTGTCCTGAAGACGCTCCCCGGCATCGACCGGCCTGCCATGGCGGCGACGGTACCCTCGGCGCGCGCCGATGTCGTCATGCTCGACCTCGGCGCGAATGTCCTCTGTGACACCCGCAACCTGGTCGAATTCGCCGTCATGGGCGAGATGTATGCCCGTACCGTGCTTGGCATCCCTAATCCCACCATCGGCTTGCTCAATGTCGGTTCCGAGGAACTCAAGGGTGACGAGCGGCTGCGGCAGGCGGCCGAAATCCTGCGCGCCAGCCATATGGGTCCTCGATTCCACGGCTTCGTGGAGGGGCACGACATTGCTGCCGGTACGACCGATGTCGTGGTTACGGATGGCTTCACTGGCAATATCGCGCTGAAAACCGGGGAGGGCGCGCTGCGCCTCGTCGGGGGCCTCCTGCGCCAGGTCTTTACCAGCAGCCTTTCGGCGAAGCTTGCTTATCTTCTGGCGCGCGCGGGGCTCGACCGACTGCGCGAATGGCTCGATCCCCGCCGCTACAACGGCGCCGTGCTGGTCGGCCTAAACGGGATCGTCGTGAAATCCCATGGCGGCACCGATGCGCTCGGCTTCGCCCATGCTATCGACGTCGCCATGAATATGGTGGCCCATGGCTTTACCGCCGGCATCCGGGACGGCCTGCTGCGCATCGCCGAGCTCGACGCCGCGGCGGCGCTTCTGGCGGCAAGCGAGGCGGCTGCTCAGGACGGGCCGCTCTCCACGCTCGCCGTCGCGACCTAGGCCGCGATCTTGGGCGCCTCAGCACGATCGGTCCTGGCAGGCGTTGGTGGCTTTCTGCCCGCGCGGCTGGTGACGAATGCGATGCTCGCCGAGACCCTCGACACTTCGGATACCTGGATCCGCGAGCGCACTGGGATCCGCCAGCGCTACCTCATCGGCCCGGACGACACCACGGGCTCCATGGCGACGGAGGCGTCGCGCCGGGCTCTAGCGTCGGCAGGGATAGCGGCTGACGAGATCGACCTCATCATTGTGGGCACCAGCACGCCCGACCAGGCTTTCCCATCGGTCGCTGTCCGCGTCCAGGCTGCCCTCGGCATCCCCGGCGGGTTCGCCTTCGACATCTCCGCCGCCTGCGCCGGCTTTGTCTACGCGCTGTCCCTGGCCGACGACCTCATCCGCGCGGGCCGCGCGCGCGGCGCGCTGGTCATCGGCGCCGAAGCCTTTTCGCGCATCCTGGATTGGACGGATCGCGGAACCTGCGTACTGTTCGGCGACGGTGCCGGCGCCGTGGTCCTGCGCGCGGCGCCCCCGAGCGACGGCGTCGAGCAACCCGGCATCCTCTCCACTCACCTGCACGCTCAGGGCTCCCTGGGCGACATCCTATACGTCGACGGCGGCGTTGGCGTGACCGACAGCGCGGGGCTGCTGCTTTCCGGCAAGCTTCGCATGAACGGCAGGGACGTCTTTCGTCACGCGGTCCAACGCCTCTCGGAGAGTGTCGAGGAGGCCCTCGCCGCGAACGGCCTCTCCCACGACGAGATCGACTGGCTTGTGCCCCATCAGGCGAATATCCGGATCATCGAAAGCATGGGCCGCAAGCTGGGCCTGCCGCCCGAGCGTGTCGTCATCACCGTCGATCGTCATGCCAATACCTCCGCCGCTTCAATCCCTCTGGCCTTGGCCGAGGCATGGACGGACGGCCGCATCCAGCCGGGTCAACGGATTTTGATGGAGGCCTTGGGAGGCGGCTTGGTCTGGGGTTCCGCGCTGCTGCGCGTCTAGCACCGAGGCGCTGCTGGCGGCGGCGGCAATACAATGCCGCTGCGATCCCTTCATCCAATGTGTTGAAGCTGTTGCATTTCGTTGACTCGCCTCGCGAGAATGTTAACGTTGTTTCATGAGTACCGTGACCCGCGCGCAGCTTGCCGAGATGATCTACACGCAGGTTGGGCTGTCACGGAACGAATCCGCAAGCCTCCTGGAATATGTTTTGGAACGTATCGCCCGCGCTCTCGAGGCCGGAGATTCTGTTAAAATCAGTGGTTTCGGAACCTTTTCTGTTAGGCAGAAAGGGCGTCGCGTCGGTCGCAATCCTAAGACCGGCGTCGAGGTTCCGATCCTGCCGCGGCGTGTCCTCGTCTTCCGCCCTAGCCAAGTACTCAAGGGCGTCGTTAACGGCGAAATCGTTCTCGATGATGGAGAAGACCTATGAGCCAGGCTGTCATTATGCCGGCGGAAGAGGATCTGCTCGGCAGGCAGAAGATCAAGAAAGCACCCAGCGCTTTCCGAACTATCAGTGAGGTAGCGGACGATCTTCACATACCGCAGCATGTTCTGCGCTTCTGGGAAACGAAATTCACCCAGGTGAAACCGCTCAAGCGTGGCGGCGGCCGGCGCTACTACCGTCCGGAGGATATCGCGCTGCTGCGGCGGATTGCCAATCTGCTCTACACCCAAGGCTATACGATCAAGGGCGTGCAGCGCCTGCTGCGCGAAGGTGGCGGTCGCCTCGCGGACGATATCCCGCCGCCTCCCGTCGATGAGCATGACGTCGAAACCGATATGCCCGAGGTTGAGCGCGCCGTCAGCGAAACCGCGTCGGTTCCGTCGCCATCGCCGCCGCAACGACTGCCGCTGCGTTTCGTGCCGAGATCGGCCGCGATCTTCGCGCCGATTCCGCTGCATGGCACGCGGCCTCTTGAGGCTGGCACTGCCCAGTTCGATGAGGTCGTGCGTCTGAAACGTGTTCTGAGCGACACCCTCTACCAGCTGGAGACGCTGAAGGACTTGCTGGCGCCGTAGAACCGGGCGGTCGTCACAAGTAATTATATCTCCATCACCCTCGGCGACCGTCGGGGGCGCCGTCTATTGCGCGGTCGAGCGCGACCCATATCCGCTCGACCTGATGGCCGGCCGAAAGCGAGTGTCATGGAACTGACACGGACAGCCACTTAGCGCGCAGGCTATGGAGCCGCGCAGAAGCTAAGGAATTGGCATGTCAGACGCGACGATGGGCTCCGCGCCCGCCGCTGGCCGCGATCTCAGCAATGATACGCATCCGGCAACCATACCGGTTTTCGTCCTCCTGCTCGTCTGCGGGATCGGCTACGCCGTTTACGGCCTCCTCTCGGATATCAACAACACCGGCCAGTCGCCGCTCGCGATAGGCGCCTTCGTGCTGCTCGGCCTGGCGCTGCTGATCGCGCTGGGCTTCGAGTTCGTAAACGGCTTCCATGACACTGCGAACGCGGTGGCGACCGTCATCTACACCAATAGCCTGCCGGCGCCGGTCGCGGTGGTCTGGTCGGGGATATGGAATTTCCTCGGCGTTCTCACCTCCTCGGGCGCGGTCGCCTACAGCATCATCGCGCTTTTGCCGACCGATCTCGTGCTCAATGTCGGCAGCGGTTCCGGCTTCGCCATGATCTTCGCGCTGCTCATCGCGGCGATCATCTGGAACCTCGGCACCTGGTGGCTGGGCCTGCCGAATTCCTCCTCCCACGCGCTGATCGGCTCGGTGATCGGCGTCGGCCTCGCCAACCAACTCATGGCACCGAGCGGCCAGGCGGCGGCCGGGGTGCAGTGGGGCGCCGCCATCGGCGTGCTCAAGGGCCTCATCTTCAGCCCCATCGCCGGTTTCATCCTGGCGGCGTTGCTTTTGTTGATCCTCAAATTCCTGGTGCGGAACAAGACGCTCTACACCGCGCCGGAGGGGAAGAAGCCCCCGCCGCTTTGGATCAGGAGTATCCTGGTGCTGACCTGCACCAGCGTCTCCTTCGCCCATGGCGGCAACGACGGGCAGAAGGGCATGGGCCTCATCATGCTCATCCTGATCGGCGTCGCGCCGACGGCCTTCGCGCTGAACCGCACTATTCCCGAAAGCAGCACGCCGGGCTTTCTCAAGGTCAGCGAGCAGGCGTCTCAGGTGTTCAAGACTCACTCCGCCGGGCAGGCGGCGGTCGATCCCTCAGCCGCGCGGCACTTAGTGGACGATGCGCTCAATCGAAAGGACGTCGTTCAGCCGCAGGTTTTCGCCGCCCTCAGCGTGATTACCGATGACATCCGCAACCAGGTGAAAAGCTACGGTGCCATTCGCCATGTCCCCGCCGCGCAGACCACCAATATGCGCAACGACATGTATCTGGCGGACAGCGCCGTCACCGCCATCGGCAAGGAGAAGGGTGCCGTCTCTGGCCCGGAGGCCTCGACCCTGAAATCCTACAAGAGCGCCCTGGAAAAGGGCACGCGGTTCATACCAACTTGGGTGAAGGTTTCGGTCGCCATCGCGCTTGGTCTTGGCACCATGGTCGGCTGGAAGCGCATTGTGAAGACGGTGGGCGAGCGGATCGGCAAGACTCACCTCACTTATGCTCAAGGCGCCGCATCCGAGATCGTCGCCGCGGGCACCATCGGCCTCGCCGAAGCCTACGGCCTGCCGGTCTCAACCACGCATATCCTTTCGAGCGGCGTCGCCGGCACTATGGCGGCGAATGGTTCGGGCCTGCAGTGGGGCACGGTGAAGGCGCTGGGGGCGGCCTGGGTTCTGACATTGCCGGCCGCGATCACCATCTCGGCCTGCCTGTTCTACATTTTCCGCCATCTTTTTTGAGGCCGCCGAACGCCAAGGGGCTGCCCGCGAACGGACAGCCCCATTTTTTCAAGCCCAAAAACCTCAGGCTAGGTTCCGCCGGAAGCCCCCGCCGATCCGGCGCCGGATGAGCCGCCGCTGCCAGGTGCCGCCGGCGCGGCACCGACAGTGTTGGTTCCTGGAACGGTGCCGGTCACCGGGTTGGTCGGCTGCGCTGCGGCTGGCGATGCGGCGGGCGACGGTTCAGTCGCCGGTATCTCTTTGGCCGTTGTGCCTTCCGTGTCATTGCAGGCGGCAAGACCAAGCAGCAGAGCCGCCGCGGCGGCGGCCTTCATGATGCGCGCGGATGTCATTGCGATTCCTCCTTTGAACGACGCCTCGGCCGAGACCGGATTGCCTGGACCAATTGACGATTCATGCAAGGCGATCTGAGGCCTCGAAAGCGTCTGTCAACATTCTGGTTTCCCAGAACATTTATCTCACGCGTTCGTGCACACCCGTGTCACGTCCAACAATTGTTACGAAGGCGAGGTCGGTGAAGCGCCCGACGAGTTAGGTCCCGGAACCGTGCCGGTGACCGGATTCGTCGGCGCCGAGACGGCCGGGGAGGCTCCCGGGACGGGCGAAGTCGGCGCCGGTTCTTTCGCGGTCACGCCATTGTCCTGACACGCGGCGAGCGACAGCAGCGCGAAGGCCGCTGGTGCGGCGATCCAGAGGTGAGACTTCATTGGAGTGGCTCCCAAACGGCTTATGAACCCGGAAAGTTGGGCCTTTCGCCTTGCGGTCAAATCGCAAGATCGTCATAGGCGAGGAATGAGGCGCCTCCAGGATCTCGGTGCGATCATCGGCGAGGCGGATGCTTTCCTCCTCGATCAGTTCGGCACCCTGCATGATGGAGCGGCGCTCTATCCCGGCGTTGCGGCGGCGCTGCGGCGAGTGCGGGCATCTGGCGCGCGGGTCCTCATTCTCTCTAATTCAGGCAGCCGCGCATCCCGCAATGCGGCGCGCCTGGCGAGGCTTGGTCTTTCGCCCGGCCAGTATGACGGCTTTCTGAGTTCGGGTGAGGTCGCGTGGCGGATGCTCTCCGGGCCTCGGCCGCCGAGCCTGCGCGGCGCCCGCCGCTGCCTGGTGCTGGCGCGCGGTGATGGCCCGGACCTCCTGAATGGCCTCGATCTGCTCCGCGTCCAGGACGCGGCCGAGGCTGACCTCATCCTGCTGCTTGGCAGCGAGGCGGACCGACTTGGCCTCGATCACTACCGGGAGCGCCTGCTGCCTGCGGCTCGGCGCGGCATTCCCTGCCTCTGTGCCAACCCGGACCGCCTCATGGTTCTCCCGGGTGGCGCCGAGGCCGCTGCCGCCGGCACGATTGCCGAGGCCTATGAGGCGATGGGCGGCCCGGTGATCTGGATCGGAAAGCCTCACGGCGCGATTTACGATGAAGCCTTCGCCACCCTGGGCGGTGTGCCGCGGGCGCGCATCTGGGCGGTGGGCGATAGTGTTGAGCATGACGTGGCGGGCGGCGCCCGGCAGAGCTGCCGGAGCGCGCTCGTTTTGACCGGCATCGCGGCGGCGCTGGACGCGATCGGCCTGGAAGCCGAGATTAAGCGCTTTGGTGCGAGTCCGGACGTCGTGCTACCCGCCTTTATCTGGCCGGAAGCGCAACCATGCTCTGGCTCGGCGACTGAGGGGAGATAGCGATGCGCATGCCGCGACTTCTGAAAGCGGGCTTGGCTCTGCTCGTTGCGAGCGTCGTCACCGCCTGCTACCCGCCGCCACCGCCGCACTACTACAGACCGCCACCGCCGGTTTATCGCGTGCCACCGCCGGTCTATCGCGCGCCGCCCCCGCCCGCCTATTATCGGCCGCCGCCTCCTGCCTATCGTCCCCCGCCACCGGGGGCCTATTACCGTCCGCCGGGGTATTGAACATGCGCTCCTTACTTTTCGTTATGACCGCACTTGTCGGCTTCGGCCTGGCTGGTTGTGGTGATTCGGATTCCCTTGCGAAGATGGGATTCCACGGCTCGACGGCAGCTAAACCGGATGGCGGGCTGCCAGCGGGTGCCTCCGCGTTCAGCGGCGGCCCTTCGGCTTCCAATGCGCCAAGCCCGATGTCACCGCAGTGACCATGCCTGTGCCGAGGGCGACTAGATAGCCCGCACTCTGTGCAGGTCAGCAACCTTCTGGACAGGGAAGTCGCAATAGGACAGACAGCCGGTCGCGGCCCCTTGATGTGGCCAGTGGAAGGGGATGGCTGTGCGAGGTCGAAAGCGGTCAGATGCCGGATGATGTTACAATCGGCGACGTCGCCGGTCATCCTTCGACGGAATCCGTGATGCCAGCTTCAACGTCGGGTTCGGAGATTCGCGAGGCTGTGCTGCGCCGAGAGATCGCGCAACTCACCCGAGAGCGAAACAAATTTGTTGGTGAAGTCGAAGAATTGACACGCCAGGTGGCGCTTTCCGGCGCGTCGCCGCAACGCCAGCCGCTCGCACATCCTGTCTCTGCTGCCGATCCCTTTGCTGCGGCACTGGAGCTTCATGCATTGCGCGAGAGCGGCGCCGCGAAGGATGCTTTGATCAGGGCTCTTTATAGTTCAACCTCCTGGCGCGTCACCGCGCCGCTCCGGGCGCTGTCCGCAATGCTTGGTCGCGGCACAGCGCTGAACCCAGAAGAAATGCTGGAACGCACGAACCTGAAGTTCGGCACTTCGCTGCCGCCCGGACGGGGCGTGGCCAAGCCCGAGCCAGCGCTGCGTATCGCGGCGCGCACCCGGAGTTCCACAGAGCCCGAGAAACAAGGCGGCGTTCTGGTCGTCGCGGACTACCTGCCCCTGTTCGACCAGCAAAGCGGCGGCCTCCGCTTGAAGACCATCATCGGCCTGATCATCGGCCTGGGCTGGGACGTGACATTCTGCTCCTTCCTCACAGCGGAGGCGTCGCCTGGCCCGCTCGCGACGCCTGAGGGAATCGCGCGCTACGAGACCGCGCTGCGCGACATTGGTGTCTCCCGCTTCATCTACGGCACCGAAGCGGCACGCGTTTTCCTGAATGAATCCGGCACACGCATCCGCCACGCGCTGGTGAGCTTCCCGATCGTCGCGACCGAATTCATCCCGATCATCCGCCTGCATTGCCCCTGGGCGAGAGTTATCTTCGACACCGTCGACTTCCACTATCTCCGCATGAATCGCGAGGCGGAGCTGCGGCAGGACGACGGCATGAGGCAGGACGCGCGCGTGATGCTGGAACAGGAACTCGCTTGCGTCCGCAGCGCTGACCTCACATTCGCCGTCACGGCGGCGGAGCGCACGGCGCTGCTCGATTTCGCGCCCGACTCCGTGGTCGAGGTATTGCCGAACGTCTTCACGGTGTCCGGGACCCCGCCCGGTCCCGAGGGCCGCCAGGGCCTGCTCTTTGTCGGCGGCTTCTGGCATCAGCCGAATGGTGACGCGGTGCTCTGGTTCGCCACGGAAATCTGGCCTTTGTTGCATGCCGCCGCACCCGATCTGGTCTTTCGTATCGTCGGCGCCAATCCGACGAGCGAGATCCTGGCGCTGGCGAGGCAACCCAATATCGAAGTGCTTGGCTATGTGCCCGAACTCTCGCCTTACCTCGACAATTCGCGGGTCTTCGTGGCACCGCTCCGCTTCGGCGCGGGGATGAAGGGCAAAGTTGGGCAGAGCCTGGCGCATGGACTGCCTGTTGTGGCCACGCCGGTCGGCGCCGAAGGCATGCAGCTGGAGGACGGCGTTCATCTCCTCGTCGCCGAAACGCCGGAGGCTTTTGCCGAGCAGGTGCTGCGGCTGCTGCAAGACGACGATCTCTGGACCGCGCTGCAACGGGAAGGCAGGACGCTCGTCCAGCAAACCCTCTCGGAGGATGTGATCCGCGAACGGCTCAATGGCGTGCTGCGTGGCTAATATTCTCGTCGCTGGAATCTACCTCGCCGGCCGGCCCAATACCGCCTCGCATCTGGTGTACGAGTTCGCCACCAGTCGCGCGCATCGGGTGACACAGAGATGGGTCGCCCTTGCGCTCGAAGGTCAGGATGATTGCGATCTGCCCTTTACCGTTTCCATTTGCACGCGGCGTACGCCGAAGTTCCTGCTCGTCAACGAACTCATCGCCGATGCCGCGGCTTTCGACTGGATCCTGTTGGTCGATGACGATGTCGAGCTGCCGCCGTATTTTGTCGATAACTTCATTGCTTTCGCCGATCGGTTCGACTTTGCCCTGTGCCAGCCGGCACGCACCACGGATAGCTATATCGACCATATGATCGTGATGCAGAGTTCCGGCTTGCTCGCTCGCCGCACGCGCTTCGTGGAGATCGGGCCAGTCACCGCGATCCGTCGGGATGCAGCCCGGCTGATCCTGCCGGTCGCCGAGGAAAGCGGCATGGGTTGGGGCCTCGATTTCGTCTGGCCGATGATCATGGAGAAAGCCGGTCTGCGCATGGGCATCGTGGATGCGACGCCGATCGCCCATCGCATGCGCCGCCAGGTCACCGGCTACAATTACGACGAAGCCGCCCGCGGAATGTCCGAGGTCCTCGCGACCAATCCCTTCATGCCGAGAGACCGCGCCTTCACGGTGCTCGAAACCTATGTCTGAGGTGGTGTTGCCGGAAGCGCCTGAGATTTCGGCGCTGCTCACCACCTACAATCGTGCGCATCTTCTGCCGCGCGTGCTGGCGGCTCTCGCCGCGCAACGCCTCGGGCATGATCGCTTCGAGGTCATCGTCATCGACGACGGATCGACGGACGAGACCCAGGCGGTACTTAGTTCCTGGGCCAATCGACTGCCGATGCGCATCGCGCGCCAGTCGCAAAGCGGACTCGCCGCGGCGAAGAACCTGGGCATCTTCCTCAGCCGCGCGCCGATCCTGGTCTTCCTCGATGATGATGATGTCGCCGATCCCAATCTGCTCGTTGGTCATCTGGCCGCGCATCTTCGTCATCCGGATTTCAATGTCGCCGTGCTCGGTCACACGGATCTCGAAGCCGAGGTAGCGCGGCTGCCAGTCATGCGGCATGTGACCGGCAACGGCGGCCAGCTCTTTTCTCATGGCTGGATGAAGCCGGGCCAGATGCTCAGTTTCCGCGAATTCTGGGGCGGCCGGAGTTCGTGTAAACGCTCGCTGCTCATCGACCATGGTGTCTTTAACCCGATCTTTCGCTTCGGCTGCGAGGACATTGAACTGGCCTGGCGCCTCAACAAGGTCGGCCTGCGCGTGGTCTATGAGCCCTCCGCGCGAGCGACGATGATCCGAGGACTTACCTTCGACGATTTCTGCCGCCGCGCGATGCGGCAGGGCCGCTCGCAGTGGGCCTTCGCGACATTGCACGGTACGCGGGAAGTGCGGGAGTATTGTGAGATCGACCGCGCGCTGGTCACCTGGCCGCAGGTGAAGACGGATTTCGCGGCCATCCTGCGCTGGGCGGCGAGCCTCGACCGCATGATGCTTCAACGTGGAACCTCGGCACCCCCGCTTTCCGGGGCGACGCAGGCGGAACTCGACGAAGCCTATTCCACAGCCTTCTTCCTCTGCCGCGCCAAGGGCATTGCGGATGCAGTGTTTCAGCCTCCCATCTTTCGCAGGCCGGAAGAGTTGCCCGTCAGCCGCATGGGTTTCCTGGATTGGGGCGTCCGCGCGTGACGTCTCTCGCCGAGTTCCGCGTCGCCGTTCTCATTCCCTGCTACAATGAGGCCATCACCATCGGTGGCGTCGTCGCCGATTTCCAGTCCGCGCTGCCCGGCGCCCGGATCTATGTCTACGACAATAACTCCTCGGACGACACGGTGGAACACGCGCGGGCGGCCGGCGCCACTGTGCGGATCGAGCGTCGCCAGGGTAAAGGCTATGTCGTCTGCCGCATGTTCGCCGATGTCGAAGCCGACGCCTACGTCCTTGTCGACGGCGACGGCACCTATGACGCGGCCGATGCCTCCACCATGATCGCCTTGTTGCTGGACCAGCAGCTCGACATGGTCACCGGCACGCGCATCGAGACCGCGAAGGAAAGCTACCGGCGCGGCCATCGCTTCGGCAACCGGCTGCTGACGGGTCTGGTGCGCGCGATCTTCGGCAGCGGCGTCGCCGATATGCTCTCTGGCTACCGCGTCTTCAGCCGCCGCTTCATCAAATCATTTCCCGCACTCTCGACGGGCTTCGAGATCGAGACTCAATTCACCGTCCACGCCCTCGAACTCGACATGCCGGTGGGCGAGGTGCCGACGAGCTATAGTGAACGCCCGCTCGGCTCAGCCTCCAAGCTCCACACGTACCGGGACGGCTGGCGCATCCTGCGCACCATCATCGCCCTCGTGAAGGACGAGCGGCCGCTGCGGTTCTTCATGATCTGCGCCGCCGCTCTCGTGCTCTTCGCTTTGGCGCTAGGGCTGCCCGTGGTGTCCGAATTCATTCGCACGGATCGTGTTCCGCGCCTGCCGACTGCGGTTCTCGCCGCCTCACTGATGGGCGTCGCCAGCCTTTCCGCCGTCTGCGGCCTTGTGCTGGACTCAGTGCAGCACGGCCGCAAGGAAGCGAAACGGCTGGCTTATCTCGCGATCTCAGCCGCTAGTCTTCGATCAGACTAACCGCGGGGTCGTACAAGGCTCAAAACCGCGAGGCCGATCAGCAGGTAGCTGATGACGATGGCGGCAAGGACATAACGCGCGATCAAATAGTTGCTGTAGAGGGGTGCCGCTGCGAGATCGGCGAGCAACCCCGCACTCAGGACGACGACGCAGGGGCGTCGCCGCTCGCGGACAAGGAGCAACAGCGCCGCGCATATCCCGAGGCCGAGTTGCACGGGGTAGGCGAAGGATACGAAATCGTAGAATCGAATGAGAAGAGAACGAACCTTGGTAATGTCCGGGGTGATCTTTGGAACGGAATAGCTGTTTAACATGCTGACAAAATCATCCGGCAGTGGCCGCGAGAGCCCCATTTCGCCATAGACCATCCGGTGCCATTCGGCGGGTTGCAAATACAGTTCGGAACTCCGCGCATAGACAATGGCCAGCGACAGCGGATCGCGAAGGAAGGCGCTCTCAACGAGCGCGCTCGCCGCGTGATCGACCTTAGCGGTGTAGTCCTCGTGAACATTCAGCTTGTCGCGGAGAAACTGCTGCAAGTCGTCCGGTGACTGGCCCCAGACCTGTGTGACCCGCTTGTCATAGTCGCCAAGCTTGAGGCTTTGAAATTCGGCGGGCGTCACTTCTAGGCCGGCATGCCGGAAATCGGCGATCTGCAAAGCAGGCGCGAAGACGCCGGCAAGGAAGACTCCCGACAATTTGGTCGCAAAGACCTCGCCGTGGAACCGCTGCGCGAATACCAGACTATTGGCCGCGAGGAGAAGGCCGACCGCGACGAAGGGTATGGAGGCGGCGAGCGCCAGCTCAATCCACTGCCGGGCCGAAAGCCGCAGGCACCACATAGCGGCGATCAAGACCACCGTAAGTTCCATGATCAGGGCATAGGCGACCCGCAGGAATACAGCCGCGACACCCGCCGCAAGCGCCAGCATCAACCCGATCATCTCAGTCCGTATTGCTGAGCCCCGCGTCACGATCGAATGAAGGCCGAGGAGGAAGATCATGAAGCAGGCGAAAGAGGCAAAATCCGTCATGAAGAAGCGGGTGTAGATTTCCACGACGGGATCCAGGCAGACGACTGCGGCGGTGATGGCATAGAGCGTCTGCCAGGACCTGAAATCACGGAAGAACAGGCGCGTTGCCCAGATGATGCCGCCGAGCAGGATCGTCTGGATAAGGATAAAGGCACTGTAGCCGTGGCTGTGGCGCAACAGATAGTTGACGGCGAAGCCGAAGCTCCAGGAACGGTCTGGCGGAATCCAGCCATTGTGTCCTGTCGTCAGATAGGACACGGAGTCGCCCTGGAAGAACCGCGGCACAAAATCGACTAGCAGAAACGCCACAATGATCAGGGCATAGAAGAACGTCTTTGGGCGGCCCAGATTGTCGCCGTTCAATGGATCCGGCCACTCCGGATGTAAATCGTCAGCCATTAAAACACATCTCCAAGCCAGGCCAGCCCCCACACTGGCTATGCCAATAGACTTGGTGCTGCTCTTGCGCCAGTTCCTCCTGTCCATTGCTCAAACCAATATGGCAAAGCCGAGAGTCTCAGCCTATCCACAGGATGGAGACGAGGGAGTATCGGTGTGGAATCCTGGTCGAAAACGCTTTGGCCCAGTCGTCATGGTTTGACGATCGTGTTTGTCCTCGCATTGGCCGTGCAGGTTCAAGCGGCCATGACTCTGCGTGGCCTTTATGCGGACGGGGCTTTCTTCGGCACTCAGATCCTGGCGTCTCGCGGCATCGATGTTTTCCAGCCGGCGCGCTGGGTCGGCAGCGTTATCCTGCAACTGCCCGTGGTGACCGCGATGGGCCTGGGGGTGCGCGGCACGCATAGGCTGATGCTGGCCTTCAGCCTCTCCACCAATCTGCTGCCTGGTCTCGGCTTTCTGCAGTGCCTGGCGATCCTGCCGAAGCTAGACCGACGTTTTTTCGTCTTCCCCGCCTTTGTCTACTTTGCCGGAACGCTCAGCGCCGGCTTTGCGAGCGTGACGGAGGGGCTGGTTGCGACCGCCTATCTCTGGGTGCTCCTGTGCCTGCTCGTCTTTGGGCGGAGCACGCTATGCCGGTCCCTCGCGATCCTGTCGCTCTCGATCGGCACGCTTCGCTTGCATGAGGAGGTGCTGTTTCTCGGCCCTATCCTCGCGGCGGCGAGCTACTTTCGTCTGAAGACCGAATCGCGCCGCTTCGATCGTGCCATCCTCGTCGTCGCGACGGTGGCGTTGCTGGGTGGTGCCGCGATCGGGGCGGCCGGAGTCGTTTTTCCCCGCTATGCGGGTGGACCCGGTGATTTTGCCTCGAACTTCTTGCACTTCCATTGGCTCTACGTGCCGGGAGCCGGCGTGAACCTGCCGGCTCTGCTCGGCATCCTGGCGGCGCTCGCCATGCTGCCAGCCATTGCGGTCCCCGCAATGGCTGGCGCCGCCTTCGGCGTCTTCACGGTGGTCGCCGCGGTGCTCTCCGTCGCGGCCTTCCGGTTCGACTGGCTGACTGTCCCCGCGGCGCAGTTCTTCGCGCGGGACAACGCCGCCTTCATTTCCTTGGTTCTCATGATCCTCCTGCTCGTCGCGCGGCGTCATCCGATGCTTGCCGATCGGCTATTCACGGCGCCGCTGGGCGGCATCGTGATGGCATTGGGTCTCGCCGTCAGCCTTTGGCACGTCTCCGCGACTGTAAAGTGGGACACCTTCCGCGAGGCTTTCGCTCAAAGATTGGCGGCCGAGACGGGAGTCATCCCCTGGTCGCGGATGCTGATGCCACCGGGGTCGCGAGACGCGAAACTCTCCGCGATGATGGTCTGGCCCTGGACCAACCCGGATCTCAGCCTTCTCGTCCTGCCGCGCCACTGCGTGAGATCGATTATTGCCAACCCGCGGCCATCGAGCTGGCAGCCCTACAACCCCGCCGATCCGCGAACCATGCCCGCGATCCCGGGCATTAAATACGTCTACCTCCTGCCGCCGGATCACCAATCCGCGGCATGCGCCGACGCTCGATCAGCGCCCTAGGCTCCGGACCCATAAAGTTGTTGGAGCGACGCGGGCGCTGTGATCCACCCTTTCCTGCTGAGGGGAGAGGATGATGGCGCAAGGGTTTTGGTTGAGCGATGCTCAGTGGGAGCGGTTGTCGCCGCTGCTGCCGAACAAGCCGCGTGGTGCGGCCCGGGTCGATGATCGACGAGTGATCAGCGGCATCGTGGTGGCGCTTCAATCGGGCGGGCGGTGGATCGACGTACCGGCCGAGTATGGCCCGCGCAAGACGCTCTACAATCGCTTCGTGCGGTGGTCGGCCAAAGGCATCTGGCGGCAGCTATTCGAGACCTTGGCCGCCGCTGGTGGCCCACCTGCCGAGGTACTGCTCGACAGCACCCACGTGAAAGCGCACCGCTGTGCTGCTGGAGGAAAAGGGGCTTCAGCGCCCACGCACTGGGCATCAGCCGAGACGGACGCACGACCAAGATCCACGCGCTAAGCGATGGCCAGGGGTGGCCGCTGGCGTTCCTGCTGACGGGCGGACAGGCAGCGGACTGCCGCGCGGCCGAAAGCCTGCTGCGGGGCCTTGCCCCATCCACTCTGGTCATGGCCGACCGGGCCTATGACACCAACGCCGTTCGTCAGCAGATCGAGAACCAGGGTGCGGTTCCGAACATTCCATCCAAGCGCACCCGCCGATGGAAGAGTTGCTTTAGCCCCGTGCTCTACCGCGGCCGCAACGCCATCGAGCGCATGTACTGTCGCTTGAAGGACTATCGCCGGATCGCGACCCGCTACGACAAACTCGCAGCCAATTTCATCAGCGCTATCTACCTCGCCGCAACCGTCAGCTTTTGGTTATGAGTCCGGACCCTAGCTGGCACACCCACCCGCCGCCGCGCGCGACTGGAAGGGTGATGGCCAAGTGCCCGGACGATAGGGATCCATCGGCTCCCAGCCGCCGGTAAAGGGGCTCGCGATGAGGGTGTGAATCTTGGGCTGCGGCGCCAGCACCAGGCTCATCAGCCCGCTGGTCCAGGGCCAGGAGAAGCGAGCGATGGCCTCGGCCTGCTTGGGCGGGAGCCGCCTCACCAACTGGGCAAGCGGCACCACGCCGCGCTCCGTCCGCAGCGCGGTCTCGAAGCCGCTGATATAACCGCGCCAATCGCGTGTGGCACGAAAGTCGATCACGGCGAGAGCGAGAGCGAGCATCGCGCCTAAAAGGAGCGGGAAGGCGAGGCTCGTCGGCCACCGCCCGGGGTGATTCGCCAATACCAGGCAAAGCCCCATCGCCGGCAGGCTGAGCAAGGCACCGTTGTTGCGGGCGGCAAAGGCGGCGGCGGGCGCCGCCGGCAATTCGCCTGCCGCGACGGCCACGGACGCACCCGTCGCCGCGATCGCAAAAGCCAGCACTCCAAACCACCGCGACGGCCGCCAGGACGCCAGCGCGACAGCGGCGAGACCCAAAAGGCCCAACAAGGCCGGAACATTGAGACCCTGCTCGGTCGCGAAAAACCATCGCAGCGACAGCACATCGCTCACGAAGCTTGCTCGGTTGCCCGGCGTATGGGGAAGCAGGATGTAGCCCAGTTCGACCGCACTCGACAGCGCCAGCAAAGCCGCCACGACCAGCAGTCCTCGCTCATAGGGCGTGCCGACAAGCTTGCGGCGGCGCAGGCAGGTCGCTGTCAGGATCGGTCCGAGATAGGCCATCGCCTCATGCAGCCGAAGCGCGCCCAGGCTCAACACAAGGATCGCCGCCGCGTGACCGGGGGTGAGCGGCGCAAAACGCAGGAGGAAGAACAGCACCCAGGCGTAGGCGGCTGCCGTCGCGCCGTCCGCGACGCTCGCGAAGGCCGAACCCATCGAGCCGCCGAGGAAGACGAAGACCGGGAATAGGAAGAACCGCCGCTCAGTTTTGGGCAGCAGCCAGAAACACGTCGCGGTCAGGAGCAGTGGCACCAGATTGGTCGAGAGGCTGAACAGCAAAGCCACGCCGCGCGGGCTATCCAGCCCGAAAGCCATCCCTGCCGCGACCGGCGCCTGCATGATGAATTGTGCTGTCCAGCGGGACGGTTCGACGATCGCCATGGCGCCATGGGCATAGATGCGCGCCGCATAGAAGACGCCATCGGCATAGAGGCCACGCAGCGCTATCCCGGCATCGATCTGCGCCGCAAAGAGCAGGCCGAGGCCCGCCGCGAGACACACCCAGCCGAAGGCTTCGAGCGAAATTTGTCGATAGCTTAGAAGCAGGATTCGATCCATCACGATAAACTATCGTAACGGATCGAGATCGCAATATGAAGTCAGGCTACAACCGCGTGAGAAAACTCCTGGACGGCTCGCCCGCGCGCGCCGTCCACCGTAACGAAAGTTAGTTCTTGGTCTTGTCGACCAGCGCGCCCTTTTTGATCCAGGGCATCATCTCGCGCAGCTTGGCGCCCACTTCCTCGATCGGATGCTCGGCGAGGCGGCGGCGGGTCGCCTTGAAGCTCGACTGGTTGACGCGGTTTTCCAGCATCCAGTCACGCGCGAAACGGCCGGACTGGATATCGTCCAGCACCCGCTTCATCTCGGCCTTGGTCTCGGCATTGATGATGCGCGGACCCGTAACGTATTCGCCGTATTCGGCGGTGTTGCTGATCGAGTAGTTCATGTTGGCGATGCCGCCCTCATAGATGAGGTCGACGATCAGCTTCACCTCGTGCAGGCACTCGAAATAGGCCATCTCGGGGGCGTAGCCGGCTTCCACCAGCGTCTCGAAACCCGCCTTGATGAGCTCGACCAACCCGCCGCAGAGCACGACCTGCTCGCCGAACAGATCGGTTTCGCATTCTTCCTTGAAGGTCGTCTCGATGATGCCGGCGCGGCCGCCGCCGATGCCGCTGGCGTAGGAGAGCGCGATTTCCAGCGCATTGCCGGACGGATTCTGTGCCACCGCCACCAGGCTCGGCACGCCGCCGCCCTTCTGATACTCGCTGCGCACCGTGTGGCCGGGGCCTTTCGGCGCGATCATGAAGACATCGATATCGGGGCGCGGATCGAGCAGGTTGAAATGGACGTTCAGCCCATGCGCGAAGGCGAGCGCCGCGCCTTCCTTCATGTTCGGTGCCAGCTTATCGCGATAGAGATCGCCCTGGCCCTCGTCGGGCGTCAGCACCATGACGACATCGGCCCATTTGGCGGCCTCGGCCGGGTCCATGACCTTGAAGCCTGCTGCCTCGGCCTTGGCGACGCCAGCCGAGCCTGGGCGCAGTCCGATGACGATGTCCTTCTGGCCGCTGTCCTTGAGGTTCAGCGCATGGGCATGGCCCTGGCTGCCAAAGCCGATGATCGCGACCTTCTTGCCCTTGATCAGGTTCACGTCGGCGTCGCGATCGTAATAGACACGCATGATGCGTTCTCCTTGTGGCGTCTAGAAAGTTTAAGGCGAGGTCAGGCTAGGCTAGGCGGTGGGGCGTGTACATCCGTCATGGCACGCGAAGGCGTGCCATCCACGCCTTCTTCGTCGGGCAAGCAAGGCGTGGATGCTCGGCCTGCGCCGAGCATGACGATGGTGGTGGAGTTGACCACGTAAAGGCGCACTACTCGATCGTCCGCGTGCCGCGAGCGATCGCGGCGATGCCGCTGCGGGATAGCTCGACGAGGCCGAGCGGGCGCATGAGGTCGAGGAATGCGTCGATCTTCTCCGTCGCGCCGGTCAGCTCGAAGACGAAACTCTCGATCGAGGTATCGACGATTTTGGCGCGGAACGCCTCGGCGATCCGCAGCGCCTCCATGCGCGGCTCACCTCGGCTGACGACCTTGATCAGCGCCAGTTCCCGCGCGACATGCGGACCCTCGACGGTAAGGTCGGCGACCTTATGCACAGGAACAATCCGGCTGAGCTGCGCCTTGATCTGCTCGATGACCTGCTCGGTGCCACGCGTCACCACAGTGATGCGGCTGCGGCCCTTGTCGTCGATCGGTGCGACCGTGAGGCTGTCGATATTGTAGCCGCGCCCCGAGAACAGCCCGATCACGCGCGCCAGCACGCCGGCCTCGTTCTCAACCAGCACGGCGATGGTGGCGGAGCGCAAGGCCCCGGTCTCGCCGAGCATCAGACCAGCACCATGCCCGCATTGGTAACTTCGGCATTGTCGCGGTTCTTGTCGGGCCCCAGCAGCATCTCGTTATGGGCGGCGCCCGAGGGGATCATCGGATAGACGTTCTCGCCCTGATCCACCGCGATATCCGCGATCACCGCCTTGTCGCAGGCGATCATTTCCAGGATTACCCGGTCGAGATCGTCGATCGTATTCGCGCGCATCCCCACGCCGTGGAAAGCGTCCGCGAGCTTCACGAAATCCGGCAGCGCCTCGCTGTAGCTTTCGGAATAGCGGCCGCCATGCAGCAGCTCCTGCCACTGCCGCACCATGCCCATGTACTGGTTGTTCAGGATGAATACCTTCACCGGCAGGCGATACTGCGCGACTGTCGCCATCTCCTGGATATTCATGAGGATGGAGGCTTCGCCCGCGATATCGATCACCAGTGCGTCGGGATGAGCCACTTGCACGCCCATCGCGGCCGGCAGCCCATAGCCCATGGTGCCGAGGCCGCCGCTGGTCATCCAGTGATTCGGCTTCTCGAAGCCGAAATGCTGGGCGGCCCACATCTGGTGCTGGCCGACCTCGGTCGTGATGAAGGTCTCGCGGCCGCTCTGCTGCGTCAGCTCATAGAGGCGCCGGACCGCATGCTGCGGCTTGATGATCGCGCCCGTGGCCCGCGACTGCTCGAATTTCAGGCTTTCGCGAGCGCGCCAGCCATCGATCTGCCGCCACCACGTCGCCAGCGCCTCCCGATCGGGGCCGCCGTCACTGCGGATCGCGGCCAGCAGCGCCTCCAGCACCAGCCGCGCATCGCCCACGATCGGCACGTCCACCACCACATTCTTGTTGATGTTGGAGGCGTCGATATCGGCGTGGATCTTCTTGGAATTCGGGCTGAAGGCATTCAGCCGCCCCGTTACCCGGTCATCGAAACGGGCGCCGATATTGATGAGCACGTCGCAGCCATGCATGGCCATATTGGCCTCGTAGGTGCCGTGCATCCCCAGCATTCCGAGGAAATGCGGATCGCTCGCCGGCAGGGCGCCGAGGCCCATCAGCGTATTGGTGCAGGGGATGCCAGTCTCCGCCACCAGCTGGGTGAGCAGGCGGGACGCCTCCGGCCCGGCATTGATGATGCCGCCGCCGGTATAGAGCATCGGCCGATGCGCCGACCGGATCAGTGCAGCGGCGCGGGCGATCTGCTCGCCATCCGGCGCGGTGCGCGGACGGTAGCTGCGGTGGCCGTTCGCAGATGCCGAAACGTAAGGCGCCGGGTTGATCAGAATATCCTTCGGCAGATCGACCACCACCGGGCCCGGCCGCCCGCTGGAGGCCACATAGAAAGCCTCATGCACCACGCGGGCGAGGTCTTCCGGCTTTTTGACCAGGTAGTTGTGCTTCGTCGCCGGCCGGGTGATGCCGACGGTATCGGCTTCCTGGAACGCATCATTGCCGATCAGATGCGTCGGCACCTGGCCCGTCAGGCACACGACGGGGATGGAATCCATCAGCGCATCCACCAGCCCCGTCACCGCATTGGTGGCGCCGGGACCGCTCGTCACCAGCACGCAGCCGGTGCGGCCGGTGCTGCGGGCATAGCCTTCGGCCGCATGCACCGCCGCCTGCTCATGGCGCACCAGCACATGGCGAATGGCGTTCTGCTTGAAGATCGCGTCATAGATCGGCAGCACCGCGCCGCCCGGATAGCCGAAAATAACCTCGACGCCCTGTTCCTTCAGCGCGCGCAGGAGGACCTCGGCACCCGGTGCCAGGTCTGCGTTCGGGAAAGGGCCGGTCGAGCCGGCGTGCGGGGTGGCGGTCATAACGGCGTCCTTGCCTAGGCGGGAATAGGGTGGGCGCCGGTAATGACGGGCTGGGAAAGCCGCGTCAACGCCTTTCGACAATAAAACGCGTCAGATCAGCCATTCGCCTTTCCGAAAGTTGCGTGACATCGCCAATTCGCGAACTAATCATTACCGTATCCTGGATTTCGGCGAGAGGATGATGCCGGAACCAGGTCGATTGCCGCTTGACGTAACGATTGGAGTTGGTGACTGCACGCTGCACCGCCTCGGCGATCGGCAGCTCGCCCCTCAGATGCGCCGCAAGCTCCGGCACGCCAAGGGCGCGCATGGCCGGCAAGGCCGGATCGAGCGCTTGGCCCATTAAAGCCTCGACCTCCGCGAGCGCTCCGGCCTCCACCATCTTGCCGAACCGCAGGGCGATTGCCGCTTGGAGCTCCTCACGCGGCGGGTCGAGTTGGATAGCGGCGAACCGCCAGTCGGGTGAGGCGAGGGCAGGGCTCGCTTGCCACGCGGCGAGGCCACGCCCGGTCGCCAGTAGCACCTCATAGGCCCGCGCGATCCGCTGGCCGTCGTTTGGAATGAGCCGCGCCGCCGTCTGCGGATCCTTGATGGTGAGACGGGCGTGCAGCGCGGCAGGGCCAATCTCCGCGAGCATCGCCCGCGCCTGCGACCGGATCGCAGGGTCGATCGCAGGGATATCCGCCAAGCCCTGAAGGAGAGCCGAGAAATACAGCCCCGACCCACCGCAAATAATGGGCAACCGCCCCGCGCCTCGCGCTTCCGCCTTCGCCCACAGCGCCGCCCCGCGCCACCAGGCCACGTCACCCGGCAGCGCCGCCGGTCGAACACCATACAACGCATGCGGCACCCGCGCTTCGTCTTCCGGCGACGGCCGCGCCGTCAGCACACGAAGCTCTCGGTAAATCTGCATGGAATCCGCGTTGATCACAGTTCCGCCCAGCCGCTCGGCCAGCACCAGAGCGAGAGCCGACTTTCCGCTGGCCGTCGGACCGGCGATGAGCAGGGCGAGCGGCGTCTCAGCCACGCCACGGCGTTCCGGCTCTTGCGTCAACAGGGCCGCGCCGCCAGTCTCCGCGCCCCATGCGCTATATCCTCACCCTCGTCGCCGACCGCCGCGCCACCACGCTCTCCCCTGCCATGATCGACCGGGTTCGGGAAGCGGTGGTAGGCGCCGAGCCCGTCATTCTCAGCCGTGGCGAGGCCGCCGATATTCCCTGTGCCGAGTTGCCGGATCCCATCGCCATCCAGCGCGCGCTGGAGAACGCCCCGGTCGATGCCATCACGACCAAGGCGCGGGGCCGCCGCAAGGGCCTGCTGATCGCCGACATGGACAGCACCATCGTCACCAGCGAGACCCTCGACGAGGTCGCGGCTTTCGCCGGGCTCAAGGACCAGATCGCCGCCATCACCCGCCGCAGCATGAATGGCGAGATCGATTTCGCGGATGCGTTGCGCGAGCGTGTCGGCATGCTGCGTGGCCTGGGCCTCGACGCGCTCGACCGTACCTGGGCGGCGACGAAACTGACTCCGGGCGCGCGCGAACTCGTGGCGACAATGCGGGCGCATAACGCTGTCACCGCCCTGGTCTCTGGCGGCTTTACGTTTTTTACCGAAAAAGTCGCGGCGCTGGTTGGCTTCGACGTCAACCGCGCGAATATTTTGGAGGATGACGGCACGTCGCTGACCGGCCAAGTGCGCGAACCGATTCTCGATCGCGACGCCAAGCGGGCGACGCTTGAAGAATTGGCGGCCGCCCGCAATCTCAAGCTTGCGGCGACTTTGGCGGTGGGGGATGGCGCCAATGACCTTACAATGTTGGCGACGGCGGGTTTGGGCGTCGCCTTCCATGCCAAGCCGATCGTCGCGCGCGAGGCCCGCGCCCGTGTCGATCACGCCGATCTGCGTGCGCTCTTGTTCGCCCAGGGCTACCCTGCCTCAGCCTTCGTGACGCCCTAACCGAGGATCATCGCGATGACAGAGACCCCTATCCGCGACTGGATGCTGCCGAAACTCGCAGCACTAATCGTTGACGCCGAGGCGCAGGGCTTCGACCGGGACGCGATTATCGCCGTCATCACCGACATCATCGAAGGCCCGGAATACAACACCGCGATAATCCTGCCGGACGGTGGTTGAGAGCGCGGGTCAGACGAAACGATCATGGCATTGGAAACCGTCCGAGCCCTGGTCTTCGACGTTTTCGGCACCGTAGTGGATTGGCGCGGCGGCGTCGCCCGTGAGGCAGCACCGTTCCTGGAGCGGCATGGCGCCGCAAATACCGATCCGCTGAGTTTCGCGGATGCCTGGCGACGCCACTACGCGCCGGCGATGGAGGAAGTGCGCAGTGGCCGCCGACCCTTCGTCCGGCTTGACGTGCTGCACCGGGAAAACCTCGTTGCCATCTTGCCGGAATACGGCATCGACCCCGCGCGTGTTCCATCCTCGGAACTCGACACGCTGAATCTCGCCTGGCACCGGCTCGATCCTTGGCCGGATGTAATCGCGGGGCTTCAGCGACTGAAGCCGCGTTTTATCCTGGCGCCACTCTCCAACGGCAACATCATCCTGATGCTCGACATGGCCAAACGCGCTGGCCTGCCTTGGGACGCGATCCTGGGTGCCGAGATTGTCCAAACCTACAAACCCGCGCCAAGAGCCTATCTCGGCACGGCCGAGGTTCTGGCCATGCGGCTCGACGAGCTTTGTCTCGTGGCCGCCCACAACTCAGATCTCGCGGCGGCACGAAGCTGCGGCTTGCGCACGATCTTCGTGCCTCGTCTGCAAGAACACGGCCCGGCGCAAACCATTGATCTCCGCGCAGAGCAGGATTGGGATCTGCTGGCGGAGGATTTCGTTGACCTTGCGACGAAGCTCGGAGCCTAGGACAAGATGTTCTTTAAACTGAACCGCGCGTATTCCACCCCGTCATGCTCGGCGCAGGCCGGGCATCCACGCCTTCGCTTGCTCGACAAAGGCAAGGCGTGGATGGCACGGGGTGCCCCGCACGCCTTCGCGTGCCATGACGAATCTCTGGATGGCACTTCAGTCTTAGATCATCACGCGTAGAATGCGCGGTGACGGTTTATGTCGCACTTCTCCGCGCTGTGAACGTCGGCGGCACGGGCACGCTGACGATGAAGGATTTGCGCGCGCTCTGCACGGGACTTGGCTTCGAAAACGTTCGGACTTACATCCAGAGCGGCAATGTCGTCTTCGAGAGCAAGCTATCCGCGGCCGCGCTGCAAAAGAAGCTGGAGACGGCCTTGTCGGAGAAAACGGGCCCGCAGGCCGGTGTGCTGATCAGGACCGCAGCCGAATTGAGTGCGGCTCTCGAGGCCAATCCCTTTCCCCGCGCAATGCCCGCGCGGGTCGCGGTGGTGTTTCTGGACAAGCCCGCACCGAGCAATCTGCTCAGCGGTCTTGTCATCCCGGGACGAGAAGAGGTGAAGGTGGTCGGCCGTGAAATCTTCGTCCACTATCCGGACGGGATAGGGCGATCGAAACTCAAGCTACCGCCTCTCGCGACACAAGGCACCGCCCGCAATCTCAATACGGTCGGCAAGCTGGTTGTGTTGGCGGAGACATAATGGCGACTCGTGGCTGATAGGCTCGCGCTACGCACTACAGACGGTCGATACCTATAGATCAGATGGTAATACTGCGGGGACGGGGACGCCGCGGTGGTGTCCGTGCAGACTGAACGTATGACGAGTACACTTGTCTTACCCTGCGACCAATACAATGACCCGCAGCGGCAGCGCCGACAACGCATGCGGCAGGAACGATAAGAGGGACTGCATACCACAATGCATAGTCGAGGAGATGCGGGTCGTACTGAGTGTCTGCCGCCCAATAGCTGTTTGCGGGCGAGTGGGAGATCACGTTAGACATCGAGCTGCACCTAGCCGTCACGGTTGTTGGAGCGCGCCACTGATATCCGTCTATAGCAGCCGGAGGCAAGCCATGATGCGCCTACAACAAGGTGACAATCCGCCGCAGTCGTTGACTGCGGGTGAGGTGCTTCACAACAGTCGATAGCATTAGTGAATCGCCGCATAATCTGGAGTAGTGCAGCGCTTACGACGCCGAAGGTGAGGTCGTTCTCATCAGGCGGTACTTATCGCGTCCCACACAGAGGCGCTGGAGGCTGGTTTGAGTCCGTGCGAGTAACATCATCCACCCGCCTCCGGAAAAACCGCGACCGCGTAATCTACGCCCGTCAGCGTCAGCCCATCCGGCGGCGCCGTCGGACCCGCCGCGGCGCGGCTCAAAGCCGCAAGCGCCACCAGCACGCGCTCCGGCGGCCAGGTTCCGTCGCCGACCAGCTTTAGCGTGCCGACCATGTTGCGCACCTGGTGGTGCAGAAAACTCCGCGCCTCCACCTCGATCACCACGCGGTCGCCCTGCCTAGTCACCACCAAGCGGTCGATCGTCCGGATCGGCGACTTAGCCTGACAGGCGCTCGCGCGAAACGACGTGAAATCGTGCCGTCCAAGCAAATGCACCGCACCCGCCGCCATCGCCTCGGCGTCCAGCGGATTGGGCAAGTGCCAGACTTGACCCATCGCGATCGCCGGCCGGGCGGGGCGGTTGAGGATCACGTAGCGATACCGTCGCGACACCGCCGCGAAGCGCGGGTGCCAGCCCTCGGGTGCGAAGGCCGCCGCCACGACCGCCACCCGATGCGGCAGCATGTGGAAATTCAGTGCCGCCTGAACCCGCGCCGGCGGCAGCGCCCCCGGTAGCGAGATCATCCCCACCTGTGCAGTCGCATGCACCCCGGCATCGGTGCGGCCTGCGATCGCACACGCCACCGGAACTCCCCTCGCCAGATGCGAAGCGGCCTGTTCAACCACCTGCTGGATCGAAAGCCCGTTGATCTGTCGCTGCCATCCCACAAAGCCGCTGCCGTCATATTCGAGGCGGAGCGCATAGGCCGACGTCATTCCGGCCCCAGCCGCGTGCCTGCTAGAATCGCGAACCCGCGCAGAAACGCGTCCGCCGCCGCCGGTGCCCGCCCCGCGCGCTGCAAGCGCAGAATCCGCAACGCGCTTTCCCCGCAAGAGACCGTCAGCCGATCGTCCAGCACGATCCCCGGCGGTCCCGGCGGCGAAGTCACGACTTCGGCGTCCAGCAGCTTGAGGGTCTCGGCACCGAAGGTCGTGAAGGCGCCCGGCCAGGGATCGAAGGCGCGGATCTGCCGCTCGATCTGTGCCGCTGGCTGCTCCCAGTCGATGCGACCATCCGACCGGCTGAGTCGAGGGGCATAGGTCGCGCCCTCGGCTGGCTGGGCTACCGCGGGTGGATTGCTCTCCAGCACCTCGCAAACCAATCGGGCGCCGAGGCTGGAGAGCGCGTTGTGCACCTCACCCAGCCGGACCTGTGGCCCAAGAGGGAGGCGACCCACCGCCAGCATCGGTCCGGTGTCGAGGCCCGCATCCATCCGCATGATGGTAACGCCGGTCTCCGTATCGCCGGCCAGGATGGCGGCGTGGATCGGCGCCGCACCGCGCCAGCGCGGCAGAAGGCTCGCATGGATATTGATGCAGCCGCGTCCCGGCACCGCCAGCCAGTCGGGCGGAAGGATGAGGCCATAAGCCGCCACCACGGCTGCCTCCGGGCGCAGCGCCTGGAAGGCCGCGAGCGCCTCCGCATTGCCGCGCAGCCTCGTCGGATGCCGCACCGGAATGCCTAAACGCTCGGCGGCGACCTGCACGGCACAGGGCTGCGGTTGATGGCCACGTCCGGCCGGGCGTGGCGGCTGGCAGTACGCCGCGATAATCTCATGCCCCGCCGCCTGTAGCGCCGTCAGCGCCGGCACCGCGAATTCCGGGCTGCCCATGAAGACGATGCGCATGTCGGCCGCCTCTAAAGCAACTTCAGGAACGCCGCCACCAGGATCAACCCGCTTTGCGGAGCCGGTTCTCCTTGGCCATTTTGCGCATGATCATATTGCGCTTCAGCGCCGAGAGATGATCGACGAACAGGATCCCGTCGAGATGGTCGATCTCATGCTGCAAGCAGGTCGCCAATAGCCCATCCGCCTCGATCGTCTGCTTGCGGCCGTCCAGATCCTCATAGGACACGACAACCCGCTCCGGCCGCGTCACATCAGCGTAGTGGCCCGGCAGCGAGAGGCAACCCTCCTCCCGCGTCGTCAGCGTTTCGCTGACCTGCTCGACCGCCGGATTGATCAGAGTGATCGGCGCCGGCTTATCGTCGGGCATGAGGTCGATCACCGCGAAACGCAGGTTCAGCCCGACCTGAGGTGCCGCGAGCCCGATGCCCGGCGCCGCGTACATAGCCGCCATCATGCGGGGCAGCACGGCGCGGATCTCAGCCAGATCGTCCGGCCTGACCCGCCGGGTCTTGCTCTTCAGCCGCGCATCGGGCGCGCGCAGGATGGGCAGGGGGTCAATCTCGGGCTCGGCCATCGCGGCGATGTAGCGGCACCGGCCCGGCCGATCAATGATACGCGCGGCTGGTCAGGTATCGCTGCCCATTCCCGGCAGCCCTTGCAAGCGCACCCCACAATAACCACAATAGCTTGCGGTGATGGCGCCTAACGGGCCTCGCCTGCTTCGCTCTTATGAGGAGGCTCGGCTAAATGAGTTCACGTGTCTTCACGTCGCCCCTGTTCCTGGGCTTCGATCATCTTGAGCAGATCCTGGAGCGCGCTTCCAAAGCGCAATCCGACGGGTACCCGCCGTATAATATCGAGCAGACGGGTCCCTCGGGCCTCCGCATAAGCCTCGCCGTGGCTGGCTTCAGCATGGAAGACCTCCAGATCACGCACGAGGACAATCAGCTCGTCATCCGCGGCCGGCAATCCGAGGACGCGCAGGGCCGGGTGTTCCTCTATCGAGGCATCGCAGCGCGCCAGTTCCACCGCGCCTTCGTTCTCGCCGAGGGAATTGAGATCAAGGGCGCATGGCTGAATAACGGCCTGCTCCATATCGACCTTATCCGTCCCCAGCCTGAGACCCGTATCCGCACGATCCCGATCGATTCCGGGTCGCAGCGTGAGGCGGCGCCGGCACGGCCGAGGCGCGAGGTACGCGACTCGGCGGATGTGGTCGCCGCCGCGGGCATCGCCCGCATTTCCACGACGTCTTGAGCGGGCGAAGCCTAAGCGCTTGGCACGCAAACGAGGAGTAACGACCATGGCGAACCAGAACCGATCATCCGAGCCGGTCGGCAGTATCCGGGCGATCGACATTCGCCAGATCACGACGGATCAACTCATGCACCTTGGTGTGTCGCGGCTCGCCTATATCAAGCCGGTGACGGTCGAGGGTGAGGATCTCTTCGCCATTCACGCCGCGGACGGCACGCCGATGGCCGTCGCCCCGAACCGCGAACTGGCCTGGGGCGCGATTCTCGAGCACGAGATGGTTCCTAGCCTGGTCAATTGATCGCCTCCATCGCGGTAGCCGCGATCCATTCGCGGAGCCGCGCCGGCGGGTCGGGATTACGCAACACATCGGTCACCGCCGCCACGCTATCCGCGCCAGCCGTCAATGCCGCCACTCCACGCTCCGGTGTCAGGCCGCCGATTCCGACCAGAGGCGTCTCGCCGACGCGGCGCTTCCAGTCGGTAACCTTGTCCAGCCCCTGCGGCTCCCAAGTCATGGCCTTGAGCACCGTCGGGTAGATCGGCCCGAGCGCCACGTAGTCGGGCGCGAAGCTCAAAGCGCGCTCCAGCTCCGCCTCGTCATGCGTGCTGAGACCCAGACGGATCTCGTGTCGCCGCAGGGCCGGGACATCCGCCGTATCCAGATCCTCCTGCCCGAGATGCACGAAATCGCAGCCTTCATCGATTGCCGCCTCCCAATGGTCGTTGATGACGAGCTGGGCGTCGAACCCCTCGCACAGAGCGCGCGCCTGCCGGATCTGGCGCCGCAACTCGAGTGGCGTCGCCTCCTTCACCCGCAACTGCACCAGCCGCAGCCCTTCCGGCAGAAGCCGCACCAGCAGCGCCGCATCGTCGATGATGAGATAGAAGCGGGGCAGGGCGATCATCCGCGAAACGCCAAGCCCAGCACCGGTGTCGAGGGCACCGCCATGTCCCGCATCGGCATGGGTTCGGCCAGATAGGCCTGCCGCCCAGCCTCAATCGCCTGGCCGAAGGCGGCTGCCATGAGCGCCGGGTCACCCGCCCGCGCGACCGCCGTATTCAGCAGCACCGCATCATAGCCCAGCTCCATCGCGGCTGCGGCCTGAGATGGCAGCCCGATCCCGGCATCAACAACCAACGGGATATCGGGGAAATGCGCCCGCATGGCACGCAACCCATAGAGGTTGTTGAGCCCGCGCCCGGACCCGATCGGAGCACCCCAGGGCATCAAAACCCGGCACCCAGCCTCGACCAGCCGCTCACCCACCACCAGATCCTCGGTCGTATAGGGAAACACCTCGAAACCGTCGGCCGCCAGAAGGCCGGCCGCTTCCACCAGGCCGAAAACATCGGGCTGAAGGGTGTCGTGGTTGCCGATCACCTCGAGCTTGATCCAACTCGTGCCGAAGACCTCGCGCGCCATCTGCGCCGTCGTCACCGCCTCGCGCACCGTATGGCAGCCGGCGGTATTGGGCAGTACGCGCACGCCCAATTCGCGGATGAGCGACCAGAACCCCTGGCCCGCCCGTTCCGCCCCGGATTCCCGCCGCAGAGAGACCGTCACCACCTCCGCGCCCGAGCGCCGCACGGCCTCCGCCAGGATCGCCGGGGAGGGGTAGCCAGCTGTGCCAAGCAGGAGACGCGAGCCGAGGGCGACGCCGTAGAAATCCATCGCCTCACCCACCCTGCATCGGCGCGAGCACTTCGACCGCATGACCATCCCGCAGCATCATCGAAGCCCGCTTTCGGGCGGGCACGAAATCACCATCGACGGCCGTGGCGACAACCGCGTTGCCAAAGCCAAGTTGCTCCACCGCATCCGCAAGGGAAGGCCCTGCGATCTCACGCGCTGCGTTGTTGACGAGGATCTTCATCCATCACCTCCGGATATTGCGTGCCGTGCAGCACATAATCGGCCGCCCGCGCCGCCAGAGCGGGCGACAACAGAAACCCGTGGCGGAACAGGCCGTTCACGTAGAGCGTCCGGCCAAGCTGCCGAAGCCGCGGCAGATTGTCGGGAAAGGCCGGCCGCGCATCGGCGCCAAGCTCCAGGATCTCAGCCTCCGCGAAGGCCGGATGCAGCGCATAAGCGGCGTTCAGCAACTCCACCACCGACCGAGCAGAAACGCGCCCGCGTTCCGCGCTCTCGATCATCGTCGCGCCCAGCATGAAGACGCCGTTACCGCGCGGCACGATGTAGATCGGAAAACGCGGATGCAGCAGCCGGATCGGCCGCGACAGCGTGAGCTCAGGGCAGCGCAACAGCAGCATTTCGCCTTTAACGCCCCGCAGATCGGGCAGCGCGTCAATCGCCGCGAGACCACAGCAATCGACGATGGGTTCCGAGCTGGTGCCCGGCCTGAAGGTGGTATCGAAATGAATGGCAACGCCGCGCGCTTCGAGCAGCGATGCGAGCGAAACCAGAGCAGCGCGCGGATCCAGATGCGCCTCCAGCGGGAAGAACAGCGCCGCCCGGAAGCGTCCACCAAGATCGGGCTCGAGCCTCGCGATACCCTCCGCATCGAGCCGCTGGTGGCCGGTGGTGCGCCGCGCGAAACGGTCGAGATCGGGCGCATCGCGCGCCGGCGCCACCACGAGGGTACCGCGCTGGCAAGTCGCCGCATGACGTGCTGGCCAATAGGCCAGTGCCTCCATCCCCCAATCGGAGATTAGCGGCTCCGCGCTTTCCTGCTCGCAACCGGGCGCAAGCATTCCGCCCGCGAGCCAGGAACAGGCGCCGACACCCAATGCCGGGCCACGTTCGATGACACTTACTTCGGCGCCACCCTCGCTCAACGCGAGCGCAGTCGTCAGCCCCGCCACCCCTGCGCCGACCACCGTGACACTCACGCCGCCACCCCGCTTCATACGGCAGGCCGGCGGAGAGACGGATCGCGCCGCTGCGCGGTTGAGAACCCATCCCTTCGCCAGCATGACCTGGATCAGGTTCGAAGGGTCGCCGCCCCGCAAGTGCGAAGACGGCCTCTCAGCCCCTAAGGGCTCCCCTTGGTATTTGTGAGTTTAGGGCCGCGCCATGGCCGCGTCAAAGAGACGCCGGTGGTCCGCCATCTTCTCATTTGATTGCGATAGTGATACGATTTGGTGACTGGCTTCGTTCCAGCGGCCAGAAGTTTGGGACAGTCACAGTGACGATATCGTCGGCGCTTGCGGATTTGCCTCCCCACCTCGGCCTGGTCCGTACCAAAGACGGACCTATGGTCTATTTCAAATACGATCATTACATCGGCCGATCCTTGGAGACGTACGGGGAATACAGCAAGCAGGAAGCTGACCTGCTAGCGCGGATGATTTCGCCGGGGGACGTTGTCGTTGAGGCTGGTGCAAATATCGGTGCTCACACAGTCTCACTTGCGCACCGGCTCGGTCCGCTTGGCCGCCTCTACGCTTTCGAGCCCCAAAGGATCGTGAACCAGCTGCTCTGCACCAACGTGATGCTGAATGGGCTCCTCAATGTCTGGGTTTTCCGTGCCGGAATGGGCGCGACCGCAGGATCGCTCGGAGTTCCGGAAGCTGATTTCATGAGCAGCCACAATTTCGGAGGCATCGGGCTCGGAGATGATCTCGGACGCGAATTGGTGCCAATTATGACGCTCGACGGTCTTGCCCTTGACCGGCTGAGACTTTTGAAAATCGATGTCGAAGGTATGGAGGAAAATGTTCTGCAGGGCGGGCAGGAGACGATCGCACGCCTACGGCCAATACTATACGTCGAGAATGATCGGGAGGATCGATCGGCAAGTCTTATCCGACGCATTCTCGGCATGGACTATCGGCTGTGGTGGCACCTACCGATGCACTATACTCCCAACAATTTTCGTGGCGTCGAGGAAGATATTTTTCCGGGTGTCGCTTCTATCAACATGATTGGCGTAGCGCGAGAGCAACCGGTGGACGATACGGGCTTTCACCCCATCCTGGACGACACGTCCGACTGGCGGAACTGCTTACCGTCTTAAGTGGTCAGAGGCATGACGGAGCCGGCTGTCTTATCCCCGATCTCCACAGGTGATGGCCGCAGACCCGGGACCGTGATCCGAACTATGATGGGGCGATGGATCAGATCGACTCGCCGCTCCTCGGCCTCAGCCAGCGCCTCCCGCCCAGCAACCTACAGGCCGAGCAAGCCCTGCTCGGGGCGCTGCTCGCCAACAACAAGGCTTATGAACGGGTGTCGGAATTCCTGGCACCTGAACATTTCGCGGACCCCATCCATGGCCGCATCTTCCAGTCGATTTCGCGCCGAGTCGAAGCCGGGCAGCTCGCCGATGCCGTGACGCTGAAGGCCGAGTTCGAGCATTCCGGCATGCTGGAGGAGGTCGGCGGCACAGCCTATCTCGGCCAATTGCTGACCGCGATGATCGGCATCATCAATGCCGGCGACTACGGCCACACGGTGCACGACGCCTGGCTGCGCCGCCAGCTCATCGAGGTCGGTGAGGTCCTGGTCAACCGTGCCTTCGGCGCCGAGCCGGAGCTTGATGGCCGTCAGCAGATGGAGGCGGCCGAGCAGCAGCTTTTCGACCTTGCGACTCGCGGCGGCTCCGAAGGCGGCTTCATCACCTTCGAGAAGGCGCTCGTTCTCGCGATCGAAGGGGCGGAGCGCGCTTTTCAGCGCTCAGGCACGGTTTCAGGACTCACGACCGGTTTGCGAGACCTCGACGCTAAAACCGGTGGCATGCATCCGTCGGATCTGGTCATCGTTGCCGGCCGGCCGGGCATGGGGAAGTCGGCGCTGGCCACGAAGATGGCCTTCGGCGCCGCTCGGGCACTTTTGAATGACGCTCGGGCGGCGGAGGGGCCGAACGCCATACCGAAAGCCACCGTCGCCATTTTCTCGCTCGAAATGAGCTCGGAACAGCTCGCGTCGCGCCTGCTGGCGGAAGAGGCCCGGATCAGCGGCGACCGTATCCGCCGAGGGGACATCGGACCCAAGGACTTCGACCGTTTCGTGGCCGTCAGCCGGGACATTTCGGCGCTGCCGATGGAGATCGACGATACGCCTGCCATTACGCTATCCGCGCTGCGCACGCGCTGCCGCCGGCTCAAGCGTAGCAAGGGGCTGGCGCTGGTGGTGATCGACTATCTGCAGCTCATGCGCCCCGCCGCCGGCACGCGGCCCGAGAGCCGGGTGCTGGAGATCAGCATGATCACCCAGGGCCTGAAGGCTCTGGCGAAGGAGCTTTCGGTGCCGGTGATCGCGCTCTCCCAGCTCAGCCGCGCGGTGGAGAGCCGCGAGGACAAGCGCCCGCAGCTCTCGGATTTGCGGGAGTCCGGCTCGATCGAGCAGGATGCGGACTCGGTCATGTTCATCTACCGCGACGAGTACTACCTGTCGCAACGCGCGCCCAAGCAAATGGCCTATGATTCCGAGGACAAGTTTCAGACAGCTCTGGAGAAATGGCAGCAGGACATGGAGCGGGTGCACAACAAGGCCGAGCTCTACCTCGCCAAGCAGCGCCATGGGCCGACCGGCAAGATCGACCTCTTCTTCGAGGGCGAATTCATCCGCTTCGCCGATCTGGATCAGCATCACGACCATGATCACGACCATGATCGCAGGGGCTGAGGTGCGGTTCTGACGTCAAAACTGGGCAGCTTGGTGACAGTCCCCGTGAGTTCTTACTCCGATTCGCCGGTCGCGGCGAAGGGCGTGCCGAACGACCGCCGCCGCATCGGCATTGGAGCCATGGGATGACCGATGTCGATGTGGCGATCGTCGGCGCGGGGGCGGCGGGACTGGCTGCCGCAACCATGCTGCGGGAGGCGGGACGCTCAACCCTGATCCTGGAAGCGTCGTCGGCGCCCGGCGGCCGGGCACGCACCAGCTTTCCGCCGGTGCTCGGTGGGGCCTGGCTCGATGAGGGTGCGGCCTGGCTGCACCAGGCTGAGCAGAATCCGCTGGTGCCCCTGGCTCGCCAGGCTGGCCACCGTCTAACCCCGGCCTTTCGAAGTGAAAGCCGCCTCTATATCGACGGGCGGCTCGCCACAGCGGCCGAACACGCCGCCTATGAGCGCGCCGAGGCGCGATGGACCGAAACCGTCATCGCGCGCACCGCTGAGGGCGGCCCAGATATCGACGTCGCCACCGCGGCGGGTCCACTTCGGCTCAGCGACCCCTGGGTGCCGACCCTGGAAGCCTGGAGCGCCAGCCTGATTGATGCGGTGGATGCGCCCCGTCTCAGCTTGGCGGATTGGAACACGAATCAGCTCGATGGCACGAACCTGAATCCGCCTAATGGTCTTGGCCGCCTGCTGCGCGACCTTCTCGAAGAGCCCGCCGGTCCAATCCGTTACGGCGCGGTCGTGCGTCGCATCGGCTGGAACGGCGGCGGCGTGGCGGTGGAGACGGCCGAGGGCAGCGTCTCGGCCGGGGCGGTCATCGTGACGGTCTCGACGGGAGTCTTAGCCTCCGGCCTAATCGCTTTCGATCCCGTATTGCCGGCGGAGGCCCAGGCGGCGATCGCCGATCTGCCGATGGGTCTGCTGAGCAGGGTGGTGCTGCGGGCGTCCGGCGACGATCGGTTGGGGATGGATGCCGGGACGATGGCGTTCCGGCAGGTGCGGCGGTTCGGTGATCCCTTCATGTCCTTCATCGCCTGGCCGCGCGGCACCGATCATGTTATCGGCTTCGTGGGTGGCGACGCCGCCTGGAAGCTCGCGCCCGATCCCGCCGCCGCCACCGATTTCGCCCGCGCGGAGTGGCGCGCTCTTTTCGGCGCGGAGGCCGACAGCAACTTCGCCCCCGGGAGTTTCACGACCGACTGGGGCACGGACCCCTACAACCTCGGCGCCTATAGCTATGCGCGGCCCGGAGGCGCAGGCGCGCGAGCGGCACTTACTCTGCCGCTCGGCGATGGGCGGTTGCTTTTCGCGGGCGAGGCTTGTCGCACGGATGGCTTGGCCGGTACGGTGGGCGGCGCGGTGCTGGACGGCCGAAGGGCCGCAGCCGCGATCCTGGAACAAGGAGCGGGCGGCCATCGCTGAGTCGTTGGACAGCCGGGGAGCGGTGCTGGAAATCGACCTCGACGCGATCGCCGCCAATTGGCATCTGCTCGCGGCGCGGCATGGCGGAACGGCAAAGACCGCCGCTGTCGTCAAGGCCAATGGCTATGGCCTCGGCGCGGTCGAGGTGTCGCGGCGCCTCCACCGCGAGGGCTGCCGTCATTTCTTCACTGCCCACCTGGCCGAAGCGATCGAGATCCGCCCCCATCTTCCGGGCGCGATGGTCTGCGGCCTGCATGGGCTTGAGGGCGTGGCGGCCGATGAGGTGCTGGGCACCGATATTCTCCCAGCGTTGAGCAGCGCGGATGAGGTCATCGCCTGGACCGCGGCCGGGCGGCGGCTTGGGCGGCCGCTTCCGGCGCTGCTGCATGTCGATACGGGGATGCATCGCACCGGCCTTATGCCCGCTGACCTGGGACGGGTGATGGCGAAGACCGAGGGTCTCGCCGGTCTCGACTTGCGTTACCTCATGACCCATCTCGTCTCGGCCGATACGCCCGAGGCGCCGATCAACGGCGGGCAGCTCGCGATCTTCGCCCGGGTGCGCGCGAAATTTCCCGGCGTGCCAACCTCGATCGCCAATTCCGCCGGGATCTTCCTGGGCGCGGCCTTCGCCTCCGACCTCGCCCGGCCGGGTGTGGCGCTTTATGGCATTGCGCCGGTCGCGGGCGAGCCCAATCCGATGCGTCCCGTGGCGACGCTGCGGGCGCGCATCATGCAGTTGCGAGACGTGCCGACCGGGCAGGGCGTCGGCTATGACCACACGTGGCGGGCGGCCCGCCCCAGCCGCATCGCGACACTGCCGCTCGGTTATGCCGACGGCTATCATCGGGTGCTGGGCAACCGGGCGGAAGTGGCGCTGCGCGGCGGCCTCTATCCGTTGGTTGGCCGCGTCTCGATGGACCTCGTCACCATCGACGTGACCGACTGCCCGGGTGCCGCGATCGGGGACTGGTGCGAGGTTATCGGACCCTCGGTAAAGCCGGAACGGCTCGCGGCGCTAGCCGGAACGAATGCCTATGAGATCCTCACCTCCCTGGGCAGACGCTTCAAGCGGGTTTATCGAGGCGTATGAATTCGATCTTAAGGGCCGTCGCTGCGATCGGCCGCAGCGCGATCAGTGTGTTGCGGGTTGCTGGCGACTTGGCGATCTTCGCGGTCACCGGCGTTATCAATATCCTTCTGCCACCCTATTACCCGCGGCTCGTCCTGCGAGCGCTGTTCACGATGGGGTTTTTGTCCCTGCCGGTGGTGGCGCTGACGGCGATCTTCGCGGGCATGGTGATTGCGCTGCAATCCTATACCGGCTTCGCGCGCTTCTCGGCCCAGTCGGCGACCGCGAGCATCGTTGTGCTGTCTGTGACGCGGGAGCTTGGGCCGGTGCTGGCCGGGCTCATGATGTCGGGCCGCGCCGGCGCCGCGATGGCGGCCGAACTCGGCACGATGCGGGTCACGGACCAGATCGACGCGCTGACCACGCTCAATACCAACCCGATGAAATACCTCGTCGCACCCCGGCTGCTGGCCGGTGTGATCGCGATGCCGCTGCTGGTGATCGTGGCGGATATCCTGGGCGTGCTGGGCGGCTTCATTGTCGCGACGGTGAAGCTGGGCTTCGTGCCGGCTTCCTATATCCACAACACCTTCATCATGCTGACCACCGAGGACGTGGTGTCCGGCCTCGCCAAGGCTGCGGTCTTCGGCTTCGTGATCGCGCTTTCCGGCTGCTATCATGGCTATCGCAGCCGTGGCGGCGCGGAAGGCGTGGGATCGGCGACAACCTCCGCGGTGGTGATGGCCTCGGTGCTGATCCTCGCGCTGGATTATGGGATGACGGAGATCTTCTTCAGCCGATGAGCGCCTCACCCCCCACGGGCTTGCCGAAGATCCGCGTGCGCGGGCTGCGCAAGGCTTTCGGCGCGAAGCAGGTGCTGGACGGTATCGACCTCGATGTCATGCCGGGCACTTCGATGGTCGTGATCGGCGGGTCTGGGACCGGCAAGTCGGTGCTGATCAAATGCATCCTCGGGCTCATCGAGCCGGATGCGGGCAGTATCGAGATCGACGGGGTCGATCTGCTGACCGCCGGCCGGAGTATCCGCAACGCGGCGCGCAGCGAGATTGGCATGCTGTTCCAGAACGGCGCGCTGTTCGACAGCCTGACCGTGCGCCAGAACGTCGCCTTCGGGCTGATCGCGCGTCGGCACATGGGCGGACGGCTCGCGTCCCAGCGAGCGGATGAGGTGCTCGGCCAGGTCGGGCTCGCCGCCAGCGTCGGGGACCTCGCGCCATCGGAGTTGTCGGGCGGCATGCAGAAGCGCGTGGCCCTGGCGCGGGCCATCGCGGCCAACCCCTCCATTATGTTCTTCGACGAGCCAACGACAGGGCTCGACCCGATCATGGGCGCGGTGATCGACGGTCTCATTGTCGATTGCGTGCGGCGGCTGGGCAGCACGGCGGTGGCGATTACCCATGACATGGCCAGTGCCCGGCGGATCGGCGACAGGGTGGCGATGCTGCATCGCGGGCGGATCATCTGGGAGGGGCCGGCGGCGGAATTGCTCGATAGTCACGACCCGGTGGTGGACCAGTTCACCCATGGCCGCCGCGAGGGGCCGATTCAGATGGAATTGAGGCGTTGAGGACAGGCGCCATCTCCCCTCCTTCTCAGGGAGGGGCCGGGGGTGGGTTGACGTGCTCGCGGGTTGTGGTTGTGGGCGGGGCCACCCACCCCCGGCCCCTCCCTGAGAGGGAGGGGAGATGGTTCGCGCTGGCTTCTTCTAGGGCCTAGCGGTGGCTCGCGCGGCGTCTCGGTATGTTTGCCAAAATTGCGGCGCTGTTCATGCCAAATGGGCCGGGCGGTGCGAGACCTGCGGCGCCTGGAACAGCATCGTTGAGGAGGCCGCGCCAACCGCTTCGAGCGGTGCAGCGAGGACCGGACCTGATCGGCGTATTACTCTCGTCGGCATGCAAGGTGAGGCGGAGCCGCCGCCGCGGCGTGTGCTGGGGCTCGCCGAGCTTGACCGGGTGCTGGGCGGCGGTCTGGTGCCGGCCTCCGCTATTCTGGTCGGCGGCGATCCCGGCATCGGCAAATCGACCCTGTTGATGCAGGCAGCAGCGAGCCTCGCGCAGTCGGGCGGTCGGGCGATCTATATCTCGGGCGAGGAATCGGTCGATCAATTGCGGATGCGCGCGCGGCGGCTTGGTCTCGGCGATGCGCCGGTGGAACTGGCGGCGGCGACCCAGGTGCAGGATATCGCGGCTACGCTGACGGAGGCAGGGCGCGGTGCGTCCGGCAAGCCCGTCGCGCTGGTCGTCATCGATTCGATCCAGACCATGTCACATGAACTGCTCGACTCGTCGCCCGGCACGGTGGGGCAGGTGCGTGCCTCGGCGCTCGAATTGATCCGCCTCGCCAAGTCCCAGGGCTTCGCGCTGGTGCTGGTCGGTCATGTCACCAAGGACGGCGCCTTGGCCGGGCCGCGCGTGATGGAGCACATGGTCGATGCGGTGCTCTATTTCGAGGGCGAGCGCGGCCACCAGTTTCGTATCCTCCGCGCCGTCAAGAATCGCTTCGGCGCCACCGACGAGATCGGCGTCTTCGAGATGACCGAGCAGGGGCTGGCCGAGGTCACCAACCCCTCGGCGCTTTTCCTGGCGGAACGGCGTGGCAATATTGCGGGCAGCGCGGTGTTTGCAGGGCTTGAGGGCACGCGCCCGGTGCTGATGGAGATCCAGGCGCTGCTCTCCCCGAATCCCGGCGGTGCGCCGCGTCGATCGGTGATCGGCTGGGATGGCGGGCGACTCGGCATGCTGCTGGCGGTGCTGGAGAGTCGCGGGGGTCTGCGGCTGGCGCAGCAGGACGTATATCTCAATGTCGCCGGAGGGCTGAGGATCAGCGAGCCTGCGGCTGACTTGGCGGTCGCCGCCGCTATCGCCTCGGCCGCGGCGGGGCAGCCGACCGATCCGAGCCTTGCCTTCTTCGGCGAGATCGGGCTTTCCGGGGAGGTGCGGCAAGTGGCGCAGGCGGAGGCTCGGCTGAAGGAGATGGCGAAGCTCGGCTTTACCTCGGCGGCGATGCCGCGCCGGGTCGGCGGCGGCACACGCAAGCCGCCCAGCCTGCCGCCCGGCCTCGGCGTCATCGAGATCGGCCATGTCACGGATTTGCTGAGCCGGTTTCGGGAGAAGCCGCCAGTCGTGAAGGCGGCGGAATGACCTGGTTCGATTTCGCGATGCTGGCGGTGCTGGCGCTTTCCGCACTGCTCGCCTTCTTTCGTGGCTTCGTGCGGGAGGTGCTGGGGGTCGGCGCCTGGGTCGGCGCGATCATCATCAGCATCTGGTTCTTCCCCTTCGTCAGCCCGCGATTCGAGCAGTGGATTCACGCCAAGGAATTCGCCGATCCGGCGGCCTATGGCGCGGTTTTCCTGGTGGCGCTGATCGTGCTCTCGGTCGTCAGCAGCTGGGTGGGGGCCTTGGTTCGGGGCTCCGCCTTGGGGGGCGTCGACCGCACGCTCGGTATTGTCTTCGGCCTGGTGCGCGGCGCGGTCCTGCTGGTGTTCTGCTACTTCGCGGCCGGACTCTTTACCACGCCGCAGGAGTGGCCTGTGCCAGTACGGGATGCGCGCTTCCTGCCTTATGTGTATGAGGGGGCGCGCGACCTGGTGACCTATCTGCCAGCGGGTTACCGGCCGCATGTGCCCGAGCCGCCGGTGACGGCACCGCCCAGCCTGGGCGATCTGCTACAGCCGACGCCAAAGGGCTCGGCTTTGACGCCCACCCAGAAGCAATAGACGTGCGGCAATGACTTGCGGCAGAGGGACAGTGACCTGATGGACGCTTCTTCCACCGAATTGCCTTACGAAACCGGCGACGACGACAAGCTGCATGAGGAATGCGGGGTCTTCGGCGTCTGGAACGCGATCGACGCGGCGGCGCTGACTGCGCTTGGGTTGCACGCGCTACAGCATCGCGGGCAGGAGGCGACGGGCATCGCGAGCTATGATGGCGACCGGTTCCATCTGCAAAAGGGTCTGGGACTCGTCGGCGACAATTTCGGGGATGCCAAGGTCATCGCGAGCCTGCCCGGCCATCGCGCGATCGGGCATAACCGCTACGCGACCACGGGCGACACGGTGCTGCGCAATGTGCAGCCGCTCTATGCGGATTTCGAGTTCGGCGGCTTCGCGGTGGGGCATAACGGCAATCTTACCAATGCGCTGGCGTTGCGGAAGCAGCTGGTTCGGCGCGGCTGCCTGTTCCAATCGACCACGGACTCCGAGGTCTTCATCCACCTCATCGCGATCAGCCTCTACTCGACGGTGGTCGATCGGCTGATCGACGCGCTGAAGCAGGTGGTGGGCGCCTACTCGCTGGTGGCACTGTCCCGCGAGGCGCTGATCGGGGTGCGCGATCCGCAGGGTGTGCGGCCGCTCATCCTAGGACGCTTGCCGCAGCATGATGGCGGCTTCGGCTGGGTGCTGGCGAGCGAGACCTGCGCGCTGGAGATCGTCGGCGCCGAATTCGTGCGGGACGTGGAGCCCGGCGAGATTGTGGTGATCGACGAGCAGGGCGTGCGGAGCATCAAGCCTTTCAGCCGCACCCGCTCGCGCTTCTGCGTCTTCGAGTATGTGTATTTCGCCCGCCCGGATTCCGTGATGGAGGGCAAGGCCGTGTACGATGCGCGCAAGCAGATCGGCGCGGTGCTGGCGCGCGAGTCTGGCGTCGAGGCGGATGTGATCGTGCCGGTACCGGATTCGGGCGTGCCCTCGGCGATGGGCTATGCGGCGGAGAGCGGCATTCCCTATGAGTTGGGGATCATCCGCAACCACTATGTCGGCCGGACCTTCATCGAGCCGACCGACCAGATTCGGAATCTGGGCGTCAGGCTGAAGCATTCCGGGAACCGGACGGTACTGGCGGGCAAGCGGGTGATCCTGGTCGATGATTCGATCGTGCGCGGCACGACCAGCCGGAAGATCGTCGAGATGGTGCGCGCCGCTGGGGCGACCGAGGTGCATATGCGGATTTCCTCGCCGCCGACGACGCATTCCTGCTTCTACGGCATCGACACGCCGGAGCGCGGCAAGCTGCTGGCGGCAAGGCACGATGTGGCCGAGATGACAGCGCTTATCGGCGCGGACAGCCTGGCCTTCATCTCGATCGACGGACTGTATCAGGCGCTTGGCCAAGCGAAGCGGGACGCGGCCGAGCCGCATTTCTGCGATGCGTGCTTCACCGGCGACTATCCGATCCCTCTACATGACCTTGAGGGCAAGGCCGAGCGGCAGATGAGCCTGCTGACGGCGGTCGCCTAGCGAAGCTTGATTCGGCGGATATCCGATCCTATCATTTGGATATCCAGCCGGAAGCGAACATGCCGCTTTATATCAAGGATGACCTGACGGCGGCGCTTGTGGGCGAACTGGCGAAGCGGCGTGGCGTCTCCAAACAGGATGCCGTGAAGGCGGCGGTGCAGGCGGAACTCGACCGGCTTTCTGCGGCTGTCCCGTTGCGGGAACGCCTGGAGGCGTTCTGGGCGGCCAATCCGCTTCCAGCCAAGACGGGGCTACGGGCCGATAAGGCCTTCTTCGACGCGCTGTCCGGCGAGGAATGACGCTCTTCGTTGATGCCTCCGCAATGATTTGCATGATCGCGCGAGAAGCTGAGGCGCGGCGGCTGGTCGAGGTGCTCAGGACGGATCCGGAGCGATTGTGCTCCGCGATGTCGAACTGGGAGACCATGGCGGGGCTGTGCCGTTCCTACGAGCTGCCGCTCTCTGATGCCCAGGTGCTGGTCCAGCGCTTTGTCGATGAGATCGGACTGCGTCTTGTGCCGATCGGACAGCCCGAATGTGATGCGGCTGCCGAGGCCTATCGCCGCTACGGCAAAGGGCGCCATTCGGCGGCCCTGAATATGGGCGATTGCTTCGCCTATGCCTGCGCCAAAGCGAACGAGGCGCGGCTGCTCTACATTGGAGATGATTTCAGCCGGACGGATTTAGGGTGAGACGACGGCCGCTACAGGTGGCAGGCGCCGGTTGAGCTGCCAGAGGACGACGGCAAGCACCAGGACGATGATCCCGGCCGCGAGGACGGTGAGCGGTGTGGCGCCCAGATGCTCAAACCACTGGGTGTAGAAATGGATCGCGCCGAAGACGACGGCGAGGTTGAGCACCCAGCGCCGGTTCGCCCAGCCAGCCCAGAGGGCCGCGCCGAACAAGGCAATAGCCCAGCCGAGCGCGAAAGCGATGGGCGAGATCGTGACGGCGGGATTGTGACCCAGCCAGCTCACGTCATCGCCCCATAGCGAGCCGACCCAGAAGCCGAGATTGGTCAGAAACAGCGAGACCCGCGCGACGGTGGTCGCCAGCCGCTCCCAGTCGTGGGTAAGGCTGCGCGAGACGAGGTGAGCGATCAGGGCCAGGGCCGAGAAGACTAGGACCGTGGCCAGCGGCTGGTTTACTTCGAGGCCGTAATAGGCGGTTTCATAGGCCGTGGCGCCGCCGAGGGCCGCGAATAGCATCAGCACCGTCAGTCCGGCGAGCAGGCTGCTCCGCGCCAGTACGGCCGCAGCGGCGAAGAGGACCGCGACGATCAGATAGGAGGCCGCCAAGCTAAGCGGCGGCTTGCTGACGGGGTCGAAGACGCCTGAGAGCTGGGCGAGGCCCTGCCCGAGCAGAATGATGCCGGCGCCCAGCAGCAACGCGGCGACGAGGATGCAGATATTAGCGAGCACGCTCCATTGCGCGCGGCCCGACAGGATGAGGCCGAGCCCCGCCGTCATGAGAATGGCGCCAAGTATCACGCCGGTCAGGGCATTCGGCACCAGGAGCAGCGCGCCGCCGGTGACCGCGATTACGCCGAAACCGATCAGGGCGTTGATGAGGACCATGCCGGTGTCGCGCCGTCCCAGGCGCGCCAGACGGTCATGCTCCTCGGCGGTGATGGCGCCGTCTCGGAGCAGCTTCGACAGATCGAGCGTGACCTTCATGGCGTTTCTTCAGCCTGGGATGTTCGGGCCAAGGTAGCGCGAAAGGCCGCTACCATCCGGTAAATCGCCGCACCAGCGATATTGCCCCATCGACGAGCGCGGCGGTTTGCTTCCGGCTGGTGCTGGTCTCAGTCCCGGTAGCTGGGCTGCTCCCGGTCGAGTTTGCGGCGCATCGCCTGCCAGACGAGCCAGCCGCCGTCATTATTCTCGACGAACTGCTTGGTCGTGCGTTTCTGCACCGCCTCGGATGGAATCGACAGGGGTGCGCCGGTGCACTGCGCGGCGACCTGGATGCGGCAGGCCTGTTCCAGATAGTACATGCGGTTGAAAGCCTCGGCGACGGTGTGACCAAGTGTCAGCAGGCCGTGGTTGCGCAGGATGACGCAGCTCTTGTCGCTGCCGAGATTCCGCACCAGCCGGTCGCGTTCGCTGAGATTGTCGTCGTCGGCGATGCCTTCGTAGTTGTGCACCACCGTCTGTTCCAGGAACTCCATGCTGATCTGGTTGAGCGGCAGGATGCCGCCGGTCTGCGCGGCCACCGTCATGCCGGCGAGGGTATGGGTGTGCATGACGCAATGAGCATCCGGCCGACCGGCATGGATCGCCGAATGGATCACAAAGCCGGCGGGGTTGACCGGCCAGCGGGTCGGCTGGGCGGGTTCGCCATCGGCATCCACCTCGACCAGCGAGCTGGCGGTGATCTCCTCGAACAGCAGCCCATAGGGATTGACCAGGAAGCGGTTGCCGTCACCCGGCACGCGGACGGAGAGATGGGTATAGACGGTGTCGGACATGCCGAAATGGGCGATGAGCCGATAGGCCGCCGCGAGATCCTCCCGCAACTCACGCTCGCTCGCGATGTGGTCGGCGGCGGGGGCGGCTGGCAGCGACGATGGCAGATGGTTCATGGGGGCTCCTCCTTGTCAGAGCGTGGATGCAGCCTCGATGAATTTGGGATCGCTGTCCACGCGATAGGCATTGACGAGGCGGTTGGTGTTGTTGGCCATGCCGATGACGGCGATGAGCTCCTCGCGCATTTCCTTGGTCATCCCGGCTTTCCGGGCTGCGGCCGTATGGGAGACGGTGCAGTATTCGCAGCCATTGGTGATGGAGACCGCGAGGTAGACGAGTTCCTTGGTAAGTGGGTCGAGCGCACCGGGCGCCATGATTTCCTTGAGGTCTTCCCAGGTGCGTTTCAGCGTCTTGGGGTCGTTCGCGATCATCTTCCAGAAATTGTTGATCCAATCCGTGCCGCGCGTCTGTTTGATGTCGTCGTAAACAGCGCGCACTTCTGGCGAGGCGTCCGCTTCCTCGATATATTTGCCGAGCGGCATTGGTCTATCTCCCATTGTCGGGGAGCAGCTTTGGCTGGGACGGCGGGGTAGGGTCAAGCGGCTGGCGATGTCAGGCGATGGGCTCGTGGCAGACGGCTTCGATGTTGTGGCCGTCGGGGTCGAGTATGAAGGCGCCGTAGTAATTCGGATGGTATTCCGGCCGCAGGCCAGGCGCCCCGTGGTCCCGCCCTCCGGCGGTGAGCGCGGCGTTGTAGAAGTGATCGACGGTGACGCGGTCGGGCGCGGTGAAGGCGATGTGGACCCCGGTATGCACGGCGTCCCGCAACGCGATCCAGAAGGCGGCTTTGCCCGCGACCGCGTAGCCCGCGTAGGCGTCGCCAACGGCATAGGCGCGTGCGATGCCGAGCGGTTCAAGGGCCGCGTCGTAGAAAGCCTGCGACTTGGCGAGATCGGTGACGGGGATGGTGACATGGTCGAGCATGAGTTTCTCCCGTGATGGGGGTTAGTGGAGCATGGGTGTGGTTTGGGTGGAACCGTCGTGCGGGGCGTCATACCGATCCGCGTGGCGTGTCTCCCCACGTCATCCTCGGCCTTCGCCGAGCATGACGGTAGTGACCGTCAATGGATTGATGAATGCGTCGGTCGGCGTTACTTGTCGGATACCGCCGCAATCGCGCTCTTCGTGAGATTCTGTGTGATCTTCGCGTAGTCGTCCCAAGGGTTGGGTTCGCCGACGGCCGCCATCGCTTTCGGCAGGGTCATGACATTGGCGGCTTTGGTCTTCGCCAATTCATCCCAGGAGAGCGGCCAGGCGATTGGGGCGCCTTCGCGGGCGCGCGGGGAATAAGGCGCGATGGCGGTCGAGCCGCGTTCGTTGCGGAAATGGTCGATGAAGAGTTTGCCCTGACGCTTGGCCTTGCTCATCGTGCCGACATATGTGGCGGGCTCATCCGTCACGATACGATCCACCAGCGCGGCCGAGAAGGCTTTCACCACGGGCCATTCGTGTTGCGGACGAATGGGGACGACGACATGGACGCCCTTGCCGCCGGATAGCAGCGGCAGGCTTTGCAGGCCGAGCGCATCCAGCACGTCGCGTAAACGGACGGCGGCGGTTTTCACGCGTTCGAAACCGAAGCCCTCGTCGGGATCGAGATCGAAGACGATACGGTCGGGCTTTTCCAAAACCTTAAGCGCGCTGCCCCAGATATGGAGTTCGATGACGCTCCATTGCGCGCCCGCGATAAGCGCGCGAGGTTCCTCGATATAGAGGTATTCCTCGTTCTGGTGCGTGGTCTTGACGGTCGTGTGCAGCCAGGCGGGATCCATGCCGCGCATCGGATGGCGCTGAAAGAAACGCTCATGCGCGATGCCGTCCGGGCAGCGGACCAGGCTTAGCAATCGGCCTTGCACGAAAGGCATCATGCGCGGGGCGGCGAGAGCCAGGTATTTCGCGAGATCCTGCTTGGTGATGCCGGCATCGGGAAAGAGCAGCTTCTCGGGATGCGTCAGGCGCACGCCGAGATCCTCGGGTTCCGCTGTCATTTTCTGCGTCTTCGCGGTTTTCGGTTTTGGCTTGGCGGGCGCCGAATCGGCCTTCGCCGGCGTCTCGCGGACCACTTCCTCGGCGGGCTTATCGGCGCGCTGGCCGAGATAGTGGCCCTGGCGGATCTGATTGTCGCGGGTCCAGCCGTTGAAGGCGATTTCGACCACGATATCGGGCTTTACCCAGCGCGCCTCGCGGATGATCTCGCGCGGGATCTCGATGGCGGGCGGCGTCTTGATGGCGCTTTTCGCAAAGGCCTCGCCGAGCGTGTTGAGCGTTTCCTCGGAGAAGCCGGAGCCGACGCGGCCGGCGTAGCGTAATTTTTCACCCTCATGGACGCCGAGGATCAGGGAGGAAAAGGGGCGCGCCTTATCCGATGGTCGGAAGCCGAGCACGACGAATTCCTGGCGATGCGCGACCTTGATCTTGAGCCAAGCTTCGCCGCGTCCGGAGCGATAGGGGCGGTCGGCGCGCTTCGCGATGACGCCTTCAAGGCCCTTCTCCCGCGCCATTTCCAGCATGGCGGCGCCATTGCCGTCGATGTGATCGCTATAGACGAGAACGCCTTCTTTTTGCGCCGGTGCGAGAATCTGCTTCAAGCGTTCCTTGCGTTCGAGCAGGGGTTTGCCGCGCCAATCGGTCTTGCCGTCTTGCAACAGGTCGAAGGCGTAGTAGACGAGATTGTGGCGGTCTTCCGTCAGGGAGTTTTGCAACGCGCCGAAATTGCTGCGGCCCTCGGAATCCAGCACGACGATTTCGCCGTCGATCAGCACGCGGTCGAGGTCGAGGGATTTGACGGCGGCGATGATGTTGGGAAATTTCTCGGTCCAGTCGAGACCGGTGCGGGTATAGGCGTGCACGTCATCGCCGCTGGCCGCGAGTTCCGTGCGGTAGCCGTCATACTTGACCTCGAAGAGCCAGCCGTCGCTTTCCGGCACCGCATCGACGAGGCTCGCGAGTTGCGGCTCGACGAAGACCGGGCGTTTGCCGCGCTTGCCCTGTGCCTTGGCGGGTGCTTCGCCGCCCTCCTTGCCGCTGCGCCAGGCGCTGCCGGTGGCGGCGATGGCGTCGAGATCCCGGCCGCTGACGACGCTGTCGGGTTTCTCATCCACCAGGCTACGGGTCTCGTCGGCTTCCTCGTCGCGTTCCTTAATGAGCAGCCAGTTCTCGCGCTTCTCGTCGCTGGCGTGGCGCATCAGGACCAGCGCCCAGCGGCCGCGCATCTTTTGGCCGAAAAGGTTGAAGGCGATCTTGCCCTTTTCGAGTTCGGCATGGGGATCGCCGATCGGCTCCCAGCGGCCGGTATCCCACAGCATGACGGTGCCGGCACCGTAATTGCCTTTCGGGATGATGCCCTCGAAGCCGCCATAGTCGAGCGGATGATCCTCGGTCCGCACCGCGAGGCGTTTATCCTTGGTGTTGAGGCTGGGGCCTTTCGTGACGGCCCAGCTCAGCAGCACGCCATCGAGTTCGAGGCGGAAGTCGTAATGCAGCCGCGTCGCCGCGTGTTTCTGGACGACGAAGATGCCGATGCCGGGCTCGGTCGATTTGGCGCGCTTGGCCGCTGGCTTTTTGCCCTCCGGTTCGGGCGTCTCGTTGAAGCGCCGTTTCGCGTTGTAGGTTTCGAGCGAGCCGCGCGCGGTGGCCATCAGCTTGCCTTGCGCCGGGGTGCCGCTTTGGCTGGGGCGCGTTTGGGCTTCGGCGCGGGATCATTGGCGGGTGCCGCGGCAATCTGCTCGTTTTTCTGGGCGAGGCTGCGCTTGAGCGCGGCCACGAGGTCGATGACCTTGCCACTGCCCTCCGACTTGCCGTCATCCTCATCAACCGCGAGCGGTTTGCCGGTTTTGGCCTTTTCCTCGATGAGGTCGCGGAGGGCCTCGGTGTATTTGTCGTGGAATTTGCTCGCGTCGAATTTCGCGGATTTGCGGGCGATCAACTCCTTGGCGAGATCGAGCAGTTCGGCATCCGCGTCGACATCGCTGATATCCGCGAAGAGCGGGGCGGCGGAGCGCACCTCATCGGTGAAGCGCAAAGTCTCCAGCATGAGACCGTCGCCGCAGGGCTTGAGGGCGGCGACATATTCGCGGCCACGCATGACGAATTGGCCGAGGCCCATTTTGTTGGTGGCCCTGAGCGCGTCTCGGAGGATGCAATAGCCTTCCTCGGCCAGTTCACCGTCCGGCAGAACGTAGTAGGGGCGGTCGAAGTAGATAGGATCGATTTCGCAATGGTCGACGAATTGCACCAGGTCGATGGTCTTGCGGGCTTCGATCTTGACCGAGTCGAGTTCCTCGTCGCTGAGCAGGACATAGTTGCCCTTGGAGATCTCGTAGCCCTTCATGATCCGGTCGGTATCGACGGGGCCTGAGCCGGGGGCGACCTTCTCGTAGCGGATGCGCTTGCCGGATTTCGGGTCGATCTGGTGGAAGGAGAGACGGGCGCCCGTCTTGATGGCGGAGAAGAGCTGCACTGAGACGGTAACGAGGGCCAGCCGGAGCGAGCCTGACCAGACCGGGCGCCCGGCGCCCGGCGGCGTGGTGCTATGGGTCGCTCGGCGGCGCGAGGCGGGTTTGGCCATGCCCTGATCTTTCCCAGATACGAGTCGCATGTGGGAAAGATCGGGCATCCCTCAAGGCATCGGCAAGTTGAGGGCGCGGCGCCGCAGGGCGGAGGTCGTTGGAGGGGCGGGCTGCTAGCCAAGGATGGCGCATGATTGCTGTGGCGACGCGGTGTGGAGACGACCCCCAGAGGTGACAGGGCGGCTCCCGCTGGGCAATATGTCTAGACATATTAGGAGGGGTCCATGGCTCTGGTTTTGACGCCGGGCGCGGTGCCGCTCGCGACGTGGCGGCGGATCTACCGCGAGGGCGCCGAGGGTCTGGCGCTGGCCGAAAGCGCGCGCGGACCGATCGCGGCGAGCGCCGCGGCCGTGGCGGCGATCCTGGCGCGGGGCGAGCCGGTCTATGGCATCAATACCGGCTTCGGGAAGCTCGCCAGCATTCGCATCGAGACGGCGGATCTGGAGCGGCTACAGCGGAACATCGTGTTGTCTCATGCCGCCGGCGTTGGCGCGGCGATGCCGCTGCCCATCGCGCGGCTGATGATGGCGCTGAAGCTTGCGAGCCTCGCGCAAGGGGCGTCTGGCGTGCGCCCGGAGACGGTGGCGCTGCTGGAGGCGATGCTGGCGCGGGATCTGGTTCCGGTCGTGCCCTCGCAGGGCTCGGTCGGGGCTTCGGGGGATCTGGCGCCGCTGGCCCATATGACGGCGGCGATGATTGGCGTGGGCGACATCGTGGTTGCGGGCGAGCGGCGGCCAGCGCTGGCAGCACTGGCGGCGGCGGGGCTCGCGCCGCTCACGCTGGGGCCGAAGGAGGGGCTGGCGCTGCTCAACGGCACCCAGTTCTCCACGGCCTATGCGCTGGCGGCGCTGTTCGAGGGTGAGCTGCTGCTGGGCTCGGCGCTCGTCACCGGGGCACTCTCGACCGATGCGGCGCGGGGGTCAGACACGCCGTTCGATCCGCGTATTCATGCGCTGCGGCGCCATGTCGGGCAGATCGATGTGGCGGATGCGTTGCGGCGCCTCATGGCGGGCAGCGCGATCCGCGAGAGTCATTTCACCGGCGACGAGCGGGTGCAGGACCCTTATTGCCTGCGCTGCCAGCCGCAAGTGATGGGCGCGGCTTTGACCGTGCTGCGGCAGGCGGCGGCGACGCTCGGCACCGAGGCGAACGGGGTTTCCGACAATCCGCTGATCTTCCCGGAGACCGGCGAGGCGCTGTCGGGCGGCAACTTCCATGCCGAGCCTGTGGCTTTCGCGGCCGATATGATCGCGCTGGCGCTGTGCGAGATCGGCTCAATCGCCGAGCGGCGGGTCGCGATGCTGATCGATCCGGCGCTGTCGGGGCTTCCGGCTTTCCTCACGCCGCGACCGGGGTTGAATTCGGGCTTCATGCTGCCGCAGGTGACGGCGGCGGCGCTGGTTTCCGAGAACAAGCAGATGGCCTATCCGGCCAGCGTCGATTCCATTCCGACTTCCGCCAATCAGGAGGATCACGTTTCCATGGCGGCGCATGGCGCGCGGCGGCTGTTGCCGATGGCGGCCAATCTTGGTCATGTGCTGGGCGTGGAGTTGCTGGCGGCGGCGCAGGGCTGCGACTTCCACGCGCCGCTCGCTTCCTCCGGGCCGCTGGAGGCCGTGCGGCGGTTGCTGCGCGCCGAGGTGCCGACCTTGGATGAGGACCGGCATTTCTCGCCGGATATGGAGGCCGCTACGGCGCTTATCCGCAGCGGAGCCGTCATGAAGGCCGTCGGCCTTGCGCTGCCGAGCGTCAAGGCGTGATTGCCGTGACTTCTGTGCCGGTCACAAGACGCGACGACCGAACCTTCATCTGCCCTCGCGGTTACTGGACGGTCAATGCAAAGCGAGTGCATTCCACATGCGCCGCGCGCCCAGCGAATAATTTTAGCGCACGTTGGGTGGAAGAAAAGGGCCACGGGTTGGCCCGTCATTGAAGTAGTTCCGGTAATGCTCTTGTTGCCGCAAATACGTCATGGGCGGTTCTTTCGGCTTGCGCATTCGTTCCAAGGTCTGCCTCCAATGGCGCGTGAAGGTCTGAAGAATACTACCATCTTGCTTAGGCTTTGGCGGGCTTTGGGTAGTTTCGGGGTTGAAGGGTATAGACTCATTGTCGCGTATCGCGGCGCATTTTGATGCGGGCGATGAATCTGCGGGTGGTAGTTGCATCGGAACCTCCTGAAAGCATCAGTATACGGGATCGGTCTGAACTCACGCTTAAGGTGTTATAATGATAACGAAACAAACACGGGTGCGGCGGTTTCTTACGGAGCTCGCTTCATGACACGCTTGGACAACAGCCGTCACATCCGTGCTGCTACCGGCACGACGCTGAGCGCGAAGAGCTGGCTGACGGAAGCGCCGCTGCGGATGCTGATGAACAACCTGGACGCGGCGGTCGCCGAGCGGCCTGAGGAACTGGTGGTCTATGGCGGCATCGGTCGCGCCGCCCGCGACTGGAACAGTTTCGACCGCATCGTGGAGAGCCTGCGGAAATTGGAGAACGACCAGACGCTGCTGGTGCAGTCGGGGAAGCCGGTGGGCGTTTTCACCACACATGCCGACGCGCCGCGCGTGCTGATCGCCAATTCCAACATCGTGCCGGCCTGGGCGAATTGGGCGCATTTCCATGAGCTCGATCGCAAGGGCCTCATGATGTACGGCCAGATGACGGCGGGGTCCTGGATCTACATCGGTACGCAGGGGATTGTTCAGGGCACTTACGAGACCTTCGTCGAGGTTGGGCGCCAGCATTATGGCGGCGATGTCGCGGGGCGGTGGATCCTGACGGGCGGCCTCGGCGGCATGGGTGGCGCGCAGCCGCTTGCCGCCGTGATGGCGGGGTTCTCGTGCCTTGCCGTGGAGTGTCAGGCGACGCGAATCGAGATGCGGCTGCGTACGCGTTACCTCGATGTCCAGGCGAACGATCTGGACGAGGCGCTTGAGATCATCGCGCGCGCCAAGGCTGACGGAAAGCCGGTGTCGGTCGGGCTGCTCGGCAACGCGGCGGAGGTGTTTCCGGAGCTGATGCGGCGGGGCGTGAGGCCGGACGCGGTGACGGACCAGACTTCGGCGCATGACCCGCTGAACGGCTATCTTCCGGCGGGCTGGAGTGTCGCGGAATGGGAGGAGAAGCGGGATCGCGATCCGCAGGCGGTCATCGCGGCCTCGCGCGCCAGCATGGCGACGCATGTGCGGGCGATGCTGGATTTCCATCGCGCAGGCGTGCCGGTGCTGGATTACGGCAACAATATCCGGCAAGTGGCGAAAGATGAAGGCGTCGCCGATGCCTTCGACTTTCCGGGCTTTGTGCCAGCCTATATCCGGCCGCTGTTCTGCCGCGGCATCGGGCCATTCCGCTGGGCAGCGCTCTCTGGCGATCCGGAGGACATTTATCGCACCGACGCAAAGGTTAAGCAGCTGCTGCCGGACAACGCGCATCTTCACCACTGGCTCGACATGGCGCGCGAGAGAATCGCGTTTCAGGGATTGCCCGCGCGGATTTGCTGGGTGGGGCTGGGCGATCGGCACCGGCTAGGTCTTGCCTTCAACGAGATGGTGGCCTCGGGCGAGTTGAAGGCACCGATCGTGATCGGGCGGGACCATCTCGATTCGGGTTCCGTCGCCAGCCCGAACCGCGAGACCGAAGCCATGCGGGACGGCTCGGATGCTGTCTCCGACTGGCCTTTGCTCAATGCGTTGTTGAATTGTGCGTCCGGGGCCACCTGGGTTTCGCTGCATCATGGTGGCGGGGTTGGCATGGGGTATTCGCAGCATGCCGGCATGGTGATCGTCGCGGACGGCACGCCGGATGCGGCACGGCGGCTGGCGCGGGTGCTGTGGAACGACCCGGCGACGGGCGTTATGCGGCATGCGGATGCGGGCTATCCGGAGGCTTTGGATTGCGCGCGGGATAAGGGGCTGGATCTGCCGGGGATCTTAGGGTGAGGGGGAACTAACTCCTTACGGTATTGGCAATGCCTCGCCGCCGTCATCCTCGGCGAAGGCCGAGGATCCACGCCTTACTCGCGGCCCGAAGGTAAGTCGTGGATGCTCGGCTTTCACCAAGCATGACGAGTCGCCGCCATTTGGTATGTGCCGCATGGCGAAGAATCGCCGCGCAATCAGCTGGCTCGGTTCCACCGTATTTCCGCCGTGGAGAGGTGGAGGGATTATGTTCCGCTTCTCCGCCACGCCGCCTCGATAAGGATATCGCCGATGCCGTCGCTACTCGCGCCTTCCGCCCTTCTTCCGTCTGGCTGGGCGGAGGATGTGCGGATCGACATCGCGCCTGACGGCACAATCGCCCAGGTCCGTGCCGATGCGGTTGAGGGTGCCGGCTGGGATGTGGAGCGCGTGGCGGGGCCTGTGGTGGCAGGGATGCCGAACCTGCACTCGCATGCGTTTCAGCGGGCCATGGCGGGTCTCGCCGAACGGAGGCGCGATCCCTCCGACAGTTTCTGGACGTGGCGGGAGACGATGTATCGCGCGGCGCATCGTGTGGGGCCGGAGGATCTCGCTGCGATCGCGGCGATGCTGTTCATCGAGATGCTCAAGGCGGGATACACCACGGTCGGCGAGTTTCATTACCTGCACAACGATACCGACGGCGCGTTGTTCGCCGATCCCGCCGAGATGTCGGTGCGGCTGATCCAGGCGGCGGCCGAGACCGGGATAGGGATGACGCTCTTGCCCGTTCTCTATATGCGCGCGGGGTTTGACGGCGCGCCGCTTGAGCCGGCGCAGCGGCGGTTCGCGATGGATGAGGACCGTATGATGCGATTGCTCGGATCGCTGCGGCGGCATGCGCGGGGAATGGGCGGGCTGCGCATCGGCCTCGCGCCGCATTCGCTGCGGGCGGTGCCGGTGGAGGTCGTGCGGGCCATGACGGCCGCGTTGCCGGATGAGACGCCGATCCACATCCATGTCGCCGAACAGTTGCGCGAGGTTGAGGACTGCCTTGCTAAGACCGGCGCGCGGCCGGTTGAGCTTCTGATGGTGGAGGCACCGGTGGGTCCGTCCTGGTGCCTCATCCATGCCACTCATGTCGAGCAGAGCGAGATTGAGGATATCGCGGCGAGTGGCGCGGTGGTCGGGCTTTGTCCCATCACCGAGGCCAATCTTGGCGATGGTCTGTTTCCGCTCGGGCCATTTCTTGCGGCGGAGGGGCGGTTCGGTATCGGCTCGGACAGCAATATCGCGCTCAATCCGTGGGAGGAGTTGCGGCTGCTGGAATATGGGCAGCGCCTCAGCCAGCGGCGGCGTGGCGTGGGGCTGCCGCCGCGCGCCTCGGGCAGTGTGGGCGCGGGCCTTTACCATGCCGCGGTGGCGGGCGGCGCAGCGGCGCTGGGGCAGCCGGTGGGTGCGCTCGCGCCGGGGTGCCGCGCCGATCTGCTGGTGCTGGATCGCTCGCGCCTGACGCAGCCTGAGGCGGAGGGGGATAACCTGCTCGACTGCGCCGTGTTCGGCGGGAGCGGGCTGCCGGTCCGGGACGTGATGGTGGCTGGTTTGTGGCGGGTGCGCGAAGGACGGCATCCGGCGGAGGAGGGCGTGCGGCCCCGCTTCCTGCAGGCTTTGCGGCACGTCAACCGCTGATGACGATGCGGATTGTCTTGCCGGAGGCGTTCCAGGCGATGCCCTGGCGCAATGGCGGAGGAACCACCTGGGAGATCGCGCGCGGCCGCCTGGGCACCGAATGGGCGACAGATGGCGCGTGGGATTGGCGCCTGAGCCTGGCGGAGATTGCTTCCGACGGGCCTTTCTCGGTTTTCCCCAATATCGACCGGCTGCTGACGGTGCTGTCAGGTGAGGGGCTCGCCCTTAGCCTTGGCGATGCGCCTGCGCGAATCCTGCGGCCCCTGGACGCGATTGCGTTCCCGGGTGAGGTTAGTGCCGTATGCCGTTTGCTCGCCGGGCCGACTCGCGATCTCAATCTCATGGTTGATCGCAGGCTTGCCCGTTACGCGGCGGGACTGACGCGGCCTGGCGAGATGGCACGGCTTGCGCCGGCTAGGGTGGGGCTGGTCGTCGCGCTGGATGGTCCGGTCGAGATCGGTATGGGCGACGCATCGCTCCTAGTGCCGGAGGGTGCCGTGGCGATGGTGGAGGCTGGAGAGGAGAGCATGGTTTTGGGCAGGGCGTTCTGGGCGCGGATCGAGGCAATCAGCGAGGAGCAAGACGGTCCGGAATGTGCCGCGTGAGATTCGTCTGCATCATGCTGCTCGGGTTCGTTCTATCCGCGAGCGTTGGCGGCTGCGCCTCGGCCCATCACCGGCATAGCTCGCACAGCAAGCACACATACCATTCGTCGCACGGTCACACTGGAACGCATCACAGTTACAAGCACACGTATACTGCGCCGAAGCCGCAGTATCCGCCCGGTTCCTACACGCTGCCCGGTGGTCTGCAGTCGGTTTGTACAGGCGGCACGCCGCCGCCCTGCCAGTAGCAGCGCGTCTTATCAAGCCTACGCGGCTGACTATCCCCGCCGCACCAGGTCCCAGAGTTCGAGCACCTTTTCGCGCTGAGCGTCAGTGTCGCCCGCGGTGATGGCGTGCTCTACGCAATGGCTGACGTGGTCGCGAAGAACTTCTTCCTCCACGCGCTTGAGCGCGGCGCGGACGGCGGAGATCTGGGTGACGAGATCGATGCAGTAGCGGTCTTCCTCCATCATGCGGGCGATCCCGCGCACCTGCCCCTCAATGCGGCCGAGGCGCTTCAGGCAAGAGGCTTTCGTATCGCTCTGCATCTTGTGCTTATACCCTGGGAGGGTATATGGGGCAAGATACCCTATGGGGGTATGTCGGAGGCGTCGGATGAGCGGTCATCGGGACCATACGGGTCATGGCGCGAGCGGTTGCCATCACGCGGAGAGGGCGAAGGATCCGGTCTGCGGCATGACGGTCGATCCGGCCGGGGCGAAACACCACACGACGCATGAGGGCGAGACGGTCTTCTTCTGCAGCGCCGGTTGCAGAGCGAAATTCGTCGCCGATCCGGAACATTATTCAGCCGCAAAGGATGCCGCGCCGCCCGTGGTGGCAGATGGCACGGTTTTTACCTGCCCGATGCACCCAGAAATCCGGCGACCGAATTTCGGTAGTTGCCCGATCTGCGGCATGGCGCTGGAGCCTGAAACGGCGACGCAGAATGACGGCCCGAATCCCGAACTCCTCGATATGAAGCGCCGGTTCTGGCTCGGCGTGGTTCTGACGGTTCCGGTTTTTCTATTGGGGATGGGCGGCGATTTGCTCCCGGGCCTGCACAGGCTGGTGTCCGACCGTGTTTCGGTTTGGGTACAGCTCGTTTTCGCAACGCCCGTCGTGTTGTGGGCGGGCTGGCCGTTTCTGGCGCGAGGCTGGGCATCGCTGCGTAGCCGCAACCTCAACATGTTCACGCTCATCGCCATGGGGATCGCGATCGCCTGGGCGTACAGCGTGGTGGCGACCGTCGCGCCGGGGCTGTTTCCGCGTGGCTTCCGGATGGAAGGCGGCAGGGTCGGGGTTTATTTCGAGGCGGCGGCCCTCATCACGGTTCTTGCCCTGCTCGGGCAGGTTCTGGAATTGCGCGCACGCTCCCAAACCTCCGGCGCGCTGCGGGCCTTGCTGGATCTGGCGCCGAAAACTGCCCGTCGTATCCGCGATGATGGCGGGGAGGAGGACGTCGCGATCGACGTCATTGCTGTTGGTGACCTGCTGCGGGTGAGGCCGGGAGAGGCGGTGCCGATCGATGGTGTGGTGACCGAGGGCCGCTCCAGCGTCAGTGAAGCGATGGTGACGGGCGAGCCGGTGCCGGTTCTGAAAGTCGCGGGCGCGCAGGTCATTGGCGGCACGGTCAACCAGACTGGCGGTCTTGTCATCCGGGCCGAGCGGGTTGGGCGCGAGACGATGCTGGCCCGGATCGTGCAGATGGTGGCAGACGCACAGCGGTCGCGCGCGCCGATCCAGCGGTTGGCGGATCGCGTGGCGGGGTGGTTCGTGCCGGTGGTGGTCGCGATCGCGGTGCTCGCCTTCGCCGTTTGGGCGCTGGTGGGACCGGAGCCACGCCTCACCTATGGGCTTGTCGCCGCGGTTTCGGTGCTGGTGATCGCCTGTCCCTGCGCGCTTGGTCTCGCAACACCGATGTCGGTCATGGTGGGTGTGGGCCGTGGGGCGGCGATGGGCGTGCTCATCCGCAATGCCGAGGCGCTGGAGCGGCTGGAGCGCGTCGATACGCTGGTGTTGGACAAGACCGGGACGCTCACGGAGGGGCGGCCGGTGGTGGCGGAGGTCGCCGTGGTGGCGGGCTATGCCGAGGCAGAAGTGCTGAGGCTGGCGGCGGGGGTGGAGCGGGCGTCTGAGCATCCTTTGGCCGCAGCCATAGTGGCGGCGGCGGGGGCGCGCGGGTTGGTGGTGCCGCAGGTTGAGGCGTTTACTTCCGTTACGGGCAAGGGCGCGGCGGGGTTGGTGGATGGTCGGCATATACTGGTCGGCAATGCGGCGTTTCTGAGTGATGCGGGCGTTGATGTCGCGGCGGTTGCCGAGCTCGCCGATGGGCTTCGGCAGGGCGGCGCGACCGTGATCCTGGTCGGTGTGGATGGGGTGGCGGCTGGTGTTGTGGCCATCGCTGATCCAATACGGCAGGGCGCGGTGGAGGTGTTGCGGTCATTGCGGGACGAGGGTTTGCGCATCGTCATGCTGACCGGCGACAGCCGCGTGACGGCGGACGGGGTGGCGCAGCGCTTGGGAATCACCGAGGTCGAGGCGGAGGTCTTGCCGGAACGCAAACGCGATGTCGTGGCGCGGTTGAAGGCCGAGGGTCGGGTTGTGGCAATGGCCGGGGACGGCGTGAACGATGCGCCAGCCTTAGCCTTGGCGGATGTCGGCATCGCGATGGGCGGCGGCACCGACATCGCCATCGAAAGCGCGGGCATCACGCTGTTGCGCGGCGAATTGGCGGGGATTTTGCGCGCGCGGAAGTTGTCGCGGGCAGTCATGTCGAATATCCGGCAAAACCTGATCTTCGCCTTCGTCTACAATGCACTCGGCGTGCCGGTGGCGGCCGGTGTGCTCTATCCGGTTTTCGGACTGTTGCTGTCGCCGGTGATCGCGGCGGCGGCGATGGCATTGTCTTCCGTCAGCGTCATCGGCAATGCGCTGCGGCTACGGGCGCGGGCAATCAGTTAAGTTCGGCACGGCCTTCGAGCCGAACGAGGCTTGGACGGCCGCTCTCGCAGTTTCTTGCTGTGGCGGCTTCTGGTGATTATAACTTCATCGCCGCCTTGAGACGGTAGCCGGCGAAGCGATGGTGGTCGCCGTCTGGGATCTTTTCGAAGTCATGCCGGATGTTATTGGCCCAGAGCGGTTTCAAACCTTGAGGGCGTTTGTGGTCGATATCCGGAGTGAACACCGCTGCGGCGAAATTGGCAGACGCCTCGCCACCGTGTTCGGTAATGAGGCGGTGCACGGGCCCGACGTGAAACGCACCCATCCCCGCCAGCGCGTTGCGGCCCGAGCGCTGAGCGTCAACGATATCCCTGGCGAAGTCTTCGTTCATGGCCTTCTCATCGGAGCCGTAGCGACCTCGCCTGAATTTTATCTCTATCCCCAGGTCTTCCGCGATTGCGGGCGGCAAGACCATGGCCGCCCAGTCGGCGTCGTGTTTCGAAATTGACCGAAGATATTGCGCCATGCCGCCAGCGCGTTTCATCTTCTGCAGCGCCTGTCGACCATCATGCAAACCGACGGCGCGATCTCCTTTGAGTATTCCGAGAGATATACGGGCTTGGAAAGTTTGGACAGCTGCTTGAGCGCTTCGTGGTAGAGCGACAGCAGCGCCGGCTGGCCGTGGACTTCGCCAATCACCAGGGTTCGCGGCTGGCCGGGCTTGGCGGTTGCCCTGCGGAAAAGATCCTCGACGACTTGGCAGCTCTGACTCAGATCGAAAAGCGGGAACGAGCGCACCAGCGCATTGGCTTTCGGGTTGAAGGGTATCTCGCGAAAATTGTCCTTCAGCTCGTGCCATTTCGATCTTATCGGCGCGAAAATGCCTTTCTTCAGAAGCGCACCATCGCGGGCGCGGCTCCAGGCTGCTGAATCGGCTGCGCTCGTGGTTTGCCGCGCCCCAGCCGCGTCGGACTCCGCGCGAGCGTCGTTAACATTGGTCGGCATTCCGCTCTCCGGCGTGGCTGTGGCGCGTGGGATATAGATCGAGTTCGAACCCTTTAATTTTCGACGGGATCGCGGCGCTATTTCAGACGTCCAGCGCTTCCACTGTGATGGCTTGGGCGCGTTCCTGGATGAATTGGAAGCGTAGTTCCGGCCTGCGGCCCATGAGGTTTTCGACCATGGCGTTGGTGGCGGCGCGGTTCTCCGGCAGGGCCACGACCTTGAGCAAGGTGCGGCGCTTCGGATCCATGGTGGTTTCCTTGAGCGCCGAAGGTGGCATCTCACCCAGCCCCTTGAAGCGGCTGACCTCGACCTTGGAGCCTGCCTTGAACTGCGATTTCGTCAGCCGCTCACGCCCTGCGTCATCCATGGCGTAGACCGATTTGGCGCCCTGCGTCAGGCGGTACAGCGGTGGCTGGGCCAGGTAGAGGTGGCCGAGGCGCACCAGCTCGGGCAGTTCGCGGTAGAAGAAAGTCATCAGCAGGCTCGCAATATGCGCGCCGTCCACATCCGCGTCGGTCATGATGATGATACGGCCGTAGCGCAGGCGCTTGATGTCGAAGCGCTCGCCGACGCCGCAGCCCAGCGCCTCGATGAGATCCTTGAGTTCCTGATTCTGCCGCAGCTTCTCAGTCGACGCGCTGGCGACGTTGAGGATTTTGCCGCGCAAAGGAAGGATCGCCTGGGTGTCGCGGTTGCGCGCCTGTTTGGCGGAGCCACCGGCACTGTCGCCCTCGACCAGGAAGATTTCGGTCTCGGCCGCGTTCTCGCGCGTGCAGTCCGCCAGCTTGCCGGGAAGGCGCAGGCGGCGAGTGGCGGATTTTCGCGGCGTGTCCTTCTCGTCACGTCTGCGGATGCGTTCCTCGGCGCGTTCGATGGCGAAGGAGAGGAGGTTGTCGGCCTGACTGGGGTCGCCCGCGAGAAAATGGTCGAAGCGGTCGCGCATGGCGGTTTCCACCAGCTTGGTGGCATCGCCGTTGGTGAGTTTCTCTTTCGTCTGGCCCTGGAACTGCGGCTCCCGCAGGAACACCGAGAGCTTGGCGGCGAGGGGAGTCAGCACGTCCTCGGCGGTGAGTTGGGCGGCGCGGCGGTTGCCGCGATGTTCGCCCCAGCCGCGCAGCCCCTTCAGCAGCGCGGCACGGAGCCCCGCCTCATGGGTGCCGCCGAGCGGGGTCGGCACAGTGTTGCAGTAACTGTTGAGGAAGCCGCCGGAGGTTTCCAGCCAGGCGCAGGCCCATTCGACGCGGCCGCCCTGGTTGGGGAAATCGGCCTCGCCGGCCCATGGCTGCGACAGCACGCGGCCGGAGTCGCCGAGATCCTCCTCCAGACTGTCGCGCAGGCCGCCAGGGAAGTGCAGGACCGCCTCGGCGGGCACGCCCTCGACGCCCGCGAGGAGTGCCGGATCGCAGCTCCAACGGATTTCGACGCCGCGGAACAGATAGGCCTTGGAGCGGCAGAGCCGGTAGAGCCGGGCGGGGCCGAAGGCCAGGGTCTTGCCGAAGATCGCGGGGTCCGGACGGAAACGAATCGTGGTGCCGCGGCGGTTCTGAATAGGACCCGAGTCGAGCAGCTTGGAGAGCGGCTTGCCCTGGCTGTAGCTCTGTTTCCAGAGCCGCTTCTCCCGCGCGACCTCGACCTCAAACAGGTCGGAGAGCGCGTTGACGACGGAGCTGCCGACGCCATGCAGGCCGCCCGAGGTCGCATAAGCCTTGCCGCCGAATTTGCCACCGGAATGGAGCGTGGTGAGGATCACCTCCAGCGCGCTTTTGGACTTGAACTTGGGGTGAGGATCGATCGGGATCCCGCGGCCATTGTCGCGCACCGTCAACAGGTTGCCGGCAGCCAGTGACATCTCGATGAAGCTCGCATGCCCGGCCACGGCCTCGTCCATGGAGTTATCGAGGATCTCGGCGGCGAGGTGGTGCAAGGCGTTTTCGTCGGTGCCGCCGATATACATGCCGGGACGGCGGCGGACAGGCTCCAGCCCTTCCAGAACCTCGATGTCCTTGGCGGAATAGGCGGATTCGTTGCTGCCCGGGGTGAAGAGGTCGTTCATGTCTTGTTCCGGTTCATGCCGCGCACGATAGGCGTGGCTTGGCTTGCGCCGCAAGGCCGGGACGAGGGGCATACCGGGGCCTTGGGGCGCTGTCGCGGAGAAGCGCGAAGGGCACATCGCGCAGAGGAGCGATGAGGCCGCGTGGCTGTTCCGGGGAGCCGCCGCCATCTACTAATCAGGGGTGGGGGCGGAACGGCGGCATGGGTGAAATACCGGAAGAGGCTATCGCGGTCCCGGCGCAGCGGGGGCGGCTGGTTATTGCCGCGATGCTGGTCTCCACCTTCATGGCGGCGGTCGAGGTCACCGTCATCAGCACCGCGATGCCCACCATCGTGGCGCGGCTCGGCGGCTTCAGCCTGTTTTCCTGGGCCTTCGGCGTCTACCTGCTGGCTCAGGCGATAACGACGCCGCTGTACGGGCGGCTCGCGGATAGCTACGGTCGTCGGTCGGTCTATCTCGGCTGCGCGGCCCTGTTCCTGGTGGGCTCGCTGCTATGCGGATGCGCCTGGAGCATGGGCTCGCTGATCGCTTTCCGCGCCATCCAGGGGATCGGCGGCGGCGGGCTGGTGCCGATGGCGACGACCATCATCGGCGACGTGGCGGCTCCGGCGGATCGGCCACGCATGATGGGCTATGTCAGCGGCATCTGGGGCATCGCGGCCGTCATCGGGCCGCTGCTTGGCGCCTTCTTCGTCGGCACGCTGGGTTGGCCCTTCGTCTTCTGGGTCAATATTCCGATCGGGCTGATCACCATGGCGATGGTGATCCGCTTCCTGCACGAGCCTCGCGCGGTGAGCCGGCCGGCGGCGATCGACTTGCCCGCCGCGTTGTTGCTGATGATCGGTATCGGCGCAGTGATGGGCACTCTGGTGCAGTTGCATGGCCTGTCCTGGCGCAGCGTCGGACTGCTGCTGGGGATCGGCGTCGTGGCGCTGCTGGGCTTCGCCTGGCGGGAGCGGGCGGTGCGCGTGCCTCTGCTGCCACTCCATCTGTGGCGGCGGCCGCTCATCCTGGCGGCGAATAGCTCAGCGATTTTATGCGGCGCCATCCTGATCGGCTTTACCGCCTTTCTGCCGACCTGGACGCAGGGGGTCGCGGGCGACAGCGCCCTGGTCTCCGGCATTGCGCTTGCGGTCATGACCGTGAGCTGGACGGGCGCCAGCATGAGCATGGGGCGCTTCCTGGGCCGCTTCCCCTACCGCCGCGTGGCGACGGTGGCGGCGATTCTGCTCCTGCTCGGCAGCCTCGCCTTCCTGGAATTGCGGCCTGGCCCGGTGGACTGGCGATGGATGAGTGTCGCCTGCGTGCTGACGGGCGTCGGGCTTGGCGTGACCAGCCTCGTCTTCACGGTGGCGGTGCAGTCGAGCGTGGTCTGGGAGGATCGCGGGCGCGCGACAGCGCTGTTCTACTTCAGCCGCCTCATGGGCCAGGCTTTGGGCGCGGCGGCTTTCGGTGGTGTCGTCAATGCCGGGCTGTCGGCAGCGGGCGTGCATGATGCGGCGCGTGATCTGGTCGATCCCGTGCTGCGGGGTGCCCTGGCGCCCGCGACGCTTGAGCGGATCGCAGGGCTGCTGGCGGGCGCGCTGCACAACGTATTCCTACTCGGGGTGATCCTCGCGCTCGGCGCGCTGGTGTCCGCTGTTCTGGTGCCAAGGGCGGCTCGGCTGCCGAGTTAGGCCCGCGGCGAGCTACTCGTCTGGCCGATGGATGTCGTGGCTGACGATGGCGGTTTCGGGGCCGGGGATCTTCAGCCAGTCCTTTCGCTCCAGAGTCAGGCGGGTGTCGCGCCGGCCGCTCTCCCAGTGGTCATTCATGGAGCGCCGGCTGAATTCATAGTCCTGTGAATCTCCCTCGTAAGCTGCCTGCTGGTAGATCAGTTGCAGGATGCTGACCTCCGGCAGTTCGCGCAGGGCTTCAAGCTGGAGGCGGTCTTCCTCCGTGCGCTGGTCTGCTGGCAGGCGTTCGAGCAACTGACGGATACGGCTCCTCAGCGTGTATTGCGACTTGAAAGCGTCGGTCACCATGCGGGTGCGGCTGGAATATTGGATCTCCTTTTGCCGCGCCGAAACCTCCTGGATATCGCGTGGCAGACGACCGCTTGCGCTGAACAGATCAACTTGGAAAACGAGCGCATCGGCGCCCTCGATCGTCGTGAGAACATGCGAGAGCGGTGTGTTGGAAACGGTGCCACCGTCCCAGAAATAGTCTGTGCCCACCTGGACCATTGGAAAACCAGGCGGCAGGGCTGCACTCGCCATGATGTGCTCCGGCAGAATGCGCGTCGAGCGATTGTCGAAGAAGGCGAAATTACCGCTGGCGACATTCACGGCGCTGACGGCAAAGCGGATCGGGCCGTCATTGAGCAGATCGAAATCCACGAAGTGCAGCAGCGTCTCGCGTAGTGGCGATGTGTCGTAGTAGGCGGTCGCCTGTTTCGAGCCGCGCGGACTGAGCCACGGTCCCGGCAGGTTCGGCTTGAAGAAGCCGGGCTGGCCAAACAGGATGCTGCCTGCCGCCGAGACATTGATGGCAATCCGGTGTGCCGTATCGCCGTCCAGAACCGGCCATTCCACGCGCCGCGCGGTGATGAGCTCCCAGAAGCTGCGGAGACGTTCGAGGCGCCGCTCGGGTGGATTGCCCGCGATGATGGCGCCGTTAATGGCGCCGATCGACACCGCCGCGATCCAATCCGGGACGATGCCGCCAGCCTCCAGCGCCTGGAAAACGCCGCCCTGATAGGCACCGAGCGCGCCGCCACCCTGCAGAACCAAGGCGACGCGGTCACGGCGGGGGCCTCGGGCATCCCTGCCGGAGTCGACGGTGGGCGCTGGGCGAGGCGGGACGGTATCCATGAGTGCTTCTCCGGGGGGCGCAGCGGTCGACGCGGAAAGATCACTGGACAGAAGGGCCGCGCTGTTCAAGTTTTACTTCCGAGACGCCTTAAGGGGCCGGAAGCGGCGCCGGCGCATAAAAAGGACCGTTGTGTGAATCGAGACGATGTTCTTGGCATGACCTCCATGCCCTTCGCGAGTCCGAGTTATCCAAAAGGCCCCTATCGTTTCTTCGACCGAGAATATCTCCTCATCCATTACGAGAGCGATCCTGAGGCGATCCGTCGGCTGTTGCCGGAGCCGCTGGAACCGGACGGCAATCATGTTTTCTACGAATGGATGAAGATGCCGGATTCCACCGGCTTCGGCAGCTATCAGGAAAGTGGCGCGGGTATTTGCGCCAAGTTCAAGGGCGAGCCGTGCAATTTTACGGTTCAGATGTATTTGGACGACGAGCCTCCGACCACGGCTGGCCGCGAGATCTGGGGTTTTCCGAAGAAATATGGTCTGCCCGAACTTCGCCCGATCCATGACACGCTGACCGGCACATTGCATTACGACGAGATCCGCATTGCCATGGGCACCATGTGCTACAAGGAATACAACCTTGTGCGTGAACAAGCGGATCATGACCGTATGATCAGCCAACTCAGCAAACTCGGCGTCAATCTGAAGTTCATCCCGGATGTCGATGGCAGCGCGAAAGTCGCGCAGCTCGTCGGCTACAATATGAATGATGTGAGCTTGAAGTTTGCCTTTGGTGGCGAGGCGAGGCTCGAGCTTGTCCCGCATGTCAATGCGCGGGTCGCCGATCTGCCGGTGCGCAGGATACTCCATGGGCAGCATATCAAGGCCGATCTCACGCTGCCCTATGGCCGCGTGTTGCATGATTTTCTGGCGTGAGGGATGGTCGGCGCGTCGCTAATCTCTGAAGGCGCGACGCGTGGTTTCTGAAGGAATACGCCCATGGCTTCATTGAAGGGGCGCGTGGCGCTCGTCACAGGATCGACCAGCGGCATCGGGCTCGGCATCGCGCGCTCGCTCGCCGCCGAGGGCGCCGATATCATGATGAACGGCTTCGCGTCGCAAGCCGATATCGACCGCGAACGGGCAGCGATCGAGAATGATTTTGGCGTGCGCGCCGGCTATTCCGGTGCCGATCTCAGCAAGCCAGCGGCGGTGCGGCAGATGGTGGCTGATACCATCGCGGCTTTGGGCGAAGTCGATATCCTAGTCAATAATGCCGGCATCCAGTTCGTCGCCGAAATCGTCGATTTTCCCGAGGAGAAATGGGATGCGATCATAGCGATCAACCTCTCCGCCGCTTTCCACGGAATCAAGGCGGCGGCGCCCGGCATGAAAACGCGTGGCTGGGGCCGGATCATAAACACCGCCTCAGCGCATGGGCTGGTGGGCAGCGGACAGAAATCGGCTTATGTCGCGGCAAAGCACGCCATCCTTGGTTTGACCAAAGTCGCTGGGATCGAACTCGCCAATACCGGCGTCACGGTCAATGCAATTTGCCCCGGCTGGGTGCTGACACCGCTGGTTGAGAAGCAGTTGCAGGATCGCGCGGCTAAAAGCGGCAAGTCGGTCGAGCAGGAGAAGCTCGAACTGGTGAGCGAGAAGCAGCCGATGCACGAATTCACGACGCCGGAGCAGATCGGGGCCTTGGCGGTCTTCCTGTGCTCGGATGCCGCCAAGACGATCACCGGCGCACCGATCTCGATCGACGGCGGATGGGTGGCCGAATAGCCTGGTGCCCTTATCTGATGGCAGCCAGACGGAGGTCCATCATGCCCGAAGCTGATCGTCGCGCCCTATGACCGTGCTCGTGACGGGGGCCGCGGGCTTCGTCGGCTACCACACCACGCTAGCACTTCTTGCCCGAGGTGAGCAGGTGGTGGGGGTCGATGACCTCAACACCTATTACGAGGTGCGGCTGAAGGAGGATCGGCTGGCGAGGCTGGCAGCCGAGCCCGGCTTTTCCTTTACCCAGCTTAGCATCGCCGATCGGGAAGCAGTGACCGGGCTGATGGCGCGGGAGCCCGGGATCGACCGCATCGTTCATCTGGCGGCCCAGGCCGGGGTGCGATTCTCAATGATCGACCCCTATGCCTACGTCACAGCGAATCTGATGGGCCAGGTGGTGATGGTAGAGGCGGCGCGGCATCTCAAAGGGCTGCGGCATTTCGTCTATGCCAGTTCTTCTTCGGTCTATGGCGGCAATACCAAGATGCCCTTCGCCGAGAGCGATCC